>JASLEG010000272.1 GCA_030151225.1 Burkholderia sp. | reverse complement strand
GTCCGATTTGCACATGTTTAGCGCATTGCGAGAATGTCAATATCCGGCCGAAACGATTTCCCATTTCATTAATTGGAAAATCGTTAGTGTTTTTTTAATACCACGCCCGGGGCATTTCAATGCCATTTTTATTTTCGTCGCCCTATGATGCGCCGGTTGCCCAATTGCGATTCGAGCGCCGCGACGCCCGCCCGGCAAGCCTGCCCGGCGTGGCGCGGATCGCCGTTTCCGATTATTGGCTCGCACCGATTCAGCCGATTCGATTACGCGCCGCCATCGCGCGCAACGATTTCACCGGTCGTTTCGGCAATTGCCCAACCGGCAACGCGGTGTCGCATTCCGTTATTCCCATCGTCCCTTCTGGAGGCCATACGATGAAACCTGCCCTGATCGCCGCCGCATTGTGCGGCGCGTTTGCCGCCACGACGTCCGCGCATGCGCAAAGCAGCGTCACGCTCTACGGCCTGATCGACACCGGCCTCGTCTACACCAACAACCAGCTCGGCCACAGCGCCTGGCAGGAAAACAGCAGCTCCACGCAGAACACGGTGTTCGGCCTGAAGGGCAGCGAGGATCTGGGCGGCGGCCTGCACGCGGTGTTCAAGCTCGAACAGGGCTTCCTGCTCAACAACGGCGCGCAGGCGTTCTCGGGCGACGGTTTCGGCTCGCAGGCCTGGGTCGGGCTGCAGAGCGACCAGGCCGGCACCGTCACGCTGGGCCGCCAGTTCGACGTGCTCAACGATCTGGTGGGCCCGCTCACGGCCGAGCTGAACACATGGGGCGGCAGCCTCGCCGCGCACCCGTTCGAGAACGACAACCTGGCCGCGAACTCGGTGGTGGTGGACAACACCGTGAAGTACGTGAGCCCTACCTGGAACGGCGTGACCTTCGAGACCATGTACGGCTTCAGCAACAAGGCCGGCGCGTTCGCCAACAACCGCGCCTACGGCTTCTCGCTGTCGTACGCGCAGGGCCCCGTGAACCTCGCGGCCGGCTACCTGCAGTTCAGCAATGCCGGCAACGGCGGCGGCGCGATCACGGCCAGCGACGCCAGCGCGAACTTCATCTCCACGCGCCAGCGGATCTGGTCGGTGGGCGGCAACTACACGTTCGGACCGGCCGTGGTGGGCCTGGTGTGGAGCCACACGCAGATCGACAACGCCACCGGCACCTTCTCGTTCGGCACCGGCACCTACCTCGGCGCGGCGGACGCGTCGGCGGGCAGCCTCGACGGCACGCTGCGCCTCGACAACTTCGAGGTGAACGGCAAGTACGCGCTGACCAGCGCGCTGAGCCTGTCGGGCGCCTACACGTACACGCGCGGCGCCTACAACGGCTCGTCGCCGGGCTGGAACACGGCGATGCTGCAGACCGACTACGCGCTGAGCAAGCGCACCGACGTGTATCTGGAAGGCGTCTATCAGAACGTGCACGGCGCGCCGGCCGGCTCGGTGCTGTCGCACGCGATGATCAACACGCTGTCTCCGTCGTCCACCAACACCCAGGTGGCCGTCACGGCGGGCCTGCGTCACACCTTCTGAGCGCGACTCACGCCGCCTGCGACTGCAGCAGCCAGTCGCGCGGCGACATCCCCACGCGCGCCGCGAAGGCCCGCGACAGCGCCGACGGATTCGCATAGCCGAGTTCGTCGGCCAGCATCTTGATCGAGCCGCCGTCGCGCAGCCGGCTCTTGGCCAGCGCGATCCGCCAGCCGCCCAGATAGTCGGCCGGCGTCTGCCCCACCGCATCGCGAAACCCATTGGCGAACGCGGTGCGGGACATGCCCGCGCATTGCGCCATGCGCGCCAGCGTCCACGGCTCGCCGGGCGCGTCGTGCACGGCCACCAGCGCGCGGGCCAGCCGCGGATCGGACAGCGCCGCCACCAGCCCCGGGTTCGCGCCCGCCTCCTGCGGGTGATCGGGCAGCCAGCGCAGCAACTGCAGCACCACCACCTCGAACAGCCGGTCGGCCAGCAGGCGCTGCCCGCAGCGCGCCCGATCGGTTTCCGCGAACAGCAGCGCCAGCGCCTGATCGAGGCCCGACACGCGGGCCAGCGGCAGCGCGACCAGCGACGGCAACGCGCGCGCCAGCGGATTGGCCGCCCCGCCCTCGAAGATCAGCCGCGCGCAGGTGAAATCGGCGCCCTCGACCGGCGGGTTGTGGAAGTGGTGCGTGAACGGGCGGGATAGAACAGCAGGCTCGGCTCGTCGAAGCGAACCCGCTCGGGCAGGCCGCGCGGCAGCGGATGGCTGACCTCGAGCTCGCCCCGCCGCGGCACGTGCAGATAGCCGTAGCCTTCGCTCGCCTCGAACATGCCCCGCGTGAACCTCGATACGCAAGCCAGCCCATCCGCCAGCCAGCCGCTGCTGGCCCGGATCCATCGGGCCTTCGGTGCCACTCCGAACGTGTTCAAGGCGGTGTCCAGCTCGCCCGCCGCGCTCGCCAGCCCGTGGGCCGCGTTCGGCGCGCTGGGCCAGGGCACGCTCGGCGCCCGCCTGGGCGAGCAGATCGCCGTGGCGATCGCCAACCGCAACCGGTGCGAAGACTGCCTGGCGGCGCACACCGTGCTGGGCAGGAACGCCGGCGCGACGGCCGCCGATGGCCGCCGCGCAGGTGGGCGAATCGGCCGCCCCGAAGACCGCCGCGGCGCTCGCCTTCGCCCTGAAGGTGGGGGAGCAGCGCGCGCAGAGCGGCGACGCCGACGTGGCGAGCCTGCGCGCGGCCGGCTTCGGCGACGAGCAGGTGGTCGAGCTGCTCGCGCACGTCGCGCTGGATGTGCCGGTGGACTTTCCGACGATCGCGCCGAAGCAAGGCAAGGGGCGGCGCGCCGACCGAAGCCGGCCGGCGCCGGCTCAGGCCACGCCGGTCGGCGCAGCGGCGGCCGTCGACACGACCGCGGCCGGCGCCGGCCGCATCGGCCGGAAATCGCCGCGCAGCAGCGCCAGTTGCTCGAGATCGCGAAACGCCCCGCCCCAGTAGCCGGCCTGCCGCTGGTAGCCCTCGCGCGCGAAGCCGAGCCCCGCCAGCACCGCGAGCGAGCGCGCATTCTCGGGATGCACGCGCGCCTCGACGCGGTTCAGCGCCATCACGTCGAAACCGTGCTCCAGCACCGCCGCCAGCGCCTCGCGCATCAGCCCCTGCCCGCGCGCGTCGCGCGCCAGCTCGTAGCCGATCGTGCAGCTACGCCACGGCCGGCTCCAGCGGAACAGCCCGCAACTGCCGACCAGCACGCCGTCGGCGCGCCGCTCGATGCCCCAGCGCCAGCCGGTGCCGGCGATGCGCCAGGCGGTGAAGGTCTCGATCAGCCGGGCGGCCTGCGCCGGCGCCGTCATCGGATCGGCGCCGTACCAGCGCATCGCGTCGCCATCGGCGTGGATCGCGTAGAGCGCGGGGGCGTCGGCCGCGGTCAGCTCGCGCAGCACGAGCCGTGGCGTGCGCAGGCGGGGAAAGGATTCCATCGGTTCGGGGGCGCGTGGCGTGGGTGGCTGTCGGTATCGGCCCGGGCGATGCCCTGGCCGCTCTGGTCTCGCCTGCGATCCTCGCATGGCGTGCAAGGCGATGCCATCCGTGATCTTACGCAGCCGTAATGTCGTGCAAGCGTCGGCGACACTTGCCGTGCGCCGGCGTGGCGCCGGAACAACGTCGGGCCGGCGGCGATCGATCCCCGTTTTCTGACGGCCGCTCGCCGCATGTTCGTCGCAGCTTCATCGGCCGTCGTCGAATCGACACGATTCCGCGCACATTATTTCGCTATCCGAATCATATCGATGCATGCACAACCAATCGCGAAATCCATGCATCGTCATCTCTGCACGCGCGGGGCGCCGAAAGAATGTGAACGTGACGGCCGCATCGCCAATTCGAAATGAGTTTGAAACTTGTTGCAGAGCGTAAAACCATCGACCAAGCCGGGTGGTTTGCGCTACATTGCCAGCCTGGAGAGAAATAGATGGCGCGACCGACGCTCATCGATATCGACGCCCACCACCACGAGGACATCATGCGTGTTATCCGATCCACCGCGCTGATCGCGGGTTCGCTGCTCACCCTGACACTCGCCGCCGGCGCACACGCACAACAGGCCGCGCCCGCCGCGGGACAATCGGCTCAGCCGGCCGCGCAGGGCCTGCCCGTGATCGCCACCATCGCACCGATCTTCAACCAGCTCGTGTACTTCCGCCTGCCCACGCGCTTCGTGTCGATCTACGAAGGCACGCACGGCGACGACTACGCGCACGAATGGGTACTGCCCGGCGAAACCGCCACGAGCTGGACCCAGATGATCACGCTGACCGGCGCGCAGAACGTGATCGCCAAGCACCCCGAAGCCGACGCCAAGAGCTATGCCACGAGCATCGCGGCGGGTTTCCAGAAGGCCTGCCCCGACACGTTCTCGGCCAAGGGCATCTACGACGGCAAGCTCAACGGCAGCGACGCGTTCTCGATGGTGGTCAGTTGCGGCAACGCCAAGGCGAGCGCCGGCCACAGCGAAACCACCGCGATCACCGTGGTGAAGGGCGCGAAGGATCTGTACACGCTGCAATGGGCGCAGCGCGGCACGCAGTCAACCAGGCCGGTGCCGATCGACGGCAACATGTGGCTGCAGCGCGTGCGAAACCTGATGCCGCTGAAGGTCTGCCCGATCGTGCCGGGCGAGAAGGCTCCGTACCCGAGCTGCAGCGCGAACGTGTCCTGAGCGCGCAGCGAGCGCATCGCGGCGCATCCTCTTCCGGGGCCGCCAGCGCGGCCCCGCGTCACGTCTGCGCCTGCTCGGCCACGCGCCGCCGCAGGATCGCGACGAACTCCTCCATCTGCGGCGACGGCATTTCGTTCTTGCGCGTGATCACGCTGTAGTGGCTCATGCTGCGCCGGATCTCCACCGGCAGATAGGCGAGCAGGCCCTCCTCCACGAACTTGCGCACCACCGATTGCGGCTGCAGCGACACCATGTCGGTGGACTGCAGCAACTCGAGCGTCGAGAAGATCGACGGCGTCTCCACCATCCCCACCGGCG
This sequence comes from Burkholderia sp., assembly GCA_030151225.1. GTDB lineage: Bacteria > Pseudomonadota > Gammaproteobacteria > Burkholderiales > Burkholderiaceae > Burkholderia. Next base: position 12,703 of record JASLEG010000272.1, on the reverse strand, counting down.
CCACCAGCCCGGCCGCCGCGAAACTTTCCTCGAACAGCTGGCGAATCGCGGTGGCCGGCGGATAGAGGATCCACGGCCATTGCCCGAGATCGGCCATCGCCAGGCGGCGCGCGGCGAGCAGCGGATGATGGCGGCCCACCACCACGCGCACCGGCTCGTCGCCGAGTTCCACCGCATCGAACATCGCGCGGTGTCGCGGCTCGGTGATGCGCCCGATCATGAGGTCGAGCTGTTTCTGTTCGAGCCAGATCGCGAGCTGGTCGCTGCTCTGCTCCACCAGCCGGATCACGAGCCGCGGGCGCCGCACGTGGATCTCGCGCACCGCCGCGATCACCACCTGCGCGGCCGAGGCCGAGATCGCGCCGACCGACAGATGCCCGTAGCCGCCGCCCTGCTGGGTCGCGAATTCGTTCGCGAACTTGCCGAGCTCGGCCATCGTGGTACGCGCGTAGCGGATCGCGAGCTGGCCCAGATCGGTCGGCCGCATCTCGCGCGGCAGCCGCTCGAACAGGCTCGCGCCGAACATCGTCTCGATGTCGCCGAGGATCTTGGTGGCGGCCGGCTGCGTGACGTGCATCTGCTCGGCGGCCGCGCGCAGGTTGTGGGTACGGCCCAGCAGCTCGAGCAACTGCAGATGGCGGAAGCGCAGCTTCGAGGGCAGCGTCGCGGCGAGCAGGGCGCGATGTCGATCCATGAGGGTAATCCCGTGTTTATCGATAACCAGACGGAATCGAGTCTAGCAATTCTTCGATTGGACGTTGATCGCCACGCTGCCTACAGTGCGCTGAAGCGCTCGCGCTCGCGCTCGCCGCGCCGGGCGGCTTCGCCGTCATCTTCCCAACCATTCCTCCGAGACACGCCATGAAGCTCGACACCGATCGCGCCGCCCCCGCCCCGTCGCCCGCCGGTTCGCCCGCCGCCACCCCGCCGATCGTGATCGCCCTGCATGCCGACGACGACGTGGTGATCGCGCGCCGGCAACTCGTTGCGGGCACATCGATCGGTGGCGGCGTGCTCGCGCGCGGGCTGATTCCGGCCGGCCACAAGGTGGCGCGGCGCGCCGTGGCCGAAGGCTCGCCGGTGCGCCGCTACGGCCAGATCATCGGCTTCGCGTCGCGCGCGATCGAGCCCGGCGAGCACGTGCACGTGCAGAACCTGTCGATAGGCGAATTCGAGCGCGACGGCGCGTTCGGCGTGGACGCGAAGCCTACCCGGCCGAGCGCGGTGCCGGCGCGCTTCGACGGCATCGTGCGCGCCGACGGTCGCGTCGCCACGCGCAACTACATCGGCATCCTGACCTCGGTGAACTGCTCGGCCACGGCCGCGCGCGCGATCGCCGACCAGTTCCGCCGCGACATCCGCCCCGAGGCGCTGGCCGACCATCCGAACGTGGACGGCGTGGTGGCGCTCACGCACGGGCTCGGCTGCGGCACCGCCGCCGAGGGCGAACCGATCGCGGTGCTGCGCCGCACGCTGGGCGGCTACGCGCGCCATCCGAACTTCGCGGGCGTGCTGATCGTGGGACTCGGCTGCGAGACCAACCAGATCGACGCGCTGCTGCGCGACCAGGCGCTCGAGGGCGGCGCCGCGCTCGAGACCATGACGATCCAGGCCAGCGGCGGCACGGCCGCGACGGTGGCGGCCGGCGTGGAAGCGGTGCGCGCGATGCTCGCGCGCGCCAACGCCGTGCGGCGCGAGCCGGTGGACGCGTGCCACCTGATCGTGGGCCTGCAATGCGGCGGCTCGGACGGCTATTCCGGCATCACCGCGAACCCGGCGCTGGGCGCCGCGGTGGACCGGCTGGTGGCACACGGCGGCACCGCGATCCTGTCCGAGACGCCCGAGATCTACGGCGCCGAACATCTGCTCACGCGCCGCGCGGTGTCGCACGAGGTGGGCGAGAAGCTGATGGCGCGCATTCGCTGGTGGGAGGATCACTGCCGGCGCATGGACGCGAGCCTCAACAACAACCCGTCGGCCGGCAACAAGGCGGGCGGGCTCACCACCATCCTCGAGAAGTCGCTCGGCGCGGTGGCCAAGGCCGGCACCACCAATCTCGTCGATGTATATCGCTACGCCGAGCCGGTGCGCGCGGCCGGCCTGGTGTTCATGGACACGCCCGGCTACGACCCGGTGTCGGCCACCGGCCAGGTGGCCGGCGGCGCGAACCTGCTGTGCTTCACCACCGGCCGCGGCTCGGCCTATGGCTGCGCGCCCGCGCCGTCGCTGAAGCTCGGCACCAATACCGCGCTGTGGCAGCGCCAGGCGCAGGACATCGACGTGAACTGCGGCGCGATCGTGGACGGCGAGGCGAGCGTCGACGAGATCGGCCAGCAGATCTTCGAGCGCATGCTGGCCACCGCCTCGGGCGCGCGCACGCTCAGCGAGATCCACGGCTACGGGCAGAACGAATTCGTGCCCTGGCAGCTCGGCGCGACGCTGTGAGTTCGCCGCCCTTCCCTTTCCCTTTCCCGCCAGGCACCGCGCCCCGCATCCCGACATGACGACCACCACCAACGCACCACGCCATTCCGCCACCGAACTCGAACACTTCGCCGAGACCCTGCTGGTCGCCGCCGGCCTCGACGCGCCGCATGCGCGGGCCGTGGCCGCGACGCTCGTGGACGGCGACCTGATGGGCCACGACACCCACGGCCTCGCGCTGCTCGCCCAGTACGTGGGTGAGCTCGAGCGCGGCACCATGACCCGCTCGGGCGCGCCCGAGGTGCTCTCCGACCGCGGCGCGAGCCTGCTGTGGGATGGCCGCCGCCTGCCCGGCCCGGCACTGGTGCGGGCCGGCATCGACACGCTGGCCGAACGCGCGCGCCGCTACGGCAGCGCCACGCTGGTGATCCGCCGCAGCCATCACATCGCCTGCCTCGCCAGCTATCTCGAGCGCGCCACCGCCGACGGCTTCCTGATCGTGCTGGCCAGCTCGGACCCGAACGGCCAGAGCGTCGCGCCGTTCGGCGGCACGCGCGCGGTGTTCACGCCGAACCCGATCGCGGCCGGCATCCCGAGCTCGGGCACGCCCTTCCTGATCGACATCTCCGCCTCGCTGGTGACCAACGGCATGAGCGCGCGGCTCGCCAGGGCGGGCCGCCAGTTCGACGACGCGGTGCTGCTCGACGCGCACGGCGAGCCGAGCCGCGACCCGGCCGTGCTCGACACCACCCCGCCCGGCACGATCCTGCCGCTCGGCGGCCTGCCGTTCGGCCACAAGGGATTCGGTCTCGCGCTGATGATCGAGGCGCTGACGGGCGGGCTGGCCGGCTTCGGCCGCGCCGATCCGGCCGAGGGCTGGGGCGCGACGGTGTTCGTGTCGCTGTACGATCCGTCGGCGTTCGGCGGCGACGCCGAGTTCCGCCGTCAGACCGACGCGCTGGCCGAGCGCTGCCGCAGCAACCCGCCGCGGCCCGGCTTCGCCGAGGTGCGCATGCCCGGCGATCGCGGGCTGGCGCTCAAGCGCGAGCAGTTGCGCGAGGGCGTGCGTCTGCACGCGGCGATCGCGCCGGCGCTCGAGGCCTGCGCGCGCCGCTACGGGCTGGCCTTCCCGGCGCCACTGGCGCGCTGAGCCACCAAGCCGCCACGCACGCCCGATACCCCACGGCAAACGAAGCCCCGCGCGATTGCTCGCGCGGGGCTTTTTCACGATCATGCGGCAAGCCCGCCCGCTGCGTTCAGGCGTCGGCGCTCTGCTCGCGCACCGGCACCGGCTCGCCCACCAGCGTCCAGTAGCCGATCATCGCCACCACCACCACGGCCACGCCGACATACAGCGCCGGCTTGAACGAGTGCGAGGCCGCCACGATGAAGCCCGTCACGACCGGCGCCAGCGCGCCGCCGAAGTAGCCGCCGAAGTTCTGCATCGCGCCGATCGAGGCCGTGGAGTTGGCCGGCGCGGCCACCGAGGCCATCGCCCACGCCGCGCTCGACGAGATGTACATCAGGAAGATCGACACCGAGATGAAGGTGACGGCCAGCGCGGTGCTGTCGGTCAATGCCGTGAGCGTGGTGAACACGGCGATGCCGAACAGCGAGGCGACCATCGGATACTTGCGGCTGTTGATCTGCGACACGCCGCGCCGCGCGAGCACGTCGCAGATCTTGCCGCCCGACAGGCTGCCGATCACGCCGAACACGTAAGGCACGGCCGCCACCCAGCCGGTGCGCGCGATGGTCAGGTGATGCTCCATCTGCAGATAGGTGGGCAGCCACGCGTTGTAGAGCCACAGCACGTAGATCGTGCCGAAGAAGCCCAGCAGCATGCCCCAGGTGGTGCGATAGCGCAGCAGGTGGCGCCAGTCGGCCCAGGTCGGGCGCGTGCTGGCGAGGCCCTCGGTGTCGTCGAGATAGGCGCGCTCGCGCTGCGTGAGCGTGACGTGGCGCGGGTCGCGGTGCAGCACGTAGAACGCCAGTGCCAGCGCGAGGCCGGCCACCCCCATCACGATGAACATCCAGCGCCAGCCGAGGTTCAGCATCAGGATCGTCAGCAGCGGCGCGGAGATCGCCGTGCCGAGCGTGGACGAACTGTTCCAGATGCCGGTGGCCGAGCCGCGCTCGTGCTTCGCGAACCAGTCGCGCACGATCCGCGCGCTGGTCGGAAACTGCGGCGCCTCGCCCACCCCGAGCACCATGCGCGCCGCGAAGAACTGCGAGAAGCTGTTGACCACGCCGCCGAAGATCTGCGAGATCGACCACAGCGCGAGGCTCGCGGCCAGCGTCACGCGCGCGCCGAGCCGGTCGATCAGCATGCCGGCCGGCAGTTGCGCGAACGCGTAGGCCCACAGGAAGGCCGACAGCAGCAGCCCCATCTGCGGCACCGAGAAACCGAGATCCTGGCGGATCAGCGGCGTGGCGATCGCGAGCGTGGAGCGGTCGAGGTAGTTGACCACACCGCTCAGCAGCAGCAGCGTGAGCGCCGTGCGCTGGATGCGGCGCACGCGCGGCGAGGCGGCGTCGCGCGCGCTCGCGTCCAGCGGGCCGGCTTCGACGTCGGCCGGCAGCGCGGCGGGTTGGCTTGGCTTCATGGGGTGTCTCCGGACAGTTTCTCGTTGTACGTGTGGTCCGCCCTCGGCGCGCGGCGTGCGGCGCGTGGCGGACCGGCTCGAAACCCGACATCGGCCGGCCCCGCGCGCGGCGGGACCGGTTCCAGCAACATACCGCCGCCCGGCGATGAAAATCCAATCAAATTTTGCGGAGTCGCGATTCCATCCGCTTATCGAAAAATAGGGGCTAACCCGTTGCCGGGTTAGCCCCCAATCGTGCTTCAGGCCGCTGTGAGCGCGCGATCAGCCGCGCTTGCCGAAGGCCTGTTCGATCTTGCGATCGGTCTTGTACTGGCTCAGCGCATACACGGACCAGATCGCGGCCGGCAGCCAGCCGATCAGCGTGATCTGCAGCAGCAGGCAGATGATGCCGGCGATCGGCCGGCCGATCGTGAAGAATTGCAGCCACGGCAGGAGCAGGGCAAGCAGCAGGCGCATCGGAAAACCTCGCATCGAATCGGTGAACGAACCGTGATTATCGGCGATCGGCGCATGCCTACGCCGCCACCGCGCCGCGCGACTGCCTGACGTGCGGCATGATGCGCTTGCCCGGATCGTTCTCGAGCGCCGGCACGGAGGCGAACAGCTCCGCCACCCAGTCCGCGAACACGCGCACCGTCATCGACAGGTGGCGGTTGTGCGGATAGACGATCGAGATCGGCTTCGGCTTCGGATACACGCCCTGCAGCACCTCCACGAGCGAGCCGTCCATCAGGTGCGGGATCACCGAGAACAGCGTGGGCTGGATCAGCCCGAAGCCGGCCAGTGCGCAGGTCACGTAGGCATCCGAATCGTTGACGGTCACGATCGAGTTCATGCGCACCTCGCGCAGCTTGCCGTCCACCAGGAAGGTCCACGGCATCGCGCGCCCGCCGCTCGCGTAGGCGAAGTTCACGGCGCGGTGCTGCTCGAGCTCCTCGATCGCGTTCGGCTCGCCGAACTTCTCAAGATAGGCCGGCGACGCGCAACTGACGCGATTCATCACGCCCACGCGCCGCGCCACCATCGACGAATCCTCGAGCGGGCCCACGCGGATCTCGCAGTCGTAACCGTCGCGCACCAGATCGACGGGGCGGTCGGCCATGCCGAAGTGCAGCTCGATGTCGGGATAGCGCTCGTGGAACAGCGGCAGCGCGGGCAGCAGCACGCGCCGCCCGAGCAGCGACGGCACGTGCACGCGCAATGCCCCGCGCGGCTTGCGGTTGCCCACCTGGAAGCTCGCGTCGGCCTCCGAGATCTCGGTCAGGATCCGCACGCAGTGCTCGTAATAGCCGGCGCCTTCCGGCGTCAGCGACAGCCGGCGCGTGGTCCGGTGCAGCAGGCGCACGCCGAGCAGCGCCTCGAGGTTCTGGATGATCGTGGTCACGGAAGCGCGCGGCATCGAGAGCGTCTCCGCGGCACGGGTGAAGCTATTTGCATCGACCACGCGCGTAAAAACCTGCATCGCCTGTAATCGGTCCATCAAATCCCCCTTTGTTGCCTTTCGAACGACCAACGGAACAGGATAGAGCGGCGAGGCATCGCGATTCAAGCCTGCTCGCGATTATTCGTTCGCCGCGATCAATCGCGCGCCGCGGCAGCGGATCTGCACACCGGGCGGATTTCCCTCGACCCCGCGAAGCCGCCCCGGCCCGGCTCCCTCCCGGCACATTCCGCACAGCAGCATTTTTGACGTCAATTCAACGAATTGCAGGAATCTTTCGACTTCCCCGGATCCGCTAGAGCCGCGCATCTACTCGCTTGCGATTTCGCCTGCCACCGACTATCGTTACATCCGTCAATGTCACATTTAAAAATGAACCAGAACGGAGACACTGCATGAATGCGCGTACCCTGCCCGATTCCGACGGCGCGCCCGAGTCCGTCGACGTCGCCATCATCGGCACCGGCTTCGCCGGGCTCGGCATGGCGATCCGGCTGCGTCAGAAGGGCCGTGGCGACTTCGCGGTGTTCGAGAAGGCACGGACGGTGGGCGGTACCTGGCGCGACAACCATTACCCCGGCTGCGCCTGCGACGTGCAATCCCACGTGTACTCGTTCTCGTTCGCGCCGAATCCGCGCTGGACGCGCGCGTTCGCGCCGCAACCGGAAATCCGCGCCTATCTCGAACGCTGCGTCGAGCGCTTCGGCATCGCGCCGTACCTGCGCTTCGGCCACGAACTCGCGAGCGCCGACTACGACGAGGCCACGCTGCGCTGGCAGTTGCGCTTCGCCAACGGCCGCCGCGTGTCGGCGCGCGTGCTGGTATCGGGCATGGGCGGCCTGTCGCGCGCGGCGCTGCCGCAGATCGAGGGCATCGAGCGCTTCGCGGGCCACGCCTTCCATTCCCAGCACTGGGACCACGATTACGACCTGCGCGGCAAGCGCGTGGCGGTGATCGGCACCGGCGCGAGCGCGATCCAGTTCGTGCCGCAGATCGCACCGCAGGTGGCGCGGCTGGCGCTGTTCCAGCGCACCCCGCCGTGGATCATGCCGAAGCCCGATCGCGCGCTCACGCGGGCCGAGCAGTGGCTGTTCCGCACGCTGCCGTTCACGCAGAAGCTCGCGCGCACGAGCCGCTACTGGATGCTCGAATCGCGCGTGCTCGGCTTCGCGATCCACCCGTCGCTGATGAAGAACGTGCAGAAGCTGGCCGAGCGCCACATCCGCAGGCAGATCGCCGATCCCGCGCTGCGTGCCGCGGTCACGCCGAACTACACGCTCGGCTGCAAGCGCGTGCTGATCTCGAACGACTACTATCCGGCGCTCGCACGCGAGAACGTGAGCGTGGAAACCGACTCGATCGCGCGCATCGAGCCGGACGCGGTGGTGACGGCGCACGGCCGGCGCCACGAGGTGGACTGCCTGATCTACGGCACCGGCTTCCAGGTGGCCGACCCGTTCCCGCGCGGCGCGATCCGCGGGCGCGACGGGCTCGACATCGTCGATGCCTGGGCCAACGGCGCGCATGCCTACCTCGGCACCGCCCTGCCCGGCTATCCGAACTTCTTCATGATCGTGGGCCCGAACACCGGGCTCGGCCACAACTCGATGGTGTTCATGATCGAGTCGCAGATCGAATACATCCTCGGCGCGCTCGATGCGATGGACCGCGAGCGGGCCGACGCGCTGGAAGTGCGCCCGCTCGTGGAGGCCGACTACAACGAGCGGCTGCAGCAGCGCCTGAAGCGCGCGATCTGGTCCACGGGCGGCTGCAAGAGCTGGTACCTGGACCCGCGCAACGGCAAGAACACCACGCTGTGGCCGGGCTTCACCTGGCGCTTCCGCCAGGCCACCGCGCAGTTCTCGGTGGCCGATTACCACGCGTTCTCGGCGCCGCAGTTCGCGGCGGCGGGCCGCCACGACGACGCGGCACGCACCGACGCGGCAGGCCCCGCGGGCAGCGCGGATCCGGCGGCTGCCGGCCGCGCGCACGCGATCTGAGCAGCCGGCCCCGACGATCCGACCCACGACATCAGGAGACACCCCGATGAAATCCTTCCACGACAAGGTCGCCGCGATCACCGGCGCCGGCTCGGGCATGGGCCGCTCGCTCGCGCTGCAGCTGGCGCAGGACGGCTGCCACGTGGCGCTGGCCGACCGCAACGGCGTAGGCCTCGCCGAAACCGAGCGGATCGTGCGCGCGCTCGCGCCGCGGGTGCGCGTGAGCACCTGCGTGCTCGACGTGGCCGACCGCGCCGCCATGCACCGCTGGGCCGACGACACCGCGCGCCGGTTCGGCCGCGTCAACCTGGTGTTCAACAACGCCGGCGTGGCGCTGTCGAGCACGATCGAGGGCATGGATTACGCCGACCTCGAATGGATCATGAACATCAACTTCTGGGGCGTCGTGCACGGCACCAAGGCCTTCCTGCCGCACCTGAAGGCATCCGGCGACGGCCACGTGATCAACACCTCGAGCATCTTCGGCATCTTCGCGCAGCCGGGCATGAGCGGCTACAACGCCACCAAGTACGCGGTGCGCGGCTTCACCGAATCGCTGCGCCAGGAGCTTGACATGATGAAGTGCGGCGTGTCGGCCACCTGCGTGCATCCGGGCGGCATCAGGACCAACATCGCGCAGGCCAGCCGGATCTCGCCGAACATGCTCGGCTTCATGGTGGACAGCGAGCAGCAGGGCAAGGACGACTTCGAGAAGTTCTTCATCACCACGCCCGAGGAAGCGGCGCGCGTGATCCTGCGCGGCGTGCGCCGCGACCGGCGCCGCGTGCTGATCGGCCGCGACGCGCGCGGCGCCGACTGGCTCGCGCGCACGCTGCCGGCCGCCTATCAGGCGCTGGTGGTGTTCGCCACCCGGCGCGAGCGGGCCAGGGCACGCCGCCGCGCGGCACGCGCCGGCGGCCTCGCCACCGCCCGTTCGGCCTACGACAACACACGCAACCAGGGAGAACCGTCATGATGCCGGTGCGCCGCGACGTCCGTTTCGCCATGCCCCCCGACCGTGCCTGCGACTGGCACGTGAAGGGCGTGCCCGTCACCCACTTCATGAACGCGCTGTCGCTGCTGTTCCCGGCCGGCGAGCGCTTCTTCATGGATTCGGTGCGTCATTACCGCGACCAGATCCACGACCCCGAGCTGAAGAAGCAGGTGCTCGGCTTCATCGGCCAGGAAGCGATGCACACGCGCGAGCACATCGAGTACAACGATCTGCTGCAGGCGGCCGGCCTGCCCGCGCACAAGCTCGATCGCCGCCTGTGGTGGATCCTGGGCCTGTTCAGGAAGTACCTGCCGCCGTCGTGGCAGCTCGCCATCACGATCGCGCTCGAGCACTACACGGCGATGCTCGCGAACCTGCTGCTCGAGGGCCACGAATACCGCATCGACGGTTCCGTGGACGGCTACACGCAGATGTGGATGTGGCACGCGATGGAGGAAACCGAGCACAAGTCGGTGTCCTACGACGTGTGGCTGCGCGTGATCAAGCCGGGCCCGGCGCGCTACCTGCTGCGCACCGGCACGATGCTGCTGACCACCGCGATCTTCTGGACCATCGTGTTCGATTACCACGTGCGCCTGATGTTCGCGCATCGCCGCCGTCACGGCCGCTTCGGCGGCATGTGGACGCTCGTGAAGTATCTGTATTCGCCGAAGGGCGGCGTGTTCCCGGGCATCGCGCGCGAGTGGTTCGGCTTCTTCCGGCCGGGCTTCCATCCGTGGGATTACGACAACCGCCGCTACCTGGCCGGCATCGACGGCCTGCTCGCCAGGATCGACGAGACCAACGCGCGCTATGCCGCCGAGGCCGCCCCGCGCCGCGTGCCGCTGCATCCGGCCAGCGCCGCGTCGGCGCACTGACGATGACGACCGTGCGCGACGTGGTGTCGGACGGCGTGCGGCTGGCCGTGCACGAGAGCGGGCCGCGCGACGCGCCGCCGCTGATCCTCGTGCACGGCTATCCCGATTCGTCGCGGGTGTGGGGCCGCGTGCGCGCGGCGCTCGAGACGCGCTTTCGGGTGATCGCCTACGACGTGCGCGGCGCGGGCGAATCCGAGGCGCCGCGCGCGGTGGCCGCCTATCGGCTCGCGCAGCTCGAACGCGATCTCGTGGCGGTGGCCGCGGCCACCTGCGGCACGCGGCCGTTCCACCTGGCGGCGCACGACTGGGGATCGATCCAGAGCTGGGAGGCCGTGACCGATCCGGCGATGCGCGGGCGCATCCTGTCCTACACGTCGATTTCCGGGCCCTGTCTCGATCACGTGTTTCGCGCGCCGTTCAGCCTGGGGCAGTCGCTGAAGTCGTGGTACATCGCGTTCTTCCACCTGCCGCTGCTGCCCGCGCTGTTCTGGCGGCTCGGCGGCGCCGCGCTGTGGCCGTGGTGGCTGCGTCGCACCGAGCGGCTGCGCGCGCCGCGCGATCCGCATCAGCTGCGCAACGGCGTGAACGGCATCCGGCTGTACCGCGCGAACTTCATCGCGCGCGCCCGCCTGCCGCGCGAGCGTTACGCGCAGGCGCCGGTGCAGATCCTGGTGCCGGTGCGCGACCGCTACGTCACGCCGGGGCTGACCGAGCATCTCGAGCGCTGGCTCGGGCCGCATCGGCGCGAGCTGATCGACGCCTCGCACTGGACGGTGCTGCGCGAGGCCACGCTGATCGCCGAACGCATCGGCCGCTTCGCCGAGCGCCACGAGCCGGCCTTCGCCGCCGGCGGCGCGGCGGCCAACGACGCGAGCCCCTCGCTTGCGCCGATCCCGCCGGCCGTCGTCAGGCGCGATCGGGCAGGCGCCTGAACAGCGCGTCGTATTCGAGCACGAGCCCTTCGTCGTCCACGCCGATGCCGGCCGTGAAGCGGCCGTCGATGCCCTCGTAGCGATAGCGGCGGCCCGGCTCGACACACACGTAGGCCTGGGTGGCGCACGTGACGCCGAGATCGGGAATCGTGACGTAGGCCACCTCGATCGCGCGACGCTCGTCGCGCCGGAGGCCGAGGCGGCGAATCGGCAAGGTGTTGGTGAACGGCGTGGCGGCGATGTCGATGTCCACGCAGCCATCGAGCGCCGGCAGCGCCCGGCCCTCGCCGTCCTGCCAGCGGCCCTCGCGGCTGCGCACGAGCGTGAGCGAGCGGCCGCCCATCACCGTGAGCGTGGCGCGCGTGGTGCGCCAGTGCGCGTCGCAGGCGATGCGGTAGGCGAGCCCGTAGCGGCGCCCGTCGTCGTGGCGGCCCACGATCACGCTTTCGGCCAGATAGCCGTCGCCGTCGCGCGCCAGCGTCAGGTGTTCGATTCCGTCGCTGTCGAGCGACGCCCAGCGCACATCACGCATCGCGTGGATCCCCGTGAGCCACCCACACGGCGGCGCCGCGCGCGGTGCGCACGATCGTAGCGCAAATAATCGGTATCCGGCAGCGCGCAACCCGCGTATCGCGGCAAACCCTATGCTCGCGACGTCCGCTCCAGCCGGCTCCCTCATTACTCCTTCGTCGCGCCCTCGCCGCCATGTCGTCTCGCCCGATCCTGCCCGCCCGTGTCCGCCCCGCCGCGCTCGCGTTGCCGGCCGAACTGCGCACGCTGCTGCGCGGCGCCGGGCAGATCGTGCTGCAGGCGCATGCGGGCACCGGGGCGTGCGTGATCGCGGCGCTCGTGATCGCCGACCTCGCCCTCGGCTGCGCGGCACTGGCCGGCATCGCGGCGGCCAACATCGCCGCGCTGCTGACGGGCGGCGGCCACCCGGCCTGCCTGAACGACACCGATGCCGACGATGCACGACGCGGCCTGCACGGCTACAGCGGCGCGCTCGCCGCGCTCGCGCCGGTGGCGCTGCTCGCGGACCGCTCGCTGGCGTTCGGCATCGCGCTGATCGCCGCGACCGTGGCCGGTGCGCTGTATCGCCCCGTGGCGCGCCGCCTCGCGCGGGTCGGCGGCGCGGCCTATTCGCTGCCGGCCGCGCTCGCCACCTGGCTGTGGCTGCCGTGGTGCGGGTCGGCGCCGGGCCTGCACCCGGCCGCCGCGCTCGTCGATGCGCGGGCCTCGGCTGCCGGCGCCGCGTTCGCGTCGATCGCGCAGGCCGCCTTCGCGACGGGCATCCTGCCGGGCCTGCTGATGCTGGCCGGCATCGCGCTCGCCTCGCCGCGTGCAGCCGCGTTCGCGCTGGGCGGCGCGCTGGCGGCGTCCGCGCTGCTGCTCGTGGCCGGCGCCCCGGGCAGCGCCTGCGCGGCCGGC
>JASLEG010000297.1 GCA_030151225.1 Burkholderia sp. | reverse complement strand
CCACTTCCATGATGCGGCCCAGGTACATCACGATGACCCGGTCGCTGATGTATTCGACCACGCCCAGGTCGTGGGCGATGAACAGCATGGCCAGGTTCAGCTGGCGCTGCAGGTCCTGCAGCAGGTTCACCACCTGGGCCTGGATCGACACGTCCAGCGCCGACACCGGCTCGTCGGCGATGATGAAGCGCGGGCCGACCGCCAGCGCCCGCGCGATGCCGATGCGCTGGCGCTGGCCGCCCGAGAATTCGTGCGGCCAGCGTTCGAGCGCGGCGGCCGGCAGCCCCACGCGATCGAGCACGGCCGCGCTGCGCAGGCGCCGCTCGCGCGCGCCGCGCACGCCGTTGGCGGCCAGCACGCGCTCGAGGATCTGCCCCACGGTGCGGCGCGGATTCAGCGACGCGTAGGGATCCTGAAACACCATCTGCACGCGCGGGCGCAGCGGCCGCAACGCGCGTTCGCCGAGCGGCACCAGATCCGCGCCATGCAGCCGGATCTCGCCCGAGGCGACCGGCGCGAGCCGCATCACCGCACGCGACAGCGTGGATTTCCCGCAGCCCGATTCGCCCACCAGGCCCACCGTCTCGCCGCGCGCGATGGCGAGCGACACGCCGTCCACGGCGCGCAGCGGCTCGGACCCGCCGCGTCGCGCATACTCGACGCGCAGGTCGCGAATCTCGAGCAGCGGCGGCGAGAGCGTCGTGAGCTTCGCGCCACCGTGCGCCGCCTCTGCAGCCTCGGCAGCCTCGGCCCGGGCTGCTCCGGGCACCACCTCGAAGCGTGTCGTGCCGTCCGCGTCGAGCCCGTGGCGGATCTCGGGCAGGCTCGCCTGCCGGTAATGCAGCTCGCCGGCCAGATTCAGCGAGGCGGCGAGCAGCCCGCGCGTGTAGGTATGTGCCGGTCGCGCGAACAGCGCGGCGGCCGGCTGCTCCTCCACCTTGCGGCCCGCCAGCATCACGGCCACGCGGTCGGCGTGATCGGCCACCACGCCGAGATCGTGGGTGATCAGCAGCAGCGCCATGCGCAGCTCGCGGCGCAGCGTGTCGAGCAGCGCCAGGATGCGCGCCTGGATCGTCACGTCGAGCGCCGTGGTGGGCTCGTCGGCGATCAGCAGGCGCGGCTTGCAGGCCACCGCCATCGCGATCATCACGCGCTGGCGCTGCCCGCCCGACAGCTCGTGCGGATAGTCGGCCACCCGCCGGCGCGGCTCGGGAATGCCCACCAGGTCCAGCAGCTCCACCGCACGCGCGCGCGCGGCGGCGCGCGTGAGCGGTTCGTGGCGGCGCAGCGTCTCCACGATCTGCTCGCCGATCGACAGCACCGGGTTCAGCGAGGTCATCGGCTCCTGGAAGATCATCGACACGTCGCGGCCGCGCAGGTCGCGCATCTCGCGCGGCTTCATGCCCAGCAGCTCGCGCCCGGCGAAACGCACGCTGCCGCCGATGTGCGCGTGCTCGGGCAGCAGGCGCAGCAGCGCGAGCGCGGTGGCCGATTTCCCGCAGCCCGATTCGCCCACCAGCGCGAGCGTCTCGCCCTCGCCGATCGCGAAGTCGATGCCGCGCACCGCCTCGTGCGCGCCGAAGCTCACGCGCAGGTCGCGCACCTCGAGCAGCGCGCTCATGCGTCCCGCCCCGGCTGCCCGCCCAGGCGCGGATTCAGCGCGTCGTTGAGCCCGTCGCCCAGCAGGTTCAGCGCGAGCACGGCCAGCACGATCGCGCCGCCCGGGATCGCCGTCAGGTACCAGGCGGTGCGCAGCGAGTCGCGGCCGAAGCCGATCATCGCGCCCCAGCTCACCACGTTCGGATCGCCCATGCCGAGGAAGGACAGCGAGGACTCGATCAGGATCGCGCTGGCCACCATCACCGAGGCGGTGACGATCACGGGCGGCAGCGCGTTCGGCAGGATCTCGCCGAAGATGATGCGGCCGCTGCCGAAGCCCTGGCTGCGCGCGGCCAGCACGAAATCCGCATGGCGCAGGCGGCGGAATTCGGCGCGCACGATGCGCGCCACGGTGGGCCACGAGGCGATGCCGATCGCCAGCGCGATGATCGTCACGTCGGGCTTGCCGATCGCCACGATCACGATCACCAGCAGGAACGACGGCACGGTCTGGAACAGCTCGGTCACGCGCACCAGCAGGTCGTCCACCAGGCCGCCGAAATAGCCGCCCACGGCGCCCGCCAGGGTGCCGATCACGAGCCCGATGCCGGCCGACGCGGCGCCGATCAGCAGCGACACGCGCGCGCCGTGCGCGAGGCCGGCGGCCACGTCGCGGCCCAGCGAATCGGTGCCGAGCCGGAACTGCGGATCGCTGCCCGGCCATTCGAAGGGGCCGCCCACCATGTCGAGCGGGTCGCCCGGATACAGCACCGGCGCGAGTGCCGCGAGCAGCACGATCGCGCCGAGCAGCACCAGGCCGGCCACCGCCGACGGGTTGCGCAGCAGCGCGCGCCAGGCGCGCAGGCCCGCGCCGCGCGGCGCCACGGCGGCGGCCGTGGCGGCCTGATCGGCCGTGCCCGCCGCTCC
>JASLEG010000254.1 GCA_030151225.1 Burkholderia sp. | reverse complement strand
GACTGTCTCCTCTTTTGATTTTTGCCTGCCCGCATCGCGCGGCAGACTCGAGGTGCCTCATACGCCAATCCGACTCCAGCCTGACGTTGGCCACGGGCAACGACCCCGCCAACCCGTCGACTCCCCGGCTTTCCGTAAGGTCCGCCGGCACCCTGCTGGCACGTACCGGAAGGCGTTGTCCATTAGCATGCCGCGGACGCCCGCCGATTCGTAAAGCATGCATTCAGCCTCTACAGCGCACGCTTTTTTCATCGAATTAACGCTACCTCTTGATTTGGATTGTAGTTAAACTACAATTCAGTGTCAAAAAATATTTTATCGGACTACGGTCGCTCTCCCCGGTCCCTGCGCGCGCAGTGTCCGATCAGCGCGGCGGCCTTCAGGATATCGACGGAGACTCATGCAAACCGACTCAAGCTTCACCTTCGTTCTCTTCGGCGGAACCGGCGATCTGTCGATGCGCAAGATCCTGCCCGCGCTGTTCGAGGCGCACCGCGCGGGCGGCATGCTCGCCGATAGCGGCAAGATCGTCGCGGTGGCACGGCATATCGCGGATCGCGGCGAATACCTTCAGTGGGTCGACGGGCACGTCAAGCCGTATGTGTCGAAGAACGGCGTCGACGAGGCCGCGTGGACGAGCTTCCTCGCGCGCATCGAGTTCGTGAAGATCGACCTCGGCAATCCGGACGACTTCGCGCACCTGCGCGACGCGATCGAGGCGCTGCCCGGCATCCGTGTGTTCTATCTGGCGACGGGGCCGTCACTATTCGTGCCGATCTGCCGCGCCCTTGCCGCGGTCGGGCTGAACACGAACTCGCGCATCGTGCTGGAGAAGCCGCTCGGCTATGACCTGAAGTCGTCGAATGCCATCAATGATGCGGTCGGCGAAATCTTCGCGGAAGAGCAGATCTATCGAATCGACCATTACCTCGGCAAGGAGCCGGTGCAGAACCTGCTCGCGCTGCGCTTCGGCAATGCGCTGTTCGAGCCGCTGTGGCGCCGCGACTGGGTGGAGAGCATCCAGATCACGATCGCCGAGGAGCTCGGCGTGGAAGCGCGCGGCGACTTCTACGACAACACCGGCGCGCTGCGCGACATGGTGCAGAACCACCTGCTGCAGCTGCTGTCGATCGTCGCGATGGAGCCGCCCCACTCGATGGATTCGGATTCGGTGCGCGACGAGAAGCTGCGCGTGCTGCGCGCGCTCAAGCCGATCGACGCGCGCGACATCAGCAAGGTGGCGGTGCGCGGCCAGTATCACGCCGGCACCATCAAGGGCGCGCAGGTGCCCGCCTACGCGACCGAGCCGGGCGTGAAGCCCGACAGCACCACCGAAACCTACGTGGCGCTGAAGGTCGAGATCGAGAACTGGCGCTGGGCCGGCGTGCCGTTCTTCCTGCGCACCGGCAAGCGGCTCGCCGATCGCGTGGCCGAGATCGTCGTGAACTTCCGCGCGGTGCCGCATTCGGCGCTCGGCCCCAATGCGCTGCGCGCCGGCACCAATCGCCTGGTGATCCGCCTGCAGCCGAACGAAACCATCCGCCTGTACTGCCTCGCCAAGCAGCCCGGCGAAGGCATGAACCTCGCCAGCGTGCACCTCGACCTCGCCTTCGACCAGTTCTTCAAGGAAGGCCAGATGGAGGCATATCAGCGCCTGCTGCTCGACGTGATCAACGGGCGCCTCGCGCTGTTCGTGCGTCGCGACGAGCAGGAAGCCGCGTGGCGCTGGGTCGAGCCGCTGCAGACCGAATGGCAGAAGACGCTGAAGGCGCCGAAGCCGTACGCGGCCGGCACCTGGGGCCCGGCGGCCGCGAGCGCGATGCTCGCGCAGCACGGCACCTGCTGGCTCGAGGAAGAGAACTGACGCTCGCAGGATACGACGCGCGGCGCCGCGACTCGCCGGCCGACCGACGCGCCCGAGCCTTCCGCATCACCCACGAATTCGATAAAAGCAGCATGGAGGAGAAGTGATCGAGCTTCACGCATTCGATAGCCCGCAAGCCCAGTGCGACGCGCTCGCGCAGGCGGTCGGCGCGGCGCTGCAGGCCCCGCTCGCCGACCGCGCGCGCGCCACGCTCGCCGTGTCGGGCGGCACCAGCCCGCGCCCGTTCCTGCAGACGCTCGCCACCCGTGCGCTCGACTGGGCCAGGGTGGACGTGACGCTGGTGGACGACCGCTGGGTGGCCGACACCGACGGCGCGAGCAACGCCCAGCTGGTGCACGACACGCTGCTGCAGCACGCCGGCGCCGCCGCGCGCTTCCTGCCGCTGGTCGACACCGCGACCCCGCTCGACGCCCACGTGGCCGCGCTGAACGCGAACCCCGCCTATCGCCTGCCCGACGTGGCCGTGCTCGGCATGGGCGAGGACGGCCACACCGCCTCGCTCTTCGCCGACGCGCCCGAGTGGGACCACGCGATCTCCACGCAGGCGCGCTACGTCGCCGTGCATCCGGGTGCCGCGCCGCATGCGCGCGTGAGCCTGTCGCTCGACGCGCTGCGCCACACCGGCCGGCTGTTCCTGCTGATCGCGGGCGCGCGCAAGCGCGAGGTGCTCGAGGCCGCCGCGGCGGCACCGCAACGCAACGCGATTTCCCAACTGGCCAACGACAAGGGGACCAAGCTCGATGTCTACTGGTGCGCAAACTAAACCGGCTGCCGGCCAGCACGCCGACGGCCCGCGCCTGCTCGCCGACGTCGGCGGCACGAACGCACGCTTCGCGCTCGAGATCGGCCCGGGCGAGATCACGCAGATCCGCGTCTATCCCGGCGCCGACTATCCGACGCTGACCGACGCGATCCGCAAGTATCTGAAGGACGTGAAGATCGGCCGCGTCAACCACGCCGCAATCGCGATCGCGAATCCCGTGGACGGCGATCAGGTGCAGATGACCAACCACGACTGGAGCTTCTCGATCGAGGCCACGCGCCGCGCGCTCGGCTTCGACACGCTGCTGGTGGTCAACGACTTCACCGCGCTGGCGATGGCGCTGCCGGGCCTGAACGACGCGCAGCGTCAGCAGATCGGCGGCGGCACGCGCCGCCAGAACAGCGTGATCGGCCTGATGGGCCCCGGCACCGGGCTCGGCCTGTCGGGCCTGATCCCGGCCGACGACCGCTGGATCGCGCTCGGCAGCGAGGGCGGCCACGCCAGCTTCGCGCCGATGGACGAGCGCGAGGATCTGGTCATGCAGTACGCGCGCAGGAAGTGGCCGCAGCACGTCTCGTTCGAGCGCGTGTGCGCGGGCCCCGGCATCGAGATCTGCTATCGCGCGCTCGCGGGCCGCGACAAGAAGCGCGTGCCGGCCAACTTCGGGCCGCCCGAGATCGTCGATCGCGCGCACGAGGGCGACGCGCTCGCGCTTGAGGCCGTGGACGTGTTCTGCGCGATCCTCGGCACCTTCGCCGGCAACCTGGCGGTCACGCTCGGCGCGCTCGGCGGCGTGTACATCGGAGGCGGCGTGGTGCTCAAGCTCGGCGAGCTGTTCGCGAAGTCGCGCTTTCGCGAGCGCTTCGAGTCGAAGGGCCGCTTCTCCGACTACTGCGCGAACATCCCCACCTATCTGATCACGGCCGATTACCCGGCCTTCCTCGGTGTGTCGGCGATCCTGGCCGAGCAGCTGTCGAATCGCTCGGGCGGGGCGTCGTCGGCGGTGTTCGAGCGGATCCGTCAGATGCGCGACGCGCTCACGCCGGCCGAGCGCCGCGTGGCCGATCTCGCGCTGAACCACCCGCGCTCGATCATCAACGATCCGATCGTCGACATCGCGCGCAAGGCGGACGTGAGCCAGCCCACCGTGATCCGCTTCTGCCGCTCGCTCGGCTGCCAGGGACTGTCGGACTTCAAGCTCAAGCTCGCCACCGGGCTGACCGGCACGATACCGATGAGCCACAGCCAGGTGCACCTCGGCGACACCGCCACCGACTTCGGCGCGAAGGTGCTCGACAACACGGTGTCGGCGATCCTGCAGTTGCGCGAGCACCTGAATTTCGAGCACGTCGAGCACGCGATCGACATCCTCAACACCGCGCGGCGCATCGAGTTCTACGGGCTCGGCAATTCGAACATCGTGGCGCAGGACGCGCACTACAAGTTCTTCCGCTTCGGCATCCCGACCATCGCCTACGGCGACCTGTACATGCAGGCGGCCTCGGCGGCGCTGCTCGGCCGCGGCGACGTGATCGTGGCGGTATCGAAGTCGGGCCGTGCCCCCGAGCTGCTGCGCGTGCTCGACGTGGCGATGCAGGCCGGCGCAACGGTGATCGCGATCACCTCGAGCAACACGCCGCTCGCCAAGCGCGCGACCGTGGCGCTCGAGACCGATCACATCGAGATGCGCGAATCGCAACTGTCGATGATCTCGCGCATCCTGCACCTCGTGATGATCGACATCCTCGCGGTGGGCGTGGCGATCCGGCGCGCGTCGCCGAACGCCGAGATCAGCGAGGCGGTGGCGCAGGCCAAGGCGCGCGCGGGCGAGGACGAGTCGGCCGACGTGCTCGACTGGCTCAGCCACGGCGCGGCGCCGGCGGCCGCGCGCGACTGAGCCGCGACTGAAGCACGGGCGGGCGCGGCGTCGCCCGCTTCCCGCTGCCATGAAAAACAGGGCCGGCGCTTTCGGGCGCCGGCCCTGTTCGTTTTCAGCTTCGCGGCTTCGGCGGCCGCGTTCAGTCGCCGCGCACCGGCCGGCCGTGCCAGCGCAGCACCAGCCGCCGGCCGACGAAGCACAGCGCGCCGGTGATCGCGATCGTCACGCCCATGCCGAACGGCGTGCCGTCGGCCATCAGTCCCACCACCGCGCTCGCCACCGCGCCGAGCCCGAGCTGCATCGCG
>JASLEG010000228.1 GCA_030151225.1 Burkholderia sp. | reverse complement strand
GGCCGTTGCGCATGCAACCACTGCGGCCGGCACCGTCAGCCGCAAACGCATCGTGTTCGCGAGCTTCATCGGCACCGCAATCGAGTTCTACGATTTCTACGTGTACGCAACCGCCGCCGCGCTCGTGATCGGCCCGGTGTTTTTCCCGCACGGCTCCGCGACCGCGCAAGCGCTGTCCGCGTTCGTCACGTTCGGCATCGCGTTCATCGCGCGGCCGATCGGCTCGTTCCTGTTCGGCCACTTCGGCGACCGGATCGGCCGCAAGTCGACGCTCGTCGCGTCGCTGCTGGTGATGGGCCTGTCGACCACCGCGATCGGCCTCGTGCCGGGCTACGACGCGATCGGCGCGCTCGCGCCGGTGCTGCTGTGCGTGCTGCGCTTCGGCCAGGGCATCGGCCTCGGCGGCGAATGGGGCGGCGCCGCGCTGCTCGCGACCGAGCACGCGCCGCACGGCAAGCGCGGCTGGTTCGGCATGTTCCCGCAGCTCGGGCCGTCGGTCGGCTTTCTCGCGTCGAACGGACTGTTCTTCGCGCTCGCCGTCTCGCTGTCCGACGCGCAATTCCGCAGCTGGGGCTGGCGCATCCCGTTCCTCGTCAGCGCGGTGCTCGTCGCGCTCGGCCTGTACGTGCGCCTGAAGATCGCCGAGACGCCCGCGTTCCAGGCCACGCTCGATCGCCAGGAGCGCGTGCGCGTGCCGATCGCCACGCTCGTCACGCGCCATTGGCGGCCGACGCTGCTCGGCGCGCTCGCGATGGTGGTCTGCTACACGCTTTTCTACATCTCGACGGTGTTTTCGCTGTCGTACGGCGTCGCGACGCTGCATATCCCGCGCCAGAGCTTCCTCGGCCTGCTGTGTTTCGCGGTCGTCTTCATGGGGCTCGCCACGCCGCTGTCGGCATGGGCGGCGGATCGCTTCGGGCGCAAGCCGGTGCTGATCGCCGGATCGGCCGCCGCGCTGCTGTCCGGCTTCACGATGGCCCCGCTGCTCGGCAGCGGCTCGATGCCGCTCGTCGCGCTGTTCCTGACGCTCGAGCTGTTCCTGATGGGCGTGACGTTCGCGCCGATGGGCGCGCTGCTGCCGGAGCTGTTCCCGACCAACGTGCGCTACACGGGCGCGGGCGTGGCCTACAACCTCGGCGGGATTCTCGGCGCGTCGATCGCGCCGTACATCGCGCAGTTGCTCGCCGCGCGCGGCGGCCTGTCGTGGGTCGGCGGCTACGTGTCGACGGCGGCCGTGATCAGCGTGATCGGCGTGCTGCTGATGCGCGAGACGCGCGACACGAAGCTGATGTAAACGACGACCGGCGCCGCCCGCAGGCGGCGCCGGACAGGCTTGCGGCTTCCAGCTCGCGGGTCAGTACACGACTACGCGCGCCGGGTGGTAGTACACCGGCTGCGCCGGCACCACCACGCAGCCGGCCAGCACCAGGGCCATGAGCGCGACGAGGAACACGGTTCGCTTCATGATCCGCGCGCCTCAGGCCCAGTGGCCACGCACCCACACCCAATTCGGGCCACGCGGCGCCCAGTGGCCGGCCACCCAGTGCAGGCCCACGCGCTCGGCTTCCCAATGGCCGCGCACCCACACGTAGCGGCCATGCTCCCAGCCCCAGTGGCCGTGATCCCACACGTAGCCGACGCGCGGCCCCGGCACCACTTCGTAGCGTGCCGGCGGCGGTGCGCTCGGCGCCACCACCACGATTTCCTCCGCGCTGGCCGTGAGCGGCGCCACGGCCGAGCCGATCGAGGCGAGCGCCAGAGCGAGCGGGATCCAGTAACGAGTAGCAGTGCGAATCATGTGAATCTCCCTTTTCGATGTTTCTGCTGGTTGCTTCGCTACGCGTTGTCTGCGTGCGTACCTGTTCAATGCGCGAGGCACGCGATACGCCGACACGGGCCGTGTTACGGCATGGCCCAAAGTGCAACAGCACGTAAGGTCGGACGAATCGGCCGCGAGCAGGAATCGGGGGAAAGCGCGAAGGACGGGAGCACGAGGAGGGAAATGCGGCGGGGGAAACACACCGCGCGCCGCCTGACGCGACGCGCGGTCGACTCGCTCAGTTCTGAGGAATCTCGATCTTGACTTCGAGCACTTCGAGGTTGTCCTGATGCTCGAGACTGACGCGGATGTCGTCGTTCGAAATCTTCACGTACTTCTGGATGACTTCGAGCAGCTCTTTCTGCAGCGCCGGCAGGTAATCGGCCGGCGGGCGGCCGCCGATGCGTTCGTGCGCGATGATCAGTTGCAGACGCTCTTTCGCGACGGCGGCGGACTTCTTCTTCTCCCCGAGGAGGAACGACAGGATCGACATGATGTGGGCTCCGTTACTTGCTGCCGAAGAGGCGCTGCAGCAGGCCCGGCTTCTGGTAGTCGATGAAACGCAGCGGCTTGTCCTCGCCGAGGAAGCGCGACACCACGTCCTTGTACGCCTCGGCCACGTCGGTGCCGTCGAGATGCACGGCCGGCAGGCCCTGGTTCGAGGCATGCAGCACCGCTTCGGACTCCGGAATCACGCCGATCAGCTTGATGCGCAGGATCTCGCTGATGTCCTCGAGCGACAGCATCTCGCCCTCGCTCACGCGCTTCGGGTTGTAGCGGGTGATCAGCAGGTGTTCCCGGATCGGCTCGCCGCCGTCGGCCGCGCGCTTGGTCTTCGACGACAGGATGCCGAGGATGCGGTCCGAATCGCGCACCGACGACACTTCCGGGTTGGTCACGACCACCGCCTCGTCGGCGAAGTACATCGCGTGCAGCGCGCCCGACTCGATACCGGCCGGCGAATCGCAGACGATGTAGTCGAAGTCCATCGCGATCAGGTCGTTGATGACCTTCTCCACGCCTTCACGCGTGAGCGCATCCTTGTCGCGCGTCTGCGAGGCGGGCAGGATGAACAGGTTCTCGCACTTCTTGTCCTTGATCAGCGCCTGGTTCAGGTTCGCCTCGCCCTGGATCACGTTGACGAGGTCGTACACCACGCGCCGCTCGCAACCCATGATGAGGTCGAGGTTGCGCAGGCCCACGTCGAAGTCGATCACGGCCGTCTTGTGGCCGCGCAGCGCCAGCCCGGAAGCGAAACTCGCGCTCGTCGTCGTCTTGCCGACACCGCCCTTGCCCGAAGTCACCACGATGATTTTTGCCATTACCCTACCCTGTGTTCGTCAATGAGGTCGATCGACCTGCTGCTTGCCTCGCGCGCTCGCGCTCAGGTCAGCCGCAGCGGTTCGATCATCAGTTTTTCGTCCTCGAGCCGGATCTGCACCGATTTGCCCAGCACATCGGCCGGCAGCGGGTTCTCCGTCGTTCGATAGATGCCCGCGATCGAGATCAGTTCCGGCTCGAGGCACGTGCAGAAGATCCGCGCATCGTGATTGCCGAGCACGCCCGCGAGCGCGCGGCCGCGCAGCGGCGCATACACGTGGATGTTGCCCTCGGCGATCACCTCGGCGCCGTTGCTGACCGGCGCGAGCACCACCAGGTCGCCCTTCGCGTACACCTGCTGGCCCGAACGCAGCGGCCGGTCGATCACGAGCGTCTGGATCGCCGTGACGGTGGCGGGTGCGACGGCGGCCTCTACGGCCACGGCCGCCGGTACCGCGGGCGGCTCGAATGCGATCGCGGCCTGCGCCGGCGTGTCGACCGCAGCCGGTACCAATACGGCCGGTACCGTCGGTGCGTCGGCCGGCGCCGCCTCGTCGCCCTTCGCGGCCGGCGCGGTACGGCGATCGCGCGCCTCGAGCAGCGGCAGCCCGGCGCCCGTCACCCAGCCGTGCTGCTCGGGCAGCGCCACCACACCGATCGGGCGCATGCGCACGTCGTTGAGCATCCGACCGATGTCGTCGAGCGGCACGCGCTCGCCCTCGGCCAGACGCCGCACGTCGACCGCCACCACGTCGTCGGCGAAGAATTCCGGCGTCGCCTCGAAACGCTTGACCAGTTCGGCCCGCAACGCCTCGATATCGACCGTCTTCACGACGAACAGCAGGGAGTCGACCGAGCCGCTGCGAAGCTCGAAGAATGGCGATTTTTTAAGCGACATGAACGTCCTGCAAAAAATTTTTGCGTATTTTACAGGCGTGAGCGCGGACGGCCATGATTTTCGGGAAGAAGCGAAGCGCGCCGCGCGGGGCGGCGCGGACTCGATGCGAGCAAGTCGAGGCGGACGATTCCAAGTGGCGGGGCGAGCCTGCGGGCGGGCTCGGCGCGCCCTCGCCCGCTCAGGCCTCGACGCGCCAGACGAACAACGACTTCATCGCGCCGGGCACCCGCGCGATCGGCGCATGCTCGCCGAGATTGGCGAAGCCCATGTGCTCGTAGAAGCGGATCGCGCTGCTGTTCTGCTCGGCGATCCACGCGAAGATCTCGATCGCGCCCTGGCCGGCCAGCCATTCGCGGGCGGTGTTGACGAGCAGCACGCCGCCGCGCAGATGGCGCACCGCGTGCGCGACCCACAGCTCGCTGACGAACGCGCGGCGCTCGGGCGTGTTGTCGAAATACGCGCCGATCATGCCGGCGGGATGACCTTCGGTGTACAGCAGGAACGTCGTGGATTCATCGGAGCTCGCGCGCTGGGCGGCGATCGCGTCGGCCGCGTCGGCATCGACGGACAATTCCGCTTCCGGCGCTTCGCCGGGCGCATACGGCTCGCGCAGCGACGCGGCGCGCAGCTCGCGGTACACGCTGCCCTGATCGGCGGTGATACGACGGACGGTCAAAGTCGAACTCATGCAGGGACACCCTTCGGACAGCAAGCTATTAGCTTCAACCGAAAGCGGGGTATGAGTCAAATCGTAATTTTCAACCAATCGGGCGAATCGGCAAAGCCGGAAACGCATGCCGCGCGCGGCGTGCGGCATGGTGCAGCGCACACAGGCAGCACGCCACCGGCAAGCCGACCGATTGCCTTTTCGATCAAGGGATTTTCGCCTGCCGAGGCGAGGACATGGGCCGCCCTCGCGCGATGCGGACGCATCGGATGCTGCATCGCAATATTCGCGAATTTCATCAGCTACCTATCGTCCCTACGGGCGCGTTCGGGCACTCAATCGGTGCCGTACTTCGGCGAATGCGGACCGTACAGCAAGCCGTCCGGCGGCCCCGCGCGCAGCAGGCGCCGGCTCGTGAGCCCGGCAACGTCGAGCGCCTCGTCGCTCAGCGAATGCGCCACCTGCTTGGCTGCGGCCTGCGCGATCATGCCCAGCACGGGCAGCCCGTCCAGGCCCATGTTGAAGCCGACCTCCTTGCCGGTCGCGCGCCCCTCGCCCTGCCAGAGCACGTCGCCCGTCCTCAGATCGACGAGCTTCGCCCTGGCATCCACCACCGTGGTGCTGTCGAGCACGCGGAACACCGAGCCGTATTGCGTGACCGTCGAGTACAGCGCAGCGTCGGCGCCGAAGATGTGGCGCAGCCTGGCAGCCGGCACGCCCGCGATGTCGGAGGCGCTGGTCAGTCCGTTCTGGCGGAAGGTTTCCTCCATCACGGCCACCGGAATCACGTAGTAGCCGGCCTCGGCGAGCGGCTCCGTCATCTGCGAGAGCATGCCGTGGGTCGCGCCGGTGTCGGTCGTGTCGTTGATGGGCGGCAGCACGAGGATGGCCAGCGGCTGGCTCTTCTTGAACGCGGCGTAGTCGGGCCGGTGATCGGGGTGAGCGCAGGCGCCCAGCAGCACGACGAGGGCGAGCGCGCCGAGGCGCAGCGAAAGTGTCTTGAACATGGCGGGCATCACGGTTGGGCGGTGGTCTGGGCAGCGGCGTTCTTCTTCATCAGGAAATCCATGTACGGCGTGGATTCCGGGAACAGCGTCTTCTCGTTCTCCCATTCGCGCACGGCCTGCCCGGCATCGCCGTCGAGCGCGTACAGCATGCCGAGATGCGCGTGCAGGCCAGGCGGCGCGGGCCGGCCCGTGGCGCCGGCATCGTGCTGCGCCTTGTCGAGCGCGGCGATCTGCTCGCGCGGCGACGTGGCGCCCTTGAAATAGGCATACACCTGGTGCTGATAGCCGTCCCATTGATAGTGCTGTGGCGTGGCCGGCGCGCAGCCGGCGAGCAGCATGGCGGTGGCCAGCACCGCCGGCCCGATTGCTCGTTGCATGATGGGTCTCTCTCTGTGGTGGTGATGGGAAGGTGGCGCGCGGCGCTCAGGGCGCGGCCCGCAGCGCGCCGGCGTCGACCTGCTCGACGAGATGGTTCACGGCTTCCTGGATCGCCAGGTCGAGTACCTTGCCGTTCAGGGTGGAGTCGTAGCCGGCCGTACCGCCGAAGCCGATCACCTCGCGATTGGACAGGCTGAATTCGCCCGCGCCCTGACTCGACGCGATCACCTCGGAGCTCAGCGCATCCACCACGTTCAGATCCACCTTCGCGTAGGCGATCTGCGTCTTGCCGCGCCCGAGGATGCCGAACAGCGCGTGGTCGCCGACGTCCTTGCGCCCGAATTCGGTCACGTCGCCGGTCAGCACGTAGCGCGCGCCCTTCAGGTTCGGGCGCGCCTTCAGGAAGCCCGCCTCGCGACCGATCTCGGCGAGGTTGTCGCGATCGAGCACATTGAAGCGGCCCGACTGCTGCAGCCGCGTGACGAGGATCGTGCGGCCCTGGCTGCCGAGCCGGTCGATGCCGTCGGAGAAGATGCCGCGCAGGTAATTCGAGCGGTTATCGAACTTGCCGACGGCGACCGCCACCGGTTTGCCGGCATGCGGCTGCCGCGCACTCGCGACGGGCGGTACCGCGAGCGTGCGCGACGCTTCGGTTGCGCATCCGGTCAACAAGACGACACTGGCGCAAATTGCCGCACACGTGAATCGGCGCGTGCCTTTCATCAAGCCCATATTGATCTCCTGAATGATGCGGCCATGGCTCTGCCGTCGCTCCGGCCCGACCGGAGCGAATCTCGTTGAATCGAAACGAAGCGTATTTCAGGTTCGGCAGCACCCGCGGGCCGCAGCAAGCGGCTGAGCGGGTGCCGATCGATCGATTAATTCATGGGCGATTCAAATCAATCGACGATTCAGCCATCACGCATTGGTGAATCCGGCCGAATACTAGCATCGATAATCATCTCGAAAAATACCTGTCGAATTCAGCAGGCCAGATATGAATATACCGGCAATGATCTTATTATCGAGATAATCCGCGATAACGGCGTGGATTCGAACACGTACATCCAAAAATAAAAACCCCCTCGATACCGGAAGGAATCGAGGGGTTCGGATGCGACGCGCAACTTACATCGGGTCGTCGCCGCACTGGTTGCTGCCGCGCTGCCCTTCCGGTGCGAGGAGCACGATGCTGCCGACCGGCAGCAGCAGCCACCATCCGCTTCGCCCCGTGTCGTGCATGCGCCGCGCGTCCATGGCGATGCCGGGCTCGATGGAGTCAATCGCGCCGATCGAGCCACCGCGGCCGGCCGCCGCCTCCAGGAGGCCGATCACGAACGGGCCGATCAGGTTGAACAGTGCGAATACCCGTATTCCTGCGCCGTGCCCCGCCACTGAAGCTCGCGCACTGGCTCAGCGCGGCCAGGAACCGCGCGAGGCCGCTCTGCTCGAACACCGGCCCGCTTCTCGGCGGATGCGTGCATGCAGCGTCTGACCGCATGCGAAGCATCGCTTCATGCTGATTCAACCCCTGTCGGAATGGTTGGTGGCGCTCGTTCGCGCGAACCGGCATGAGGCACCGGCGAACCCGGATTTTCAGGCCGATGAGTATCCGCCACGCTTGCGACACGACACCGGTCGAATCGGAGCCGAAATGCAAAAAACCCCTCGGCTCCTTGCGGAATCGAGGGGTTTGCATTCTGGCGGAAAGGGTGGGATTCGA
Organism: Burkholderia sp.; assembly: GCA_030151225.1. GTDB lineage: Bacteria > Pseudomonadota > Gammaproteobacteria > Burkholderiales > Burkholderiaceae > Burkholderia. The sequence continues at coordinate 9,613 of JASLEG010000228.1, read as the reverse complement.
ACCCACGGTACGGTATAACCGTACACCGGATTTCGAGTCCGGCGCATTCGACCTCTCTGCCACCTTTCCTTCTACTGCTTTTTACTGCTTCGCCGTTCTGCAGGTCATGTCCCGGCGAAGCAAAGATTATAGAACAACTCTTTCGAACTTTCCAAGCCCTTTTCGCAAAAAAATTTGCAGGGACGAGAGGCGTGTCGCGGCGGGGTGCTTACGCGCTCGCCGCCGGTGCCGCGATCGTTTCCTGGCCGCCGAAGTACGGGCGCAGCACCGCCGGGATCGTGACCGAGCCGTCCGCGTTCTGGTAGTTCTCGAGCACGGCCACCAGCGTGCGGCCGACCGCGAGGCCCGAACCGTTCAGCGTGTGCACGAGCTCCGGCTTGCCCTGCGCGTTGCGCACGCGCGTCTGCATGCGGCGCGCCTGGAACGACTCGGTGTTCGAGCAGCTCGAGATCTCGCGATAGGTGTTCTGCGCCGGCAGCCACACTTCGAGGTCGTAGGTCTTGGCGGCCGAGAAACCCATGTCGCCCGTGCACAGCGTGATCACCCGGTACGGCAGCTCGAGTTTCTGCAGGATCGCCTCGGCGTGACCCACCATCTCGTCGAGCGCCGCATACGACGCGTCGGGTGCCGTCACCTGCACCATCTCGACCTTGTCGAACTGGTGCTGGCGGATCATGCCGCGCGTGTCGCGGCCGTAGGAGCCTGCTTCCGAGCGGAAGCACGGCGAATGCGCGGTCAGCTTGACCGGCAGCGCGGCGGCCTCGAGGATCGAGTCGCGCACGCTGTTGGTCAGCGTGATTTCCGAGGTGGAGATCAGGTATTGCGTGACGGTGTTCTCGTCGCCGCCCTTCTCCACGCGGAACATGTCGTCGGCGAACTTCGGCAGCTGGCCGGTGCCCACCAGGATGTCCGGATTCACGATGTACGGCGTGTACGTCTCGGTGTAACCGTGATGCTGCGTGTGGGTGTCGATCATGAACTGCGCGAGCGCGCGGTGCAGGCGAGCGATCGGACCGCGCAGCATCGTGAAGCGCGCGCCCGACAGCTTCGCGCCGGTCTCGAAGTCGAGGCCGAGCGGCGTGCCCACGTCCACGTGATCGCGCACGTCGAAATCGAAGCTGCGCGGCGTGCCCCAGCGACGCAGCTCGACGTTGTCGGCCTCGTCGCGGCCCACCGGCACGCTTTCGTGCGCGACGTTCGGCATCTCGAGCAGCAGCGCCTGCATCGCGGCCTGGATCTCGTCGAGCTTGGCGGCCGACGCCTTCATCTCGTCGCCGATGCCGCCCACCTCGGCCATCACGGCCGTCGTGTCCTCGCCCCGGCCCTTCATCGCGCCGATCTGCTTCGACAGGCTGTTGCGGCGGGCCTGGAGCTCTTCGGTACGGGTCTGGAGCGCACGGCGATCCGCCTCGAGCGAGGAGAACCCGACGACGTCGAGGGTGTAGCCGCGATCGGCGAGGCGCTTGGCGACGCCGTCGAGGTCTTTGCGCAGCAACTGGATGTCGAGCATGGGAGGACAGGAGTTTCGTTGTGTGAGACGCGAATTCTAACGCACCGCGGGCCGCGCTCGGCGGCGCGCGGGTGCGCGCGGTCATTCGGGCTTGCCGGCCTCGCGGTCGAGCTCGCGCAGCCACGCGAGCTTGTCGGCGATCTTGCCCTCGAGCCCGCGCGGCACCGGCTGATACCAGCGCGGCTCGCGCATGCCGTCGGGCAGGTAGGTCTCGCCGGCCGCGTAGGCGTTCGGCTCGTCGTGCGCGTAGCGGTACGCGTGGCCGTAGCCGAGTTCCTTCATCAGCTTGGTGGGCGCGTTGCGCAGATGCACCGGCACCTCGCGCGACTTGTCCTGGCGCACGAAGGCCATCGCGGCGTTGAAGGCGTTGTAGCCGGCATTGCTCTTGGCCGCGCAGGCCAGATAGATCACCGCCTGCCCGAGCGCGAGCTCGCCCTCGGGCGAGCCGAGCCGCTCGAAGGTCGCGGCCGCGTCGTTGGCGATCTGCATCGCGCGCGGATCGGCCAGGCCGATGTCCTCCCAGGCCATCCGCACGATACGGCGCGACAGGTATTTCGGATCGGCGCCGCCGTCGAGCATGCGGCAGAACCAGTACAGCGCGCCGTCCGGGTTCGAGCCGCGCACCGACTTGTGCAGCGCCGAGATCTGGTCGTAGAAGTTGTCGCCGCCCTTGTCGAAGCGGCGCGCGTTCAGCGTCATCGCGTTCGACACGAACTCGGCGTCGATGCGGTTGGTGCGGGCCGACAGCGCCGCCGTCTGCGCCTGCTCGAGCAGGTTGAGGAAGCGCCGCGCGTCGCCGTCGGCATAGCCGATCAGCGTGTCGACGGCCGGCTCCTCGAACTCGAGGCCGTCGAGCGCGATCTGCTGCGCGCGTTCGAGCAGCCTGCGCATCTCGGCGTCGTCGAGCGACTTCAGCACGTACACCTGCGCGCGCGAGAGCAGCGCCGAGTTCACCTCGAAGCTCGGGTTCTCGGTGGTCGCGCCGATGAAGGTCACGAGCCCCGATTCCACGAAGGGCAGCAGCGCGTCCTGCTGGCCCTTGTTGAAGCGGTGGATCTCGTCGACGAACAGGATCGTGTGGCGGCCGCTGCGGTTCAGCGTGTCCTTCGCCTGCTCCATCGACTCGCGGATGTCCTTCACGCCGCCGAGCACGGCGGACAGCGCGATGAACTCGCAGTCGAACGCATGGGCCGTGAGCCGCGCGAGCGTGGTCTTGCCCACGCCGGGCGGCCCCCAGAGGATCATCGAATGCGGCCGGCCCGATTCGAACGCGAGCCGCAGGGGCTTGCCCTCGCCGAGCAGGTGCGTCTGGCCGATGACCTCGTCGAGCGTCTTCGGGCGCAGCGCCTCCGCGAGCGGACGGCGCGGTTCGGTTTCAAACAGGTCGGACATGGAACCTCGACTCCTCGAATGGCCGGCGCGACGCGAACGCGCCACGCGAGCCGCACATTATGACAGCGCCCTCGCACGGGCATCGCCGGCCGATCGGACAGATCGGGGCCGCGGCGCGACATCGCTGACGACACGACGCGCGACACGGGCCGCCTCCGCCGCCCGAAACGAAACGGGCCTGCCATCGCTGGCAGGCCCGCGCGAGCACCGCGTGGCGATCAGCCCTTGATCACGTCGGCGCCCTGCGGCACCGTGAAGCGGAACTGGTCGGCCGGCAGCGACGGGTTCGTCTGCAGGTTCGTGAAGGTCAGCAGCGTGACGTTGCCGAACACGTCGTGCAGTTCCATCGCGGCCAGCGCGCCGCCCTTGAAACCGATGCCGATGCGCTGGAACTGCGTGTCCTGCGCCTTCGGCAGCATTTCCACCCAGTCGATGCCGCCCTTCTCGCCGCCGTCGCGCAGCGTGTAGTTCTTCTCGATGTCGTTGCTGCCGAACAGGATCGCGGCCGGGCTCGCGCCGAGCGCGCCCGAGAGCTTGCGCTCGGTCACCTGGTTCAGGTCCTTGTCGTAGACGAACAGCGTGCTGCCGTCGGCCTGCAGCAGCTGCTGATACGGCTTCTCGTACGACCACACGAACTTGCCCGGGCGCGCGAACACGAAGCTGCCGCTCGAGTTGTCGTTCGGCTTGGCCGTGGCGATCGCGCCGCTGGCGGCCTTCGACGGCGCCTTGACGATCTGCTGCGTGAAGCTGCCCCTGGCCGACTTGACCTGCGCGATGAAGGACTTGAGCTCGTCGGTGCCGCCCGCGAAAGCGTGCGAGGCCATCGCCATCAGCGAGGCGCCGGCGAGCGAGGCGACGAGGCGGCGGATGCCGGTGGAAGTCATGAACGGGAATGCCTGCATTGGATTGTGTTCTCCCTGAGTGGCGGACCGGCGCGCCCGCGCGGTGTCATTCCGCGTCGCGGGCCGGTACCAGAATTTCGCGGTTGCCGCTCGACGACATGGCCGAGACGAGCCCCGATTGCTCCATCTGTTCGAGCAGCCGCGCCGCGCGGTTGTAGCCGATGCGCAGATGGCGCTGCACCAGCGAGATCGAGGCGCGACGGTTCTTGACGACGATCTCGACGGCCTGGTCGTAAAGCGGATCGGATTCGCTGCCCTCGGCGGCCCCGCCGGGCCCGGCCGCGCCTTCCTCGCCCTCGGTCGTGCCGCCCTCGAGCAGGCCCTCGATGTAGTTCGGCTCGCCGTGCTCCTTGAGCTTCTCCACCACGCGGTGCACTTCCTCGTCGGACACGAAGGCGCCGTGAACGCGCACCGGCAGCCCCGTGCCGGGCGGCAGGTACAGCATGTCGCCCATGCCGAGCAGCGACTCGGCGCCCATCTGGTCGAGAATCGTGCGCGAGTCGATCTTCGACGATACCTGGAAGGCCATGCGGGTGGGCACGTTGGCCTTGATCAGGCCGGTGATCACGTCCACCGACGGGCGCTGGGTGGCGAGGATCAGGTGGATGCCGGCCGCACGCGCCTTCTGCGCGATCCGCGCGATCAGCTCCTCCACCTTCTTGCCCACCACCATCATCAGGTCGGCCAGCTCGTCGATCACCACCACCACGTTCGGCAGGCGGCCGAGCGGCTCGGGATCCTCGGGCGTGAGGCTGAACGGGTTCGGGATCTTCTCCTCGCGCCGGGTGGCCTCGTCGATCTTGTTGTTGTAGCCGCCGAGATTGCGCACGCCGAGCTTGCTCATCAGCTTGTAGCGCCGCTCCATCTCGCCGACCACCCAGTTCAGCGCGTTGCCGGCCTGCCGCATGTCGGTCACCACCGGACACAGCAGGTGCGGAATGCCTTCGTAGACGCTCATTTCGAGCATCTTCGGATCGATCAGGATCAGCCGCACCTGTTCGGCCGTGGCCTTGTAGAGCAGCGACAGGATCATCGCGTTGATGCCGACCGACTTGCCCGAACCGGTCGTGCCGGCCACCAGCAAGTGCGGCATCCTGGCCAGATCGGCGCACACGGGCTTGCCGCCGATGTCCTTGCCGAGGCCCATGGTGAGCGCCGACGACGAGGCCGCGTACACCTCGGAGCCGAGGATCTCGGACAGGCGCACGGTCTGGCGACGCGGATTCGGCAGTTCGAGCGCCATGTAGTTCTTGCCGGGGATGGTTTCCACCACGCGGATCGACACCAGCGACAGCGAGCGCGCGAGATCCTTGGCGAGGCCGACGATCTGGCTGCCCTTCACGCCGGTGGCCGGCTCGATCTCGTAGCGCGTCACCACCGGGCCCGGATAGGCCGCCACCACGCCCACCTCGACGCCGAAATCCTTGAGCTTCTTCTCGATCAGGCGCGAGGTGAATTCGAGCGTGTCGGCCGGAATCGCTTCCTGGCTCTGCTGCGCGGCGTCGAGCAGCGAGATGGCGGGCAGCGTGGAATCGCCGGGCAGATCGGTGAACAGCGGCGCCTGGCGCTCGCGCTCGACGCGCTCGGACTTGGCCGGCGTGACCACCGGCGGCACGATCATGACGGGCTCGTGATCCTCCACGCGCACGCGCTCTTCCTCGACCTTGCCCTCGCGGCGCACCGCTGCGGCCTCGCCGAGCTTGCGGTCGCGCTCGGCCTCGCGGCGCAGCCGGGCCAGCGTGACGGCGCTGAGGATCGCGTCGCCGACGCGCTCGCACACCGACAGCCAGGAAAAGCGGAAATACAGGGAAAGGCCGATCGCGAGCGCGATCAGCAGGAACAGCGTGCCGCCGGTGAAACCGAGCGCGTGCGAGACGCCGTGCGCGACCGTCTCGCCGATCACGCCGCCCGGCGCGCGCGGCAGCGGCACCTTCAGCGACCACATGCGCAGCGCCTCGATGCCGTCGCTCGCGAGCAGCACCAGCACGAACGCGAAACCCTCGGCCAGCCAGCCGATCGGGCGGGCCGGTGCTTCGTCGTCGAGCGATTCGTGGCGCGTGATGCGACGGTAGTTGGCGGCCACCCGGCGCGCGAGCAGCACCACCAGCCAGTAGGCGGAAATGCCGAACAGCAGCAGCAGGATGTCGGCCGTCCAGGCGCCGACGCGGCCGGCCCAGTTCGCGATGTGGTCGATCTGCACCGCGTGGGTCCAGCTCGGGTCGCGGCGGCTGTAGCTCAGCAATGCCATCAGCAGGAACGCGAACACCGCGACCTGCAGAATCCAGCGAATCTCGACGAGCAGCCGCGACATGCGATGCGGCAGCGCCTGCGCCTGAGCCGTAATGGGAGCTTTTGCCATGAATCCGTGTAGAGGGGGCGGGGCGCCCGCGCGCACCGCCGATCGTTCGATCGCGATTATTGTAAACGCTGGCGTGAAACGGCAAGTGTAAATGACGGTAACCGACCGATCGACGCATGCTATCGGACCGATTGAAACGTGTATCCGGCGGTGCAGCAAACGCCCCTTTATAATGCGCGTCTGGTACCCATCTACGGCATCGTCCCCGGCGCGCGAACCCGCAGCCGGCCCGCATGCCGCCCCGCCGTTCGCCGCGTCAACCGCCCGTACGGCCGCTTTTTACGGATCCTGCACATGTCCACGCCCAAACACGCCAAAGTCCTGATTCTCGGTTCCGGCCCCGCCGGCTACACCGCGGCCGTCTACGCCGCCCGCGCCAACCTGTCGCCGCTGCTGATCACGGGCCTGGCGCAAGGCGGCCAGTTGATGACCACGACCGACGTCGAAAACTGGCCGGCGGATCCGAACGGCGTGCAAGGCCCCGAGCTGATGCAGCGTTTCCTCGAGCACGCCGAGCGCTTCAACACCGAAATCGTGTTCGACCACATCCACACGGCCAGGCTGGAAGAAAAGCCGATCCGCCTGATCGGCGATTCGGGCGAATACACCTGCGACTCGCTGATCATCTCGACCGGTGCCTCGGCCCAGTACCTCGGCCTGGCATCGGAAGAGGCCTTCATGGGCAAGGGCGTGTCGGCCTGCGCGACCTGCGACGGCTTCTTCTACCGCAACCAGGAAGTGGCGGTGATCGGCGGCGGCAACACGGCCGTCGAGGAAGCGCTGTACCTCACCGGCATCGCGAAGAAGGTCACCGTGGTCCATCGACGCGACAAGTTCCGCGCCGAGCCGATCCTGATCGACCGCCTGCTCGAGAAGGAAAAGGAAGGCAAGGTCGAGATCAAGTGGAACCACGTGCTCGACGAAGTGACCGGCGATGCCTCGGGCGTGACGGGCATGAAGATCAAGCACGTCGGCACCGGCGAAACCGAGGCCGTGGCACTGCAGGGTGTGTTCGTGGCGATCGGCCACAAGCCGAACACCGACCTGTTCCAGGGCCAGCTCGAGATGAAGGACGGCTACATCGTGACCAGGAGCGGGCTGGCCGGCAACGCCACCGCCACCAACATCCCCGGCGTGTTCGCGGCCGGCGACGTCCAGGATCACATCTACCGTCAGGCGATCACGAGCGCCGGCACCGGCTGCATGGCCGCGCTCGACGCGCAGCGCTACCTCGAGAGCCTGCACGACGCGAAGTAAGTCGCGCCGGGCCGCCACGCGGCGACGCTATACAATGGCGTCGCCGCGCGCGACCGCACAGCCTCGTTCGAAGGCCGCTGCCGCCCGCGCAGCGGCCTTTTCGCATCCGGCGCCGCGCCCGCTGAACCGATCGAATCGTCCGATCCCCCAGCGTGCCCGGCGGCTCCCGTTCCGCCCCACTTCGATCCGTAGACCATTATGGCGAAGAATCAACATCATCCGAGCGACCCGGCCAAGCGCCGCCCCGCACCCGCCGCGAAACCCGCCGAGCCGATCGTGCCGATGCCCGCGCCCGCCGCGCTGAAGGGCCAGGGCCTGGCCGGCCTCGGTTCGCTGCGCGACGCGCTGAGGGGCGAATCCGAGCGCCGCGTGAAGCAGCAGGCGCAGGCCGCGCGCGACGCACGCGAAGCCGAGGCGAACGCGAACCTGTTCCGCAACGAGATCGGCACGATCACGCTGCTGGCCGCGCCGCCGCGCGCACCGGCGCGACGCGAGCCGCCGTCCACGGTGCCGAAGCAGACCCGGCTCGACGAGGCGGCGGTGCTGTCGGCGACGCTGTCCGACGAGTTCGATCCCGAAACCCTGCTCGATTCCGACGACAGCCTGTACTACCACCGCCCCGGCGTGAGCCGCGAGGTGGTCCGCAAGCTGCGCAGCGGCGCGTGGATCGTGCAGGCGCAGATCGACCTGCACGGCATGCGCCGCGACGAGGCGCGCGACGCGATGGCCGACTTCATCCGCGACTCGGCGAGGAAGGGGCTGCGCTGCCTGCGCGTGATCCACGGCAAGGGCCTCGGCTCGATCGGCAAGGAGCCGGTGCTGAAGGGCAAGGTGCGCGCGTGGCTGGTGCAGAAGGAGGAAGTGATCGCCTTCTGCGAGGCCCGCGGCAACGACGGCGGCGCCGGCGCGGTGCTGGTGCTGCTGCAGCCGGCCTCGGCGCGCGGCCACGGCCATCCGGGCGAGCGCGGCGGGCTGCCGCGCGCGGAAGGCTGAGGACGGCAACGCCCCAGCCAAAACGAAACGGGCCGCCGGTGCATGACCGGCGGCCCGTTTCCTCATCGACCGGGGCGAGCGGATCGAACGATCCCGTGCCCTCAGGCGATACGCGCTTCCGTCTGCGGATCGAACACCACCGCCTTCGACACGTCGAACAGCAGCTTGAGCTGCTGCTGCGGCTGCGGATTCGCGGCCGGGTGCACGCGCGCCACGATGCGCTTGCCGTTGACCTGCGCGAACACGTGCGTGTCCGGGCCGGTCGGCTCGGTCACGTCCACGATCACGTCGATCGGCTGCAGGCCGGAGGCATGACCGTCGTGCGCGTTGCGCGCGTCGGTGATGCGCTCCGGGCGCAGGCCGAGGATCACCTCGCGGCCCACGTGCGCGCTGAACTTCGAAGGCTCGAACGGCAGCGTCAGCACGCCGCGCGTCGCCCCCGTGTCGATCTCGAGGCCCACGCCGCCGCCCTGCTCCACAACCTTGCCATTGATGAAGTTCATCGGCGGCGCGCCGATGAAGCCGGCCACGAACAGGTTCGACGGCGAATCGTAGATGTCCTGCGGCGCGCCGAACTGCTGCACCACGCCATCCTTCATCACCGCAATGCGATCGCCGAGCGTCATCGCCTCGATCTGGTCGTGCGTCACGTACACGATCGTCGTGCCGAGGCGCTGATGCAGCAGCTTGATCTCGGCGCGCATCTCGATGCGCAGCTTCGCGTCGAGGTTCGACAGCGGCTCGTCGAACAGGAACAGCGACGGATCGCGCGCGAGCGCACGGCCCATCGCGACGCGCTGGCGCTGGCCGCCCGAGAGCTGGCCCGGCTTGCGGTCGAGCAGGTGCTCGATCTGCAGCATCGCCGACACGCGGTCGACGATCTGCTTCTGCTCGGCCTTCGGCACCTTGCGGATGGTCAGGCCGAACAGGATGTTGTCGCGCACCGTCATCGACGGATAGAGCGCGTACGACTGGAACACCATCGCGATGTCGCGGTCCTTCGGCGAGAGGTCGTTGACGACCTTGCCGTCGATCCGGATCTCGCCCTTCGTGACCGTCTCGAGGCCGGCGATCATGTTGAGCAGCGTCGACTTCCCGCAGCCCGAACCGCCGACCAGAATCAGGAACTGGCCGTCCTCGATGTCGATGTCGACACCCTTCAGGACCGGCACCCCGTTCGGATAGGTCTTGTACACGTCA
>JASLEG010000199.1 GCA_030151225.1 Burkholderia sp. | reverse complement strand
AAATGGAATCGGGGCGTCCGCTTTCTGCTGAAATTCGAAGCGTACGACTATCTTCACCCGAATCAGACCGATGATTCGATCGTGAAAAAGATGTCCATCAAGAACAATTTTCCAGACAAGCTCGATCTTGTTCTTGGGCTCATGACCCGGCTGCGTGCCCGCCTCCCCGACGAGATTCCGCACGAACCTGGCGTGTGCTTCCCCGGCGGCTTCCTCCGATTGAGCGATGGCGATCATGAGGAGGTCAGCACCACCTTCAGTTTCAACCGCATGCGGGACCTGACTTTCGATGTATTCACGTCGACGATACCGTTCAACGATCACACGACGACCGCGCAGCACGCAGACAGCACAGAAGCACGGACCGCACTCGAGGCGCTTGACGGCCATGACATCAGGAAGGGGGCCGTCGCATTGCCCGGCTTGCAGGCGACGGAGTGGCTGTTCGAAAGCCGGAAGCCTGGGGATGGGCGCGGTCACACGTTTTCACTCGGAGTCAACGAGATCTCGAATAACGCCGCCAAGCCCTATTTTTCGATCGAAATGAGCACCGGGGGGCAGCTAAGGATCAAAGACGAGTACGTGACCTTTGATCAACCCTCGATCACCACGAGCGAGGCCGTTGCCTTGTGGGACGCCGTGACGCAAACCTTGAGGATCAAGCCGACCACGCCTTGATCCTCGATCCGCAACCCGAACGCTATCGAGCTGCCGCCCTCACTCCGCCTGCACCGTTTCCGCCGGCACCGGCGGCTTGCTGAAGCGGATGTGCGAGATCCGCCCCACCAGCCACACCGCCGCGATCGCCGCGCAGCCCGCCAGCGCGATGCCGATGTGGATCGAGCCGACCATCACGCGGCGCGCGGCCTCCAGCAGCGCGGCGCCGTCGAGCGAGGCCGCGCGCAGCTTCGTCAGCAGCGCGTCGCCGATCGTCGGATCCACGAGCACGCGCGGATCGGCCAGCGAGGCGAGCCAGTGCGCCGACACGTCGGGCCCCAGCACGCTGAGCGATTGCGCCACGCCGGCCGCGTAACGATGCTGCACGATCGTCGCCAGGATGCTCGTGCCGAGCATGCCACCCACCATGCGCGTCGATTGCAGCAGCGCGGTGATGATGCCGAAGCGCTCGCGCCCGGCGATCTCCTGGCCGAAGATGTTCATGTTGTTGAGGATGAAGCCGAGCCCGATGCCGATCGCCGCCATCGACACCTCCAGCACCAGGTGCGGCGTGTCGCGCCCCGACAGCGCGAGCGAGGCGGACGCGGCCGCCAGCAGCCCGAAGCCGATCAGCAGGATCTGGGTGGGCTGCTTCATGTGGATCACGATGCGCGTGTTGATCACGCTGCCGAGCGCGATGCAGGCGGCGATCGGCGTGGCCAGCAGCCCGGCCGTCTCGGGGTCGAGCCCGAAGCCGCCCTGCAGCAGCAGCGGCGCGAAGAAGATCAGCGAGAACATCACGAAGCCGGCCAGCGTGGAGAGCACGAACAGCGTGACGAGCTGCGGGTCGCGGAACAGGTCGAGCGGCACGATCGGATGGGTGGCGCGGCGCTCGCACACGAGAAACGCCACGAACGACACCACCACCAGGGCGGCCAGCCCCAGCGTGGCCGCGCCGAACCCGCGCGCCGGCAGCGCCTCGATCAGGAACTGCAGGCTGCCCAGCATCACGGCCACGATCACGGCGCCGAGATAGTCGATGCGCACCTTGCCCGCGCGCGGGCGCAGGATCATCGGCAGGTAGCGCCAGATGAAATACAGCGCGAGCGCGCCCACCGGCAGGTTGATCAGGAAGGTGGAGCGCCAGCCGAAATGCTGGCTCAGCCAGCCGCCCAGCGACGGCCCCGCCGCGGTGCCGATGCCGTAGGTGGCGGCCATCACCACCTGCCAGCGCACCCGCTCGCGCGGATCGGGGAACAGGTCGGGGATCGACGCGAACGCGGTGCCCACCATCATCCCGCCGCCCACGCCCTGCAGCGCGCGCGCCACGGCCAGCATGCGCATGTCGGTGGCGGCCGCGCACAGCACCGAGGCCAGCGTGAAGGTGATCACGGCGGCCACCACGAAGCGCTTGCGGCCGAAATAGTCGCCCAGGCGCCCGAAGATCGGCACCGCCACCACCGAGGCGAGCAGGTAGGCGCTGGCGATCCATGCGTAGTATTCGAAGCCGTGCAGGTCGGCCACGATCGACGGCAGCGCGGTGCTGACCACGGTCTGGTCGAGCGCCACCAGCATGTTCACGAGGCCGATGCCGAGCATCGCGAGCAGGGCGTCGCGGAAGGCGAGCGGAGAGGAGGAAGCGTTCAAGGCAGGGGCGCGCGGGGCGCGGTGCGGCAAAAGCCTCTCACGATAGCGACGCGCGGCGGGGCGCGCAACCGTTTCAAATGTCGATCGTGCTGATCGAAATGCTCGGCGTGCCGCGCGCGGGCCGGCTCAGGCGGGCTCAGCCGCGCCCCACGAACGGCATGTGGCTCGCCATCACCGTCATCTGCAGCACGTTCGCGTCGAGCGGCAGGCTGTCCATGTACAGCACCGCGCGCACCACGTTGTCCATCGCCATGCGCGGCTCCACCTTCAGCGAGCCGTCGGCCTGCAGCGTGCCGGCCGCCATCAGGTCGCTCATGTCGCTGACCACGTTGCCGATGTCGATCTGGCCGCAGGCGATGTCGTGGGCGCGCCCGTCGAGCGAGGCGGCCTTGGTCAGCCCGGTGATCGCGTGCTTGGTGGCCGTGTAGGCGGCCGCCTTCGGGCGCGGCGCGTGGGCCGAGATCGAGCCGTTGTTGATGATGCGGCCGCCGCGCGGGCTCTGCCGTTTCATCAGCCGGAACGCGCCCTGCACGCACAGGAAGGCGCCGGTCAGGTTCACGTCCACGGCCTGCTTCCATTGCGCGACCGGCAGCTCCTCGATCGAGCATTGCGGCGTGAACACGCCGGCATTGTTGAACAGCAGGTCCAGCCGGCCCCAGCGCTCGGCGATCGTGTCGAACAGGCGTGCCACGGCGGCCTCGTCGCCGACGTCGCAGGCGAGCGCCAGCGCGCGGTCGCCCGCGCCCGATTCCGCCACCACCTCCTCGAGCGCGCCGAGCTTGCGCGCGGCCAGCGCCACGCGATACCCGGCCTCGAGCAGGCCCAGCGCCACGCTGCGGCCGATGCCCGAGCTCGCGCCGGTGACGAGAGCGACCTTCTGATTCATCTGCAACTCCTGTGGGAACGAGGAAAACGGAAAGGGGAACGCGCGGGCCGTCAGTTCACGGCGTCGTCGAGATCGGTGAGGTCGCGCCCGCGCGTCTCGACCGACAGCGACACGCCCACCAGCGTCAGCGCCGCGAGCACGGCGGTGTACACGCCCATCACCCAGAACGCCCCGCCGGCGCGCCCGATCAGCCAGATGCCGAGGATCGGCGCGAGCCCGCCCGACAGCACCGCGCCGATCTCGCGCGACAGCGCCACGCCCGAATAGCGATAGCGGTTGCCGAACAGCTCGGCGAAGTGCGCGCACTGAGCGCCCAGCATGCTGTTGGCGCCGAGCGCGAGCCCGCCGAACATCGCGATGCCGACCCACAGCGGCTCGCCGGTGCTGACCATCCACCACGACGGCACCGACCAAAGCAGCATGAACAGCGCCCCGCCGCGATACACGGCCTTGCGCCCGAAGCGGTCGGACAGCGCGCCGAACATCGGCGTGGTGATCACGCTGGCCAGCGTGGCCACGATCGCGCACGAGGTGCCGATGCGCGCGAGCTGCGCGCCCGGCACGCCGAGCCGGTTGGCCACGGTGCCGCCCAGGAAGGCGATCACGATGGTGGTGTAGATCGTGGAGCCGCCCTGTTCGGCCAGCCGCATCAGCACGGCCGCGAGCACCGGCCGGCGCGCCTGCCGCACCACCTGCCGGATCGGCGAGCGTGCCACCTGGTGGCCGCTCTCGAGCGCCGCGAAGGCCGGGCTCTCGCGCAGCTTCAGCCGGATCCAGATCGCCACGGCGATCAGCACCACGCTCGCGAGGAACGGCAGGCGCCAGCCCCAGGCGAGGATCGTGGCGTTGTCCATCATGTGCTGCATCAGGCTGAAGGTGGCGGTGGCGATGCCGAAGCCGGCGAAGATGCCCACGAAGGGCAGCGCCGCGAAATAGCCGCGACGCGGCGTGGGCGCGACCTCGGCCATCAGCGTGGAGGCGCCGGCCTGCTCGGCGCCGGCGCCGAAGCCCTGGATCAGCCGCAGCACGATCAGCCCCACCGCGCCGAGCGGGCCGGCCGGCAGCAGGCCCACCAGGGTGGTGGACACGCCCATGATGGCGATCGTGGTCAGCAGCACGAACTTGCGCCCCTTGCGGTCGCCGAGCGAGCCGAAGAACACGCCGCCGAGCGGGCGCGCCAGGAAGCCCACGCCGTAGGTGGCGAAGCTCGCGAGCAGGCCCGCGTGCGCGTCGAAGCTGGCGAAGAACACGCGGCTGAAGATCAGCGCCGTGGCCAGCCCGAAGATCGCGAAATCGTAGTATTCGAGCGCGCTGCCCACCGCGCTCGTGAGGATCGCGCGGCGCAGCTGCCGGGCCGAGACCGGCGCCGCGTCCGCGGCTCCGGCGTGGGAAGGGCGCGCGTTCGCAGCCGCGAGCGCGTCGTGGTGGGTCGTCATCTGTCTCGTCTCCATGTCCGGCTTCTCGGTGGCGCGCGCCGTGCATGCGGCGCGCGTCCGGCCTGGCCGAAATCGCTTCGTGGTTCGAAATGTCCGCATCCGGGGATGCGCGAACCGGGCGAATTCGGCTACGATTCGACTACGCTTGGTTATCGGTATCCAAGTGCGACAAAATCTAACATGAGGAGATGAGGATGTCCAAGGAAGTCGTATTGGTTGTTACCCGATATCCGGATGCCGACATGGCGGTGCTGGCCGAGCGCTACACGCTGCGCGTGCTCGGCGACGCGCCCGATGCGGCCGCGCGCGCCGCGCTGCTGGCCGAGCTCGCGCCGCACGTGCGGGTGCTCGCCACCAACGGCGAGGCGGGCGCCGATGCCGCGCTGATCGACGCGCTGCCGAAGCTCGAGGCGATCGTGTCGTACGGCGTGGGCGTCGATGCGATCGATCTCGCGCATGCCGCGCGCAGGCAGATTCGTGTGACGAATACGCCCGAGGTACTGACGGAGGACGTGGCCGATCTCGGCATGGCGCTGATGCTGGCGGTGGCCCGCGAGGTGGCGCGCAACGACGCGCGGGTGCGCGCCGGCGACTGGGGCGCGGGCGGCGAGCGCGGCCATTTCCCGCTCACGGCGCGGCTGCACGGCAAGCGGCTCGGCATTCTCGGCCTGGGCCGGGTGGGAAGGGCGGTGGCGCGACGCGCGGCGGCGTTCGACATGACGATCGGCTATCACGACCGGGTGCGCTTCGACGACGTGCCTTACGCGTTCCACGACGGCGCGGCGGCGCTCGCGGCCGGCTCGGACTACCTGATCGTGTGCGCGGCGGCCGACAGCATGCCGCGCGGCGCGATCGGCCGCGCGGTGTTCGAGGCGCTGGGCCCGCAAGGCTTCCTGATCAACGTGGCGCGCGGCGCGATCCTCGACGAGCCGGCGCTGATCGAGTGCCTGAGCGACGGCCGGCTGCGCGGCGCCGCGCTCGACGTGTTCTGGAACGAACCGGCGATCGACGCGCGCCTGCTGGCGCTGCCGAACCTGCTGCTGTCGCCGCATCGGGCCAGTGCCACGACGCAGACGCGCGCGGCGATGGCGCGCCTGGTGCGCGAGAATCTCGACGCCTTCTTCGACGGCCGGCCGCTCGTGACCGAGTTCACCGCGCATCGCCCGAAGGCAGGCTGAGCCGGCTCCGTCAGGCGCTCTCGCGCTGCACGATCGAATACGGCACGTCGATGCGCGCCGGCGCGTCGTGCGGCGCGGCCGCCTCGCGCGCCGAGGCGATCTCGCGCCTCGACGCGTTCGGCCGCGCCGAGGCGTCGATCGCGGCCAGCATCGACAGGCCCGTGGAGCGGCCGATGCCGTAGGCGTCCACCGACACGGTGGTGATCGCCGGGAAACAGTGGCGCGCCAGCTCGAAATCGCCGAAGCCGGCCACCGCGATGTCGTCGGGCACCTTCAGCCCGAGCCGGTGGCTGGCCATGATCACGCCGAACGCGTGGATGTCGCTGGTGCACATCACCGCGTCGGTGTCGGGCCACTGCGCGAGCAGCTGGTTCAGCGCGCGCCCGGCGTTCTCCATCGCCACGCCGTGGGTCATGTTGGTGCTCGCCTCGTCGGGGCCGATCTCGCGCGGCGCGTGCAGGCCGGCCTCGGCCACCGCGGCCAGATAGCCGTTGCGGCGCGCCATGCCACGCAGGTCCAGATGGGTGGTGCCGCCCACGAAGCCGATCCGCCTGTAGCCCCGCGTATACAGATGACGGCCCATCGCGGCCGCGGCGGCCTCGTTCGAGAAGCCCACCACGCGGTCGATCGGCTCGGCCGGCAGCTCCCAGGTCTCGATCACGGGGATCCGCGCCTGCGCGAGCATCGCGCGGGCGCGTTCGGTGTGATGGCCACCGGTGAGCACGATGCCGCGCGGCTGGTGGCTCAGCAGCGAGGCGATCAGCGTCTCCTCGCGCTCCACCACGTAATCGGTATTGGCGAGCAGCAGGCGCAGGTTGCGCGTCTCCACCACGTCGTTGATGCCGCGCACCGTTTCCGAAAAGTTCGAGCTCGACAGCGACGGCACGATCACCGCCACGATGTTGGCGCGTCCCGAGGACAGCGCGCCGGCCACCGCATCGGCCACGTAGCCGGTCTTGCGCACGGCCTCCATCACGGCTTGGCGCGTGGCGTCGCTGACGTGCTGCCCGGTCAGCACGCGCGACACGGACATCTTCGACACGCCGGCGAGCCGCGCGACGTCGGCCATGCGGACGGGGGCGCCCGGTTCGGGCAGGAAATCGTGGCTGGAACTCATCGGGATCGGCTGGCGGAGATTGGCATCGTGGCCGCCGGGCAGGGGCGCGGCGGTCGCCAATTGTAGCCGCTGGCGCGGCGCTCGCCGGGATGCGCGGCGGGGCAGGCATGCACGCGGACGAAAAACGTCCGGGAAAAATTTTCGGACCATGTAACCGATCGGGCGTGCGCAGCGATCTGGCAAGGACAGGGCGCCGCAAGCATTGCCGGCGCATCCGCCCGCCCGACGGGCCCGCCTTTTCCTACCAGGATGCTCATCCCCATGACCTCAACCGTGCTCCGTTCGCTGTTCCGGCTGTTCGACCCGGCCTGGCTGGCCGAACGTCTGCGTACCGGGGCGCCGCTGCCGATCCGCGCCATCGTCGGCTACGGCTACGTGGCCCACGGCCTCGCGAAGATCGCCAGGCACCCCGACCACTTCGCCGCGATCCTGCCCGGCCTGGGCGTGCCCGCGCCGCACTTCATGGCCTGGGCCACGATCGCGATCGAGATCGGCGGCGGCCTGGCCGTGCTGGCCGGCGCGTTCGTGCCGCTGATCGCATGGCCGATGCTGGCCGTGCTGCTGGTGGCCTCGGCCACCGTGCACCTGCAATACGGCTTCACCTCGATCAAGCTGATGGACGTGGTGGCCGGCGTGCCGAAGTTCGGCCCGCCGGGCGTGGAGACCGACCTGCTGTACGTGGCCGGGCTCGTCACGCTGATGTTCGGCGGCTCGGGGCCGTTCGCGCTCGACAACTGGCTGCGCCCGCTGTACGCCCGCCTGAGCGGCCGCCGTGTGAGCCAGGGCATGGCGCTCGACGCCCCCGCCGGCGCGCCGCGTCGGGCCCGGGCCTGATCGAGCCCGGGCGCCGGAGCCCGCCATCGTGTTCACGCCCGATCTGACCCTGCACGCCGCCCCACCACGCGCCGAGCCGCGGCGCGAGGCGTCGTCCGATGCCGAGCAGCGCCTGACCGCGCTGCTGCTGCGCTCGCTCGACGGCGACAAGGCCGCCTATCGCCACTTCCTGGCCGAGCTGACGCGGCTGCTGAGAATCCGTCTGCGGGCGAAACTGCGCCGCCGCGACGACGATCTCGAGGATCTGCTGCAGGAGGTGCTGATCGCCGTGCACAACGGCCTCGACACCTTCCGCCCCGACGTGCCGCTCACGGCGTGGATCAGCGCGATCGTGCGCTACAAGGTGGCCGACTACCACCGCGCGCGGTTCCGCTGGGACGCGCTGCACGAACCGCTCGACGACGAAGCCTCGCTGTTCGTCGAACCGGACAGCGAGGCCGCCGACGCGCGGCGCGACGTGCAGCAACTCCTGGCGACGCTGCCGAAGGGCCAGCGCGTGCCGATCGAGCACACGCGGCTGCTCGGCATGTCGGTGGCGGAAACGGCCTCGGCCACGGGGCTGTCGGAATCGGCCGTGAAGGTCGGCGTGCATCGCGGGCTCAAGGCGCTCGCGGCGAAGATACGAGGGAAGGGCGATGAACACTGACGAACTGATCCTGAATCTGGTGGACCTGCCGCGCCGGCCCGGCCGCGCGCGGGTGGGCGCGAAGCTCGGCACGGCGGTGGCCGCCGGCCTGGTCGCGGCGCTGGCGCTGATGGCGGCGATCTGGGGCGACGGCCTGCGCCTCGCGGCGGCCGCCGCGCAGCCGCTGTTCTGGGCCAAGGTGCTGCTGCCGGCCACCATGGCGCTCGGCGCCCTGTGGGTGGGTGCGCGGCTCGCGCGGCCCGGCGTGCTGGTGGGCCGCGCGTGGCTGGCGCTGGCCATGCCGCTGGTGGTGGCGGGCACGGCCGCGCTGGCGGTCCTCGCCGCCGCGCCGGCCGAGCTGCGCGCCGGGCTGGTGCTCGGCCACACGTGGCGCAGCTGCTCGCTGTACATCGTGGCGCTGTCGGTGCCGGCCTTCGCCGCGCTGCTCGGCGCGATGCGCGGCCTGGCCGCCACCCGGCCGGTGGCGGCGGGGCGCGTGGCCGGGCTGCTGGCCGGCGCGATCGGCACGCTCGCCTACTCGCTGCGCTGCCCCGAGATGGCCGTGCCGTTCTGGGCCGTCTGGTACACGGTGGGGATGCTGGTGCCGGCGCTCGCGGGCGGTGCGCTGGGCCGGTGGGCGCTGCGCTGGTAGCGCGGCGCGCGGTGCCACCTCGACACCGTCTGTCCGGTGCCGCACCGAGCTTTGGCGAAATCTACAAGACCGGTGAACGGCCAGTGTCAAAACTACATGCGCCGCGTTTCGCGGCGTTTTTTCTCGGTGTTCTCCCCACATTGCGGCGCACCACGCAAAGCCCTGTCCGGCCTGCGTCCGGCGCCGCCGCGACAGTTTTTTTCAAGAAGTGTGCGAAGCTGGCTTGAAGCTTGCGTAAGGAGGGGTGCAGCATTTGGAGGCCGCCACTGTCCGCATCGCGCCGCCCGCGTCACCCGAGCCCGTCGCATCAGACCGTTGATGCACCGCCGCACGGAAACCCGCCGGCCCAGTCGACGACCGCATCGAGTGCCACTCATTTCGCACCTACTGGGGAATCACCTTGTCGCTTAACGTCCTGATGGTCGCCGCCGAAGCGGCACCGCTAGCCAAGAGCGGCGGCCTTGGCGATATGGTCAGCGCCTCGGCGAGCGCGCTGCGCCGCCGTGGCGTCGACGTGTCGATCCTGCTGCCCGGCTACGAAGCCGCCTTCGAGCAGGCCGTGGCACCCACGCCGCTCTGCACGATCCGCGACCTGCCCGGCGGCGACGCCCGTCTGTGGCGTGCCGCGATGCCCGACACCGACGTGCCGGTGCTGCTGCTCGAGATGAACCACCTGTTCGGTCATCGCGGCAGCGGCCTGTATCAGGACGAATGCGGGCGCGACTACGTCGACAACTTCGTGCGCTTCGCCTCACTGTCGGCCGCGGCCGCGCGCATCGCCTCGGGCGTGCGCGGCGTGAAGCGCCCGAACGTGGTGCACGCGCACGACTGGCATACGGGCCTCACGCCCTTGCTGATGAAGCTGGCCGGCGCGCCGGCGCGCAGCGTGTTCACGATCCACAATCTCGCGTTCCAGGGCAACTACCCGCCGGGGCTCGCCCCGTACGCGGGCATTCCGTCCGAACTGCTCACCGCCTCGCCGCACGAGCCGCACAGCATCGAGTTCTACGGCATGCTCAGCTGCATGAAGGCCGCGATCGTCTATGCCGACCGGCTGACGGCCGTCAGCGAACGCTACGCCGACGAGATCCTCACGCCGCGCTTCGGCAACCGCATGGAAGGCGTGCTCGCCGCGCATCTGGGCAAGCTGTCGGGCATCGTGAACGGCATCGACGACGCGCTGTGGGACCCGCGCCACGACCCGGTGCTGGCCCAGGGCTACGGCGTCGACGACCTGGCCGGCAAGCACGCCTGCAAGCGCGAGCTGCAGCAGAGCTACGGCCTGCAGGTCGACCCGTTCGCGCCGCTGGTGGCGATCGGCAGCCGGCTTACCACGCAGAAGCTCGCGGACAAGCTGTGCGAGGCGATCCCCGCCGCGCTCGAGCGCTGGCCGCGCGCGCAGTTCGCGGTGCTGGGCCAGGGCGACGCGGCGATCCAGAACGAGCTGCGCCGGCTCGCCGCGCAATGGCCGGGCCGGCTCGGCGTGCACATCGGCTACGACGAGCCGCGCGCGCACCGGCTGCACGCGGGCGCCGACATCCTGCTGCACGCGAGCCGCTTCGAGCCGTGCGGGCTGACCCAGCTCTACGCGATGCGCTACGGCACGGTGCCGGTGGCCTCGCGCGTGGGCGGGCTGGCCGACACGATCACCGATCTGGACGCGGGCAGCGGCACCGACCCGATGGACGTGGATGGCGTGGGCCGGGCCACCGGCTTCCTGTTCGACGGCGAGTCCGGGCTCGACATCGTGCAGGCGCTGGGCCGTGCCTTCGATCTGTTCGCGCAGCCGCATGCATGGCGGGCCCTGCAGCGCAACGCGATGCAGCGCGATTCGAGCTGGGAAGGGCCGGCCGCGCGCTACATCGACCTGTATTGCGCGCTGGCCGAGGTGGCGCCCCCGCGTCGTCCGGCAGGCGTGAAGATGGCAGCGGCGGCGAATGCGCCGGACGCCACGCGGGCCGCCCCGCGGGTGGCGCCCGCGCGTCGTCGTCAGGCGGCGGAGGTGCGCAGCAGCGCATGAAACAGCAGTAAACAAAAAAAGCAGGCAGTCCCCGCGGCGCGTCAGTTCTCGGCGCCGCGTCGCCACGCGCCCGGCGTCACGCCGAGCGTGCGCGCGAATACCCGGCTCAGATGGCTCTGGTCGGCGAACCCGCAGGTCAGCGCGATCTCGGCCAGCGTCATGCGGGTGGTCTCGATCAGGCCGCGCGCCTGTTCGGTGCGCTGCTCCAGCAGCCACTGATGCGGCGTGCGGCCGGTGCTGCGCGCGAACGCGCGGATGAACCAGCTGCGCGACAGATTGCATTCGCGCGCGATGTCGGCGATCGATGCGCCGTGATCGGCGCGCAGCAGCAGCAATTCCTTGGCACGCCTCTCGTGCTCGGCGCTGAGCCGGCCCCTGATGCGCGCATCGCGATCGCGCAGGTTGCCGTAACGCGCGACCAGATGCGTGGCGATCGCGCCCCCCATCTGCTCGACGAAGCGCGCACCGAGTTCGCCCGGCGTATCCGCGGCGGCCGCGAGCGCCGCGCCGAGATGGCCGAGCACCGGGTCGGGCTCG
Source organism: Burkholderia sp. (assembly GCA_030151225.1). Lineage (GTDB taxonomy): Bacteria > Pseudomonadota > Gammaproteobacteria > Burkholderiales > Burkholderiaceae > Burkholderia. Next base: position 2,262 of record JASLEG010000199.1, on the reverse strand, counting down.
CGCACCTCGCAATTCAGGCCGTCGATCGCGCGCGCGTCGTGTGCCTCGCCCAGTTGCGCGAGCACCGCCGGCGACATTTCCACCAGCAGGAAATCGAAATCGCCATGCAGATCGGCCGAATAATCATCGGAAAAATCACGGATATAAATCGAATGCCGGTCGAATTGCCGCCGCTCGCTGCGCGCGCCGCGGATGACCTTGCGGCGATGGCCGTCCACCAGCGAAATCCCCACCAGAAAGCCGCGATCGCTGGCCGGCGTCGCCACGTGCTCGAGTCGCGCGGCATCCATGCTCTTGCGGTGGAAGGTGACGCCCGCGCCGCTGAACTGCAGGTCGCGGCGTAGCCGGTTGGCGAGACAGCCGAGCGTATCGCGCGGCACGGCCGGGGCGGTGCGGATCGGGGAAGCGGCAGGCGTCATCGGACGAATTCCTCGCAGGAACGGGTACCGCGCGGGCCTCGACACGGGGCGAGGCGAACCAGCGTCGACGGATTGGACGAGACGAACGGGAAGCCGCGCGACGCATCCGGGGCACGGTGGACGGGTGGCGCGCTGCATGCCGGGAACGCGGACCCGGCATGCATGTCAGGCGAGTTATACCATTGCCGTTTTACCGCGACAAGCAAGGATCCCACCGCGATCGGGCATTGGATCCAGATATGAATCGGCATTGAAACCGGCGAGCAAGACATCCATGGAAAACTGACTGGATTCGTGATGACAATGCCATTTCATCCGATATCGTGGCGAGCGGGGGGTATTTCGTCCAGGAGCGTGCCGCGAAACCGGCTCGCAGCGGATTTTTCTACAAGACGCGATGTTTCGCGTGGAATATCCTGCGTTCATTTCATCGTGAGCGCGCGCGACTGGGCGTGCCGCTCGTGGCTTCACTGCGCGCCGTGGTCCGGCGTCTTCGGGAGACGGACATGATCAGGATCGGCGCATTGCATGTCGATTTCGAGCGGCGCGAGCTGAGGCGCCGCGACATGCCGCTGCGTCTCAGCGCGCGCGCGTTCGACGTGCTCGAGGTGCTGTTCCGCGCCAACGGCGCGATCGTCACCAAGGACCAACTGCTCGATGCCGTGTGGCCAAACCAGGTGGTGGAGGAGAACCGCCTGCAGGTGCACGTGGCCGCGCTGCGCAAGGCCTTCGACGCCGACCGCGAGCTGATCCGCACCGTGACCGGGCGCGGCTATCTGCTGGTGTCGCATGCGGCCGCGCCTGGCGAGGTGCCGGCGCCGAGCGCGCTGCCGGCCGGTGCCGGGCCGCTGGTGGGCCGCGACGACGATCTGGCCGAGCTGCTCGGCCGGCTCGACCGCGCCGCCGTGGTGACGCTGGTGGGCGCAGGCGGCATCGGCAAGACCTCGCTCGCGTTGCACGTCGCCCAGACCCTGCGCGACGAGCACGCGCGCCACGTGGTGTTCGTCGAGCTCGCCTCCGCCGATTCGCGCGAGGCGATGCTCGCCACGCTCGCACTGGCGCTCAAGCTCACGCCCGAAAACGTACTGCGCGATCCGCTGCATCTGCTGGCCGGGCTGCCGCCGGAGGGCGCGCTGCTGGTGCTCGACAATGTCGAGCAGGTGGTGGAGGCCGCCGCGCGGCTGGTGGAGACGCTGCTCGGCGCCTCGGCCGGCCTGCAGGTGCTGGTGACGAGCCGCGAGCCGCTGTCGATCCGCGCCGAGATCGTGCATCGCGTGGAGCCGCTGGCCGTACCGCCGGCCGACGCGAGCGCCGAATCGCTCGCGCGTTACGGCGCCGTGGCCCTGTTCCTGCAGCGCTCGGCCGGCATCGCGCCGGGCAGCACCGGCGACGAGGCCGGGCTGCGGCTCGCGGCCGACATCTGCCGGCGCCTGGACGGCCTGCCGCTCGCGATCGAGCTGGCCGCCGCGCGCGTGGCCACGCTCGGCCTGGACGGCGTGGCCGCGCGCCTCGACGACCGGCTCGACCTGCTCAGCGGCGGCCTGCGCCTGTCGCTGCCGCGCCATCAGACGCTGCGCGCCACCTTCGACTGGAGCTACGCGCTGCTCGACGCCGAGGCGCGCGCGCTGTTCCGCAGCCTCGCGTTCTTTTCCGGCAGCTTCACGTTCGATGCCGTGTGCGCGGTGGCCAGCGAGCCCGGCGTGCCGATCGCCACCGCCATCGCCGCGCTGGCCGAACTGGCCGCCAAATCGCTGATCGCCGTGGAATTCCACGGCGCGATCGCGCTGTACCGCCTGACCGAATCGACGCGCGCCTACGCAATGGAAAAGCTGCGCGACGAGGG
>JASLEG010000381.1 GCA_030151225.1 Burkholderia sp. | reverse complement strand
ACATCACGGCTGGCTGGGGGCACGCCGCGCACGATTGGAAGGCGGCCATGAATCAGTTCGCCATTCTCTACGAAGAACGCTTTTTCCGGCCTGCCGTGTGATGTTCAACCCGCCTCGAACACGGAAATTCTGACAGTCCCGGCTACGCTACCGCGCAAACACCAACAGCCATCACGAAATGGGGAATAAAGGATGCACTGGATAAACATCACCTTACCCAGCCACCATCGAAGCATCGAATATGCGCACAAATCAAATTCAAGGAAATTAAAATTTCCGAGCATCCTATACGACACACACTTGACAACATAATCAGGACTTTCAAACATTTCATTTGATTATCCAGCGTCCATCGATACCGGGACAGGCAAATAAAACGAAAATACATTCAATTGCTAATTTCAATTCATTAAATATACTAACCTCTCACTTCGAACATTGAGAGGAGATGAAAATGACCACTTCGATTACCGCCCTCACGACGCAAGCCGGAAGCACCCCGGGCCCGCACTACCAGCCGCCGTGGGATTTCATCACGACCGACACGAACTCCGGCGTGGGTGGCGAATACATCTACATCGGTTATCAACGGGGTGATCAGCATCCGATCACGTCGCTGAACTTCGTCGCTTACGACAAGGCTCAGTCCAATCCGCCGGAGGGTTGGGAATGGAGCCCGCAGGATCTGAAGGCCGGTGCAGGCGGAAAATTCATCTACATGACGTGGAAGGCCAACGAGGCCAACAAGAAGCCGATCACCGCGATCATGCTCCTTGTGATCAACGCATCTTCGCCGCCGGAAATCGACGGTTACACCTCGATTCACCAGGACTTGAATCAAGGCGCCGGCGGCCCGTTCATCTGGCCGTATTACAGCACGGTCGTGCAGATGCACACGAAAGACGAGCCGGTGATCCGCAAGGGCTGATCGGGGGTCGAGGATGCGGCGAGATGGTTTTTGAGCTTGCCGCATTTCTCGTGCTGCCTACACGGCAGCGAGCCTTCCTGTGTCGTCCGCTCGTCGGCCGTGGCTTTTCTAAGCCACGCACCTTTCGATAAAAATCATATGCTTAGGTCGTTTTGCGTTCCGCAAACGTGGTGTATCTGTGCCCCGGACGACCTTTATCTGCGCGGATCCATTTTTTTGCGGAACGTAAAATCGGCTCGAATTGGTCGATCGACAGCGCTTATTGCGGTCTCATGTCACCCGTGCCGTTGCTGGCTCAGCAGCAATGGCCGCCGCCGACCAAAGTGCCAGCATGCTGCGCGCCTCCTCCAAGTTCGTCGCGTGCAGCCACCTGCTCGTCGCTCGCGTCGATCCGCGCTTCGAGCTGCTTGAACCTCTGGTCCCCAGCGCGCAGGCGCCGCTCGACGCCGTCGTAGATTGGCGTGTCAGCCATCAAACCCCCGAAATGAAAAAGCCACCCGAAGGCGGCATACCGAAAGCGTGTTGTGGTCAATTCAGGCCCACTGTGTCTGGGCTCGCGTCACTACTGATGCAGCATGCTGTGGGCGCGAGCCCCAGCATTTGTCCACCGTATAATTCTTCGTCGATCGCTCGAAGCACTGAGCCCAATGCTACAAAAGAGAATCCAACATGAGAGTCGCCGTTGTTTCAAACTGCCAAGGTGAAGGTATTTCTAAATGCATTCGGGCAATGAACGGGAAGTTGGATGTCGAATATTTTTTTGTCTCCAGGCTGTGGGATGGCACCGCAGATTTTCTGACTATCCAGCGTGACTATGATCTTTTGTTCACGCAAAAAATATTGGAACCGCACGTCGCTACGGAGTATGCACACAAAGTGCATTACTTTCCGAGCTTCACGTTTACCGGATTTCATCCCGATATAACATATGCCCGCGCCGCCCTCGACGATGGGAAGGTCCGGACGGTTGCCACTCCGCTGTCGCATTACAATTCGGCGCTCGCGTTGCATGGCTATCTCCGCGGCCGGACAGTCGACGAGATCGTTGCTTCGTTCAACCGCGGCACGTTTTTGCGGCTCGGCTATCTCGACGCATGGGCACCGGCAAAGAAAGCGTTCCTCAAGGAAGCCGATGAGATCGGTCTACCGCTCGGTCCGCATTTCGAGAAATGGACCGCGCAGGGTTGCTTCATGCATACGCTCAATCACCCCACAATTTCGGTCATCGCAGACGTCTCCAAGGAGCTTCTCAAAAAAGCCGGGATCGATATTCAAAGCGAAAATCCGGTGCGCTATGTCATCGACGACCTTCGCACAATGCCCATCTGGCCGATATATCCGGAGATCGCGAAAGAGCTTGGCCTCAACGGTGACTACGCGTTCAAGAGGCACGAACCCTACGGAACGATAGGCCTTCGACAGTTTGTCGAGGATTCTGTCGCCGCTTACGCGGAATTCGAGCAACACACGATCGAGCCGCTGAACTTTAGCCTCGCTGAATATGATCGGCTGCTCGGGCTGGTCGCTCACGCAGACGCGGCCGAGCCCGCCGGCCAGGTCGAGCGTTCCACGGGCGGGAATCCATATCGCGGTCTTCCTGCCTTTCATTTCTGGAAAAGCGCGGTGGCAGAGCCGGCCGCGCAGGATGTCGATCCGGTGTCGCCGCCCCGATTCACCATCGAAAAGGAACATAGGGTCGCGACCGCTGGAAGCTGCTTCGCCCAGCACATTGCGCGTGCCCTGGACGCCAACGGCTTCAATCATCTCGTGACCGAAGCAGCTCCGCCGGGGCTCGACCCGCAAACAGCACGGGCTCGCAACTTCGACGTATTCTCCGCGCGCTACGGAAACATCTACACGGCCCGGCAGTTGACGCAGCTAATCAAGCGAGTCAGCGGAACGTTCGTGCCAGCGGAACAGCATTGGGAGCGCCACGATGGGCGCCTCGTGGACCCCTTCCGGCCGCAGATCGAGCCCGACGGCTTTGCCGACCTGAGTTCATTGGAGCGCTCGCGCGACGAGCATTTCGCTGCAGTCCGCGCCATGCTTACCCGGATGGACGTGCTCGTCTTCACCCTGGGGCTCACGGAGTGCTGGCGCTCGAAGAAAGACGGTGCCGTCTACCCGCTCGCGCCCGGGGTCGCGGGCGGGAGCCCTGACCCGGAACGCTACGAGTTCGCCAATTTCACGGTCGACGAGGTGGTCGCGGACCTCCAGGAGGCCATCGACCTGCTGCACGTCATCAACCCGTCGGCAAAGATCATTCTGACGGTTTCCCCTGTGCCGCTGCTCGCAACGTTCGAGCCACGCCACGTGCTCGCGTCTACGACATACAGCAAGGCGGTGCTGCGCGTAGCCGCGCAAGAAATCCGTGAGGCGAACGACCACGTCGAGTATTTCCCGTCCTACGAAATCATCACCGGCGCGCACGCCAAGGGAAGCTATTTCGACGACGACCTGCGATCGGTTACCACGGCGGGTACCTCGCACGTGATGCGCCTCTTCATGCGCCACTACGCGGCCCTGGCGCCGTCGATGCGCGCAGATCCAAGCGCAGAGAACACCATCCAAGCGCACCGGAAACTCGCGAGCATCGTCTGCGATGAAGAGGCCATCGCCAACTTCGAGACGCCTTGACGAGCGGCACCTCAGTACAGCAAATACCACGTCGTCGACGCACCGCGGCAGATAAAGCCGTGGCCTGCGCCGGCCGACAGCGCCGTGGCGGCCGGCGAGACGCCACCCGAGGCTGCGGACAGCGTCAGGGCGGTGACAGCTTTCGTCGAAGTAAAGCGCACGAGCGAGCCGTCGTAACTGGCGTTGCAGGTCGGCAGCGTGATCGTGAGCGCGGCGAGCGTGGCCGCCGGGTCGATGAGCGCGGTCTGCGTGCCGCTCGCGATCGCCACCGTTGTGCCGCTCGCGGGTGCGCTGTAGGTGTACGCCTTGTCGATAGTCTGGGCAGTGTTCGTCAGCGTCGTGCCTGCGACCGGACCGCCGACGCTCAAGCCACCGAGCTTCACGTTGCTCGAGTAGTTGCCCGATGCGATTCTTCATGGTGGTCAGCTCCAGGTGATCGATTGGACGTCGGCGACGGTGGTTGCCGCAGCGACCGTCTCGGCGAGCGCCTGTTTCTTCGCCAGTGCGGCGAGAATCGCGATCTTGCCGTCTTGGCCGATCTGTTGGATCTGCGCGGCGGCATGCTCGACGTAGGCCCACGCGCCGGACGCATCGGCGCACCAGGCCGGCGTGGACCAGGGTCGTGGCGAGGCCCGGGTAGATCGAGGCGAGCACCGAGGCCATCAGGTTCTGCTGGTCGGTCATCGAGGACGGATAGGTGTGCGCTGCGCCGAGCGATTCAGAGCTGAATCCGCCCGTGATAGCGTTTGAACAGGCGATCGTCAGCGCGGCCAACTGCACTGCGCGCGCGTCGGCGAGTTCGTCATCGCCGAAGGTGGTTGGCGCCGCCCGCGTGAGCGCGCCGCCAACCACCTACCAGGTGCCCGTCTGAGCCTCCGTGAACTGCGCGTCCGTCAGCTAAACGAGCGACGCCGCAGGCGGCAGCGCGGCGTCGCTGAATGCCGCGGTGTCGAGGAGTTGCAGCAGGCGCGCGCTGCTGGTGTCGAAGTATGCATATTTCATGTGTTCAGCACTCGATAATGACGAGACCTTGCCCGCCGACGCCGCCGTTGCCCGCAGTTCCCGGTCCGCTGCCGTAGCAACCGCCGCCGCCGCCGAACGCCGCGCCGGTTCCCGACTGCCCGGCGCCCTGCGCGGCCTTACCTCCCGCACCGCCGAGGCCGCCGTTGCCGCCACCACCCAGCGCGTTGACGGTTGCCACGGCGCCGGCGCCCCCGGGGCTGCCCCCCGTCAATGTCGCAAGCGTCCCGATGACCGTGTTTCCGCCCGCCGTTGCCGCGGCGCCACCGACGATTCCACCGAAACCACCAGCACCGATCACGATGTTGATCACCTGGCCCGGAAGCACCGAGAAAGGCGCGCGCATGAGGTACTGCCCGCACGCACCGCCGCCGCCACCACCGCCGCCGACACGAGATGAAAGGCCCGATGTGCTCGCGCCCGCCGCGCCTCCACCGCCGGCGGCAACACCCGAAACCCAAATCGTGTACACGCCAGCGGGCACCGTGAACAATCCGCTCCGGGAGAACGGAGCAACCGTCTTAAGCAGCGCGAGTTGGCCGAGATTCACGGCTTGGTTCGGGGCCGTCGCGGTCGCAACGGCAAACACCTGCGCCGGATCGCCGTTGAGCGCTGCCGACGATGCGAGCAGGTTACTCAGCAGCGTCGCAGTGGTGCCGTCGTCGACGGCGGCCTGCCCGCTGCGCGCGACAATGAACTGCGCCAGCACTGCGGCCATGACGCTGGATTGCCGCCAAACTTTGTTGCACGCGGCCGACTGCGCCGTGCCGGACTGGAAGCCCAGCGACACCGCGGCGAGCGCGAGATAGTCGGCCTGCGGGAGCACGTTCGCGCCCGCGCCGACCGCGAACGGCAGGAAGTCGTTTTCGATTGCCATGGAATTTCCGGAAAGGACGCCTGAGACGTCAGGCGAGCGTGGATACGTCGAGTGCGAACGTGTAATCGAGGAGGTTCTGCGGGGTCAGCGTGGTGGCCGCCCATGCGCCACGGTCGAAGCCGGCGACGTATTCGTTGTCGACGTCGAAGCCGAATACCGCCGCCCCGTCGATCGATGTGAATGCGTAGTTGACGTGCACAGTCAAAGGCTTCAGCGACAGGAAGCCCTGCGTCAGCAGCGCCGAGTACAGCGCGCTGGGCTGCTTGCCGGCCACGCCGATCGTGATCGACATGTCGCAGTGGTCCTCGATGAAGACCAGCGTGACGTCCGGCGCGGATTCGATATGCGTTTCGAATTGGCGAATCAGTTTGGCGAGTTGGTCCGCATCGCTGGAAAAACCTGCATCGCGCAATGCTCGGGATTGCCATGTGGTGCCGAGGCGGTGAAGGCGCGATGCCTGAATCCGCTTCGCCGCGTTCAGGCGCAATGCATCGTCGAACCAGAAGCGGACCCAGCTTTGCAGATATTCGGTGGGACGATATTCGCTTTGCGGCGTCATCCACGCGATTTCGACATCGACTTCGTTCGCACTGAACAAGGGCGTGCCACCGCCCCCACAGAAACCCACGAGCACGCCGGCCTTGGCCAATTCGCGCATGGCGGCCTGCGTGATGGACGTGCCGGTGCCGAGCAGCAGGCTCGTGGTGTTCGCGATGGGGATATTCCAGTACAGGCTTTTCTTTCCGGCGTCGGTCACGTATTCGACCCGGCCGCCATTCACGAGCACCCGGCAATGCTCGAAATAATGGAGATTTGCGCGCCTGGAATGCAGGATCGTTTTCAGATCCGATGCCTTGATGGAATCCACCGTTGCCCCGCGCTTTTTAGTGGGTGGGGAGATGGTAATGGAGAAGGATGCGGAGCGGCGTGAGGTTGGGCGCTCGCGCTCTGGATCCAGGGTGCTCGCGACCCACGCATGATCCAGGCCGCGCTGGGCGACGTGGCGAAGGCGCGCGGCATGACAGTGCTGGCGCGCAAAGCTGCGCGTTCAGCGTGCTGCGCTTCATCGGGCGCTGTCGAACACCGGCAACGCCGAATTCGCAACGATCATGAAAGTGGTGCGCGGCCTGGGGCGTCGGCCGTCATCGAACCGTTGCCGAACTGCTCCAGCAGCTCGGCGGGAATCGCCGTCGACTCAACCGGCGTGGCTTTCGGTGTGCGAGGCATACGCCCTCCCTGGGACACGAATATGTCTCGAACACGAAATGACGGACAGGCCCGACCGTTCGCTATTTCGGACGGGTCTTCGTCCACCAAAAACCCCAGAACGCCCCGTTGTCGTAGCGTCAGCGGGTTTGCGCGTCCATTGCACGCGGCATCAGGAGCATTTCGAAATGTCAGGTCGACGCATCGGCAACAACGACTCCCGCGGATGGAGCTACGGGCAACCGGAACCGGGTTCCGCCAATGGTGATGGCAACACCACTCGCGGCCCCTCGACGACAGGGGAAGCATCGCAACAATCGATGCGAGGCGGCATGTATCTCGCCGACCTCCAAACGTTGTCGAGGCCTCGTCGCCCGCCATCGATACCGGCCCCGCCAACTTCCCGGTGGGCTCGCAGCGGTTCGCTGGGTACCGATGAGTCCGGACCGTCCCGCCACGCCGGTGTGACCAGCGCGCCTGCGGCACCGACTATTTTTCAGCTTCTCAATGCTGGAGGGATTCCAGCGCATACACGAGCGGAAGCAACGCTGGAGGGGTTTTCCAGCTCCGAAACAGCCGAATTGACGGAGCTGACAGGCAGGATTCTCGATGCCCTGGGGCCTATTTTCCCGCCTGGGCATAACGATCTCCTGATCACCAAGAAATCCCTGCCGCGGGATTTCGCGCGAACCGTCTTCTACGGCAAAGCGGCGGATATCGAGCTGAATCTGGACGCGCATCTCGGCCGCGGGAAAACAACCTTGGACCCGTCAGCGCTCGCCCGAATCGCACAGACGTTGACACACGAGATCGTCCTTCACACGCGCAAGGAATTTCAGGAGTATTTTTCGGACAAGAAAATTTCGCGAACAGGCGGCGGAATGGAAGGCCACCGGGATGCGTGCACGCCTCAGGCCCGTGAAGAGTATTTCGAGGCCAGCTATCTCGTGTCCAGGCAATTGCCCGCGCACTCCAGGCCGGTGTTCGCCCGGGAGTGGCACGATGAAATCAACTCGCTCGCGCACGATCCGGAAACAAACCTGTCGCTGTCACGTGCGGAGCGGGCAGAGCTTCAGCAATGGATTGCTGCGTGCTACCGTCAGTTGGCGCAATAGCAAGTCGGAAAGCCCAAATACACGCTTCCGCGCGATCAGACGAAATTTTTACTTAGAATTGCCAACACAAGTCATCCACCAATCTCGAGCAAATGACGGCGGCAGCCAGGACAAGCAGGGCGGCATGAATATCGAGGCGGCGCTCGAAGCGAATCCGGAGCTTGCCGAATCCGGCGAACCAAACATGTGTGCGCTCGATAACCCAACGATACCGCCCGAGCCGGTCGCGACTTTCCACGTCGCGGCGGGCGATACGAGCCTTGATGCCGCGCTGCTTCAGATAACGCCGGCAGAGTGCGAAGTCATGGCCCTTGTCTGCATGCAACTTGCCCGGACGTTTGCGGGGCTGGCCGCTCAGGCCCGACACCGCCGGGATGGCATCCAGCGTGGCTTCGAATGCCATCGAGTCGTGACGGTTGGCGCCCGTGACCGTGATGGACAGCGGGATGCCGCGTGAGTCTACGACGATGTGTCGTTTCGATCCGAGCTTTCCCCGATCCGTCGGATTGGGGCCGGTTTCCTGGCCCCCCGGGGGCTGGAAACACTGGCTCCATCGAGACTCGCCCGTTCCCAATCGATCTGATCATGCTCACGCAGTCGACGAAGCATCGCCGAATGCAGCCGCTCCCACACGCCCGCTGCCTGCCAGTCTCGCAGGCGTCTCCAGCATGTCATGCCGCTGCCGAAGCCGAGCGCCTGCGGCAGGTCTTCCCACGGAATACCGGTTTGCAGGACATACAGGATGCCGTTCAGGGCCGCATGATCATCAACCGTACGCCGTCGGCCACCTTTGGGTGACGGCGTGAAAACCGGGATGAGAGTTTCAAGCTCCGCCCACAACTCTTTGCTGATTTTTCGTCTCGACATGCCGCGAGGATATGGCCGTCGCGGCTTCCTGTCTAGGTTGCGTTAGCGGCTCTAAACCTCTGCGCACCCACAAGCATAAAGCGCCGTTCAACACTCATGCGCTCCCACTAAAATCGCGGCTGGAGCGCCCGAAGGTTATTCGACATGCGAAGGGCGTTATAAAAAGCCGCATTTTTTGCACGATACCCGAAAAATAGTATTTCAACGGTCTGCTAATGGCTAATGTCTCGCTGCTCCAGCCAGGCCTCAAGGGGCGCTTTCCCCGGACGGATGTAGCGAATGCGCGCCCAATCTGGCGTCTGTTGATCAATAACGGCAACATGATCTCCACGAATCAGATACCCATGGCGGTTGCTTCCCACCGAAGGTTGCTCATATAGCCATGCGCGGTCTACCTGCACAGTCCATGTTGACGGTACGCTAGGATTCGATGGCGTGCTGCCGCCGGATGCCTGCGTCGGATTATTCACGACATGGGCGGAGCTCCCAAGCGCTGTCTGGATTTGCGCGTAATAGCCTGCGTTCGCGGCACTCGGCGGATCACATGCACGAAGGTTGTCAATGCCGAGCGCAACGCGTACAAACGGCTTGATATTCGCAGCCTTGGCCTGGCTGAATTGTGTCCACACAGCTTGGGCGGTCGGCTTTTCCAGCGCCTTCATCGACTGCAAGTCCGTTTCACCCGAGTCAAGTTGACTGCGCCAAACCGGGGCATTGTCATCCCACGCGCCCCCGCAAACAGCACCTGAGTAGTCGTGCGCGACACATCCGGTTTGAGTGTCGAGGATCGGGCAGAACTCGCGACTGGCAACCACAGATTTGCCATCCTCGGAGTCCGTTATGCCATTCCGGGTGAGATCGAGCACGACATAGCGTCCGTCGCTCGAGCGTGCGTGGGTCGCGACCGTCGAAAAGATGACACCGCCCGCCGCGGTCAGTTGTTCGTCCGGGATGATAGGTAACGAACGACCATTCGGGAGTGTGATCGTGAGACGTGTCCAACCCTGCCCGAACGTGCGACTGAGTTCCGGCGAGACGGGCGCGGAGTAGACAAGTCGCGCGTGATTGGAAAAATCCATCGCCTGCCGATCGTGCTCGCACCATGCCGGTTGGGAAGCCAGCAATGCAGAAATCATCAAAGTGAATCGTGCCGTCATGCTCATGTTCATCCTAGGATATCTTTGATATTTCGATAGCGTTCGGGTGCAACGGACACCCCATCCTGAATCGCCATGCGTCGCGTAATACCATAGTGATCCGCTAATGCTCGCTCCAGTGTCGATCGGCTTTGCCCCCAATCACTGGGGTTGCGAGGTGTTGCAGGGTAGGTGGCATAGAGATGATTAAGAGAAGCGGCAACATCGCCCACCACGTAGCCTGGGCGGTTTACGCTTTGATCGAGCACCGCCGCGCGACCAAGGTCCCCCTGAAAATACTCATCTATTCGGTAAGGATAGCCGGTTGGATTTAATGCCATGCAATGCTGCAACCGCCTGACGAAATCTACGAGCTGTAGCTTTTGGTAGCGACCATCGGACAATGCATGCGCGAGTACCGCGATCGCGGGATTCGGCAAATACTTACGGTAGGTGCCTTGATCGCATCCGATCCGTATCTTTTCGCGAAGCGCTACTCCCGTCATAGGCTGACCGCCCGTCACGTCAGGGTGCGAGAACGACATACGCGCTGCACTGCCAGAGCCTTCAACTGTCCAACCACAACGCGCAAAGAGCTCTTGGTAGCCGCCCTCATTTTGGGCTCGAAAATCAGCGACTTGGGTCGGTAATTCGCCGCCTCCGTCAGATGGACGAATGGTTTTCTGCATTGCTCCTGCTGTAATCACCTGATCGTCATAGGACTGCACGCTGTCTAGCTTGCCCTCATTGGCTGCCATCGCCGCGATGATCCGTTTCTCGCTTGGAGTGATTTCGTTTCTGGCAAGCATCGCAGCGAGTTCCGGTGCATTCCCAAGTGTTAGCTCGCCCCAGTAAATGGGTCCGTAATGACCGCCCCCTCGTGTTACTTGGATCTTGTCATTCAGACAGCAGCCACAAGCACAAGTGTCAGGGTCAAAGAAACTCCCTACGATACCCGCCGGATGCAAGTGATACACGCTCGGCCCCGACAGCGGTTTCAACGCCTCCTTGCACGCAGCCCAGATCTGCAACTGCTTGATGCGATCCTTCTCGACCTTCCAATACGGCAAACCGTTGTGCATGAACGGATCGAGCGCATCCCATTTGCTCATCTGTCCGCCCCACTCGCTCTCGTACTTCACTACCAGATGATCGATCCGGTTCGCACGCCAGGTATCCCGCAAAGCACTCAACAGATCCTCGCCGAGAACCTTGCCCCGACGTTGGGCTGCCGGCATCAAAACCTCGTCGAGCTTCGTGATCAACGCATCGCTCTTCGCGGCATTGAAGCTGGCCTCGAACGCCGTTTTCTCATCAACAGTGGCGTTGTCGTTTTTCAAATACAGAAAGCGCTTGTAAAGATCTACCGTGGCCAGATTCGATGACAGCAACTTGAAGCCTGCCCAGACCCAACGATTCTGTAACGCAACATGGGCTTGCCCAGAGGCACAGACGAAGCCACTGATGGTCTTTTGGGCGGCATCGCCTGCATTAACCTGATACCAGATGTGCTTCTTGTCGTCGACGTACTCCGTGAGCCCCGCGATATTGACCACACGCATGTAGTCGTTCGTGCCGGCAGGCGAATTGGCCGTCGACAACGGAAACTCATTCCACGCCTTGCGCGCACCCTTGCTGTCCAGTTCGCTGCGCTGAATCCAATAAGTGGCCGGGTCGACCCTCTCGTGCGGCTTGGCCTTGATCTGTACCTTCGCCCATGCACCGCTGTCGGGTGAATCCCTAGTCGGGGCAACATCGGTTTTCTCCGGCAACGTCAAATCGCCATCCGCCTTGAAGCCATACAATACGGCCCCCTTCTCGAGCACCAACTGAGTCTTCGGCTCTTTCGGTAATTGGGCCGCGCGCGCGGTGCTGCGACTGATGAACGCGGGCAGATCATCGCCGGCAAATACCTCGACGTGCAGCAGTGCGCGTTGCGGGCTGGGCGGCAACGTCGATGCGTGTTGAACGTTCTGATATTCGCCGAGATATCCGATCACTTCGCCGGCACCGATATGGATCGGCTTCGGCAGTACGTAAGCCTTGTCGAGTGCGGCCGGATTGATTTCATCGTCGAACGCCGAGAGATACACCCAGCCGGTCGATGCGTCGGCATCCACTTTCTCGCCCGGGGTAATCGGCGCAATGTTGCCGGACACGATTCCCGCAATGCGCCCCCAGCCCTTCAGCGCGCGTGCTGGACGCTGGATCTTCACTTTGCTGCCCGATGGCAAGATACCGAGGGTCTTATCGGGGCGGCCGTGTTTGTCGCGGTGCACGTGGATGCCCTTGACTGGATCGCCGGTTTTGACGTTTTCCTGCTCGTCGAGCGCGTCCTTGTCGTGGACCATGTACGTCGATTTGACCGTATAGACCGATTCGGCGTTGTAGTAGCCCGGCCAGGTCTTCTTGTTTTTGTCCTCCGCCGAATGCTTGTAAACCTTGCAGGGCGCCAAGTGCATGTACAGGCTGAAAAACACGAGGGTATCGGCCGGATCGACGCTCGGCCTGGCCGGGGGCGGGCTGGACGGAGTATTCGGCGCGTTGTCGGGCGTGCTGGCAGGCACCGGAGGCAAAACGAGCTTGTGCTTTACCAGGGTAAAGCTGCGCGAATACAGCGCTGTTGACTTGTCCGGGTAGGTCAATTTCTGATAGTCGCTGTCCAAGCAGTACGCCACCACTTCGCCATCAGCGATGCAGCGCACGCCACCGCCAAGATCCATCTTGCTGGCCGCAGACGAACCACCATCCTGGTCAAGGTGAATACCACCGTGCCAGAGCCCGTTCAAGCCGAGCGGGAACGGGCCGTCACTGCCTTGCAGCGCTGCCAGATAAGCGTCCGGGTCGACTGCGGCAGAAGAATCTTTTTGCGGGAATGGATAAGCCCATTGCGAAATCGCGGTCAAGGTGTCGCCAGTCTCGGCTGCCATTCTCTGTATTTCCTGATGTGTACTTGGAGTCATCGCGCGCTACGCGCGTCGTGCAGATCGGTCAGACGCCTACCCGGAAAAGGAGGTGGAACGCTTCGGCTTGCCGTCAGCCGCCACCCACGAAGGGAATGCAGGGTCCAAGCGAGCCGGCCCCGAGAAATTGTGCGATGCAGCTTTTACGTCGATCTTCCCGGGCGCATGAATCTCGATGTTTCCGTTCGATATCCGGATATACGCGCCACCACTGGTCAGCAGGATTTCCTGCTTGGCTGTAATGTTGACGGTGTCCGTCGCCGACAACACCTTGACCGCCTTCTGCGCGGTCAGTTCAATGTTGTCCGACTGCGCCTGAATCTCCACCTTGCCCTTGCCCGCAAACAGTTTCATGCCAGCGTTCTGCACGAACAGGCTCAACTTCTCGGCAACACTGGCGATCAGAGATTTGCCTGCTGCGACATGGGTGCTCTGGCCGCTCACCAGATTCACGTGCTGGTTTGCCGCAAGGTGCAGCGACTTCTGCGACGACAAGCCAATCGCAGCCGGGCTGCCGAATACCATCACCGGTTGTTGAAACGCATTGGCGTTGCCGGTACCGCCTCCCGCCGTGTTGCCGCCTGCGGCAATCACACCGCTCGCGCTGCTTTGCGTCGCGTCGGTGAGGGCGCGCATCGTGTCATGCGCGCCCTGCAGGCTTTCAGCTTGATGCTGCACACTCGTGTCCGAAAGCGACTCCACGATGCTCTCGGCATTGACGAGCTGCTGCTGCGTTTCCTTCACGTCGAGCGGCTGGCTGTTAGCCGCCTTCGGATACGTGGTCACATACAAGCCACGGCTCGCGCGCAGCGCACCGTAATCGTCGGTACGCAGGTCGAAGCCGCTGCCGAGATAGTCGCCACGCGTATTCCCGTTCTGATCGATCAGGTAGCCCAAATGCAGCATCGAGTTCGCGCTGCTGCTCATTAGCTGCATACGGTTCTGGCCGGTGGCGTCGTCGAGCACCATCTGGTTGTAGCCGCTGCCCGCGTACTCCTTCGAGCGATGTCCGGACAAGATGCCGTTGCTGTGCCACTGAGGCTTCACTGCGCCGTTGTACACGCGATGCAATACGATCGGCCGGTCGCAATCGCCCCCCACGTAACCGACGATCACCTCTTCGCCCACGCGTGGAATGTGCACGCCACCGTAGCCGCCGCCCGTATCCGATTGCGCGACTCGGACCCAGCACGATGCACGCTCGTCGCCGTCATTCAGACGATCCCAAATGAAGCGCACTTTCACGCGGTTCAGCGAATCGGTATAAACCTCCTCGCCGCTCGGCCCCACCACAATGGCAGTTTCCAAATGCATCATCGGCTTGGCGTGGTCGAACGGATTGCGATACGCCACAGTCACACGTTGCGCTTCCACCTCTGCCAAATAGAAACCCGCCGAACCATCGTCATGCACCGCGCCGCCGCCCTGATAGGCTGCTTTTGCCGTGGTCAAGCGGCTTTGCAGGCTATGTGGAAAGCTGGCCTCATGATCGGAGGCCGGAAGATTGTTTTCGATGATGCGACGCACGACGATCGCCGCGAACTCACGCTGACCGGCGGCATCCTGATCGTGCTCAGGGTGACCACTGAGCACGAAACGCTGGCCGGCATCGAGCCCCCGAACGCCGCCACTTCCCCAAAACCGCTTCGCTCTCGATTCCCATTCTTCGAGATGAATCTTCGAGAGCTTCTCGCCGCGATCCTGCTTCGAAAAACTGTAGGCACCTGAGTACTCGTAGACCTCCGCCTGCTCTGGCAGGCTGCCTTGATCGGGCATGGTCGGCAGCATGGTGCCCTTGGGATTCGCAGTCGAGCCCGGTGCCTTGTAGTCGAATGTGCGCGTCGTGTGCACGGTACTTTGCAGCGTTCGCGATCCGGCCCATTGCGTGAAGGCGTCGGTTTCGATGCCGGCGGCAATGCGCGCGAACGGAATCGTAGGGGAAAAGGCTTCGTCCAACGATCGGACATCGTCGGTTACCACCAACGTATGAGATTTCCCCTGCGCATCCTGACGCCAGAAGCCGAACAGGCCCTCCTGTTCCATCAGACGGTGTACGAAGTCCCAATCGGATTCGCTTTGCCGACAATACGATCGACTCGGCAAAGCTGAACGCAGCGCAAACTGGAATCGCCCCTGCGCTTGCGGGTGTTGATTGAACACGTCGGAAATGATTCGATCGGCCGAGACATCCTGCCAATAGCGCATGTCTCGCCGGAATCGCAGAAAATGCATCCACGAGGCAAACGTCACTTGATAAGTCGTGAAGCTGCCGTCCGAGCCAAGGCGTCGTGCGGTGTGGACGTAGCCGTTAATCGGCAAATACGATTGGTCGGCTTGCTGAAGCCACAGCGTGATCGGCTGAGCGATCGAGGCTTTGAGCTCGACGTCGCCGACGGTCGAGATCATGTCGAGCGTTACACCGAAGTCTCGCCCGAGCACCGACTCCGTTGCGGCCCGCAGCGGCACCATCGTGTTATCAGGCAAGCACGGCAGATCCACCTTGATCAGTCGGTTTTGCTGAATCAGGCCTCCCTGGATAGCCTGAATCAAATCAGTCGCGTTCATGCGTTTCTCTTTGGATTGACTGCCGAAGACGTCGCGAGCTCTCTCTTGAATACGGAAGAATACGGAACCCCGTTTCAGCCCGCCGCTTGATTTTACTGAGAATCCGACGAGTCATGCGACGCACAACAAATCGAAAGGATGCTGAATGAGATTTGTTAGCACATCCTGACGCTCGCTGTAGTTGTCCCTGCAACTCAGGACACTCGGACACCACTAGGTTGTCGATGTTATCGGATTCCAGCCAGGCTCGACGGACCGTGGCAGGAGGTTGGTAGCGATGCGCACTGTGCGGACGCCTTTCGTTGTAAAACTGGCACCATTGCTCTATCAGCACCTTGGCCTCCGCTCGGCTGCGAAACCATTCCCGGTTCAGCAGCTCGTCGCGAAGTTTGCCGTTGAAGCTCTCGACGAATCCGTTCTGCCAAGGGCTGCCCGGAGCGATAAATGCAGGGCCGACGCTTGCATCACGCAGCCACCGCATGACGCGAGCAGCGGTGAATTCCGCGCCGTTATCCGATCGAACATACATTGGCTTTCCATAGAGTCGCATCAACCTGGACAGCACCAG
>JASLEG010000093.1 GCA_030151225.1 Burkholderia sp. | reverse complement strand
GCCGTGCACGGCGTCGTAGCTGGCGGTGATGTCGCCCATGGTGGCGCCGTCGTTGACGAAGCCGAGCACGTCCTCGCCGGCGTGGAAGCCCGCGCCGATCTGCACGGTGGCCGAGGCCAGCGTGGTGTTGTCGAGATCGCTGAGCAGGATGCCCGAATCGACGGCCACCGGCATGGACGCGGTGTTGTCGCCGGCCACGAACGTGGTCGAGCCGGTCTGGGTGGACGTGATGACCGGCGTCTGGTCGGTGTCGGTGATCGTGACGGAGCGCGTGATCGCCGTGCTGTTCTTCACGCCGTCGTTGATGGTGAAGCCGATGGTGCGGGTGGCCGTGTCGGGCGTAACGGCCGTATCGGTGTAGGTGACCGCGTTCAGCGCGGCCTGCCATTGCGCGAGCGTGGCGCTGTGGTCGCTCGAGACGAGCGTGAGCGTGCCGTGCACGGCGTCGTAGCTGGCCGTGATGTTGCCCATGGTGCCGTCGTTGGTGAACAACAGCACGTCCTCGCCGGCGTGGAAGCCCGCGCCGATCTGCACGGTGGCCGAGGCCAGCGTGGTGTTGTCGAGATCGGAGATCGCGATGCCGGTGTCGATCGTCACCGGCGTGGACAGCGTGTTGTCGCCGGCCACGAACGCGGCGCTGCCGGTACTGCTGGAGCTCAGCAGCGGCGTCTGGTCGGCGTCGGCGACCGTGATGTCGCGCGTGATCACGTTGCTGAACTGCGAGCCGGCGCTCAGCGAGAAGCTGACGGTGCGTGTCGCGGTGTTCGGCGTGACGGCGGTGTCGGTGTAGGTGACCGAACGCAGTGCGGCCTGCCACTGCGCGAGGGTGGCCGAGCCGTCGCTCGAGATCAGGGAGAGCACACCGGTCAACGCGTTGTAGTTGGCGGTGATGTTGCCCATCGTGAGGCCGTCGTTGATGAACGAGAGCGCGTCCTCGCCGCTGTGCAGGTTGCCGGTGATCGCGACCACGGCGCTGTCCACCACGTTGCCGAGCGGGTCGGCGACCAGCAGGTTCGGATCGACCGCCACCGGCGTGGAGCTGGCGTTGTCGCCGGCCACGAAGCTGGCATCGCCGGTGCTGTTGCTGTCCAGCGCCGGGGCCGAGCTGATCACGTCGATGGAGTAGATGATCTGGTTGCTGGTCTTCACGCCGTCGCTGATGGTGAAGTCGACGGGGCGGCCGCCGAGCGGACTGTTGCTGGGCGCCGAGAACTGGATGTTGTCGAGCACCGTCTGCCATTGCGCGAGGGTGCCGCCGGTGGAGGTGATCGTCAGCGTGCCGTTGCCGTAGGTCACCGTCATGCCGTTGGTCAGCGTGCTGGGCGGCACGCCCACGCTCAGCGTGTCGCCGCTTACCTGGCCGCCGAGCTGCACGGTGATCGTCAGCGACACCAGCGTCGAGCCGCTCACGTTCAGGTCGGTCAGCGTGATGCCGCTGTCGATCGTGGTGGGCGGCTGGCCTGGCAGGTAGTCGAGCGAATTGTTCGACTGGCCGAGCACCGGCGTCTGGTGGGTCGCCTGCACCGCGACGGTCTTGGTCGACGTGACGCTGCTCTTGGTGCCGTCGTTGACGCCGAACGTGATGGTGCGGCTCGCCGTCTGCGGCACGGCGGCGGTGTCGGTGTAGGTGATCGAGCGCAAGGCGGCCTGCCACTGCGCGGTGGTCGAGGCGCCGGCCGAGGTCAGCGTGAGCGTGCCGGTGGCGGTATTGAAGCTCGCCTGGATGTCGCCGAACGCGCCGCTGCCGAGCGCGAGCGTGTCCTCGCCGTTATGGTAGTTACCGGTGATCTGCACCGTGGCCGAGGTCATGGTCGCGCTGTCCGAATCGGTCAGCGTCAGGCCCGGGTCGACCGCCACCGGCGTGGACGGTGCGTTGTCCGCCGAGGTGAAGGTGGTGTTGCCGCCGCTGTCGGTCAGGATCGGCGTCTGGTCGGTCAGCGACACGTTGACCGCGCGCTGGAAGTTGGAACTGACCTTGGTGCCGTCGGTGATCACGAAGTTGATGACGCGCTGCGTGGTGCTCGGGACGGCCGCGGTATCGGTGAAGGTGATCGAGCGCAGCGCCGCCTGCCATTGCGCGAGCGTGGCCGAGCCGTTCGAGGAGGTCAGCACCAGCACGCCGCTCGAATACGAGCCCGAGATGTTGCCCATCGTCGAGCCGTCGTTGGTGAACAGCAGCGCGTCGCCGTTCGAATCGTAGCCGCTCGCGATCACCACGTTGGCCTGCGTCAGCGTGGGGTTGTCGCGGTCCGACACCGTGATGCCGGGATCGACCACCACCGGCGTGGCCGGACTGTTGTCACCCTGCGTGAACGAGGCGTTGCCCCCCGAACCGGTGATCACCGGCGTCTGGTCGGTGTCGGTCACGTTCACGGTGGAGGTGGCCGCCGTGCTGGATCGGGTGCCGTCGGTCACCGTGAAGCTGACGGTGCGCGCGCCACTGCCCGGCGTGACCGCGGAGGACGTGTAGGTGACGGCCTGCAGCGCGTTCTGCCACTGCGCGAGCGTGGCCTGGTTGCCGGACGAGCTCAGCGTCAGCACGCCGCTCGAGTAGACGGCCGAGATGTTGCCGTACAGCGCGGTATTGTTGTTGTTGAAGACGAGGGCGTCGGTCGACTCGTAGTTGGCGGTGATCGTGATCACGGCCTGCTGGATCGGGCCGCCGTCCGCGTCGGAGACGGTGATGGCGTGGTTGACCGTCACCGGCGTCGAGACGGCATTGTCGCCGGCCACGAACGAGACGGTATTGCCGCCGCCGCCGACGATCGGCGTCTGGTCGGTGTCGGTCACCGTCACGGTGCGCGTGGCGACCGAACTCGTCAGCGTGCCGTCGTTGATCTGGAAGCTGACCGTGCGGGTGGCGTTCGACGG
This sequence comes from Burkholderia sp., assembly GCA_030151225.1. GTDB lineage: Bacteria > Pseudomonadota > Gammaproteobacteria > Burkholderiales > Burkholderiaceae > Burkholderia. The sequence goes on along the minus strand of JASLEG010000093.1, from coordinate 53,120 downwards.
CACCACCAGGTCGTTGGTGAACTGGATCGCGCGCAGCGCGCTTTGCCACTGCGCCAGCGATGCGCCGCCGGCCGAGGTCAGCGTCAGCACGCCGGTGCCGCTGTCGTACACGCCGCTGATGTCGCCCATCGTGGCCGGGTTGCCGATGAAAACCAGCTCGTCGTGGTTGATCTGGAAATTGCCCGTGATCGCGACGGTCGCGCTGGCCAGCGTCGTGCTGTTGCCGTCGCTGATCGTGATGCCCGAGTCCACCGCGACCGGCGTGGAGGTGGTGTTGTCGCCGCTCGCGAACGCGGCCGAGCCCGAGTCGGTGGACACCACGGGCCCGAGCGTGACCGCCACCGAATGGTGCAGCGCCGTGCTGGTCTTGGTGCCGTCGCTGACGGTGAAGGTGATGTCGCGCGTGCCGGCGGTGGTGCTCGTCGCACTCGAGTACGTCACTGCCTCGAGGGCGTTCTGCCATTGAGCGACCGTGGCGTTCTGGGTGACCGAGGTCAGCGTCAGCTGATGGGTGGTCGCATTGTAGCTGCCGACGATGTCGCCATACAGCGTCGAATTCGAGTTGTTGAACGCGAGCGTGTCGCCGCTCGCGTAGCCACTGGCGATCGTCACGATGCCCGAGGCGAGCTTCGGCGTGTCGGCGTCGCTCACGTGCACACTGGTGTCGATTCTGATCGCCGTCGTGCCGGCGATGTAGCCGGTGCTGGACGAGCCGCCCTCGGTCACGAGCGGCGTCTGGTCGGCGGCCGTGACGGTGACGTTGCGTGTCACCGGATCGCTGCTCGCGGTGCCGTCGTTGAACGTGAACGACACCGTGCGCGTGCCGGACGACAGGCTCGGCGAGGTCTGCGTGTTGAAGTAGGTGATCGATTCGAGCGCCTGTTGCCAGGTGGCGATGCCCAGCGCGCTGCCGCTGGTCAGCGTCAGCGTGCCGGTGCTGGCGTTGTAGCTGCCGCTGATGCCGTTCTGTGCCGTGAAGCCGAGCTGGTCGCCGCTCTGCACGTTGGTGATCTTGACGGTGGCCGAGTTCGACGTGTTGGGCGTGGTGGCGTCGCTGAGCGTGATGCCCGGGTCGACCGCGACCGGCGTGCCGCCCGCGCCGTTGTCGCTCGATGTCCAGGTCGCGCTGCCGCTCGAGGCGGTGAGGCTGGGGGCGCCGTCGATGTAGGCGAGGTTGTCGAGCGAGGGCTCGAAGGCGCCGGTATCGTTCTGGTCGATCAGCGAGAACGACACGATGTTGTTGAACGCGGTGCCGAGCTGGTTGGTGTTCGACACGGTGCCCGTGAAGCCGCCCACGGTGGCCGTGGCGAGCTGGATCAGCGGGCTGTGCGAGCCGTTGGCGTAGTTCGCCTGGATGTACAGGTCGCCGTTGAACGAGCTCAGGTCGAAGCTCTGCAGGCTGAACGTATGGCCGTTGGCGAGCGAGATGGTGAGGTTGCGCATCGTCGAGGAGCCATCCGCATCGACTTCCAGCACGCCGTCGGTCGGCGAGTCGGTGATGTCGGTCGGCCCGTTCGGCGCGTTCGAGTCGTTGTACGCGAAGCTGTTGGCCGGCTGGTCCAGCGTGTAGACGATGTTGTCGAGCGTGAATTGCGACTGGCCGACCGCCTGGAAGTTGTCATTGGCGGCCTGGTCGTAGGTTTCCGTGGTCACGCCGAGCAGTTCGTCGAACTGCGCGACCGCGCTGGCCGATTCGTTCAGCGTGGAGTGCACGGCGCCGACCGTGTATTCGAGCGTCCAGTTGCCGCCCAGCGAACTGGCGCCGGTGGCGTCCACCGAGGCGGCCACGTTCAGGTGCGTGATGTCGGCGATCTGCTGCACGAGCGCGCGGCCGTCGGCCTGCTGGGCCACGTCGCAGCCGTAGATCAGGAAGTCGCCGCCGGGACTCATGGCCGCGCCGATCTGCGCGAGCTGGGCCTGATAGCCCGAGATGTCGCCGGAGGTCAGCCAGGTCGAGCCGACCTGGACGGCGTTGTCCGAGCCGTGCGAGATCAGGCTGATCGATTCCACGCCGTGGTGGCTCTGCAGGTATTGCGCGATCTGCGCGAGGCCGTCGGTGTTCGCGTCGAGCACCACGTACTGCGTGCCGGCGGGCAGGCCGTCGATCAGGGTCTGGTAATTCGCCACGCTCGGATCGATGAACACCACCTGGGTCTGCATCGCGGCCGGCATCGCGGCGCTGATGTCGTTGGTGGTGTGCTGCGCATCCTGGGCGGAGTTCGCGTCGGTCGATGCCATGGCGGCATTCGAGGCCGGATCGCTGGCCGCGCGCGCCGCGCTGCGTACCGGCTTGTCCACCGGCACGGGCGGCGCGTTGGTGGTGGCGTTCGCGCCGTTCGCGTTGGCCGCGTCGTTGCGGACTTCCACGCCGCGATGCGCGTCGGCCTCGGCCGGCGCGTGTTCGTGCGTGTGCGGATGGCTTGCGATCGCAGCCACCGAGGCGTCATAGACAACGCGCGGCTCGAGGGCGAGCAACAGGGGAGAGGCGGCAATGCGCGGCCCGGGCCGGTTGGCACTCTGCTTCTGGCGCGCGAACCACTGTTTGACGATCTTCATGGCGTTACTCTCCGTGCTGCTGCCTGCTCGATACCGCATATGCGGCTACGGGGCCGTGACGGCCCCGGGGTGACGATTGAAGCCTGGGGCCGATCAGCCGCGCGACGGGAAGATGCCTTCCAGCGCGATGATGAACGACAGGCCGAGATACGGATTGCGGATGTTGACCGGCGCGTTGCTGCCCGACACGCCGATCATGACGGTCGGATTGGTGGTGAATGCCACTGCAGCGTCGAACGGCTTGAGCGTGGTGGTGGCCGCCGACGAGCTGTAGATGGTGGCCGTGTGGCCGCTGGATGCACCCGGTCCGAGCACCAGGGCGTTGGTCGGCACCGACTCCGGCCCCGTCGTGCTCGAGGTGGCCGGCACGGCGATCGACGCGTGCGCGGCACCGGGCGCGCTGACGACGGCCTGGTGGTTGTGCGCCGGCATTTGCGAGAGCAGCAGCGTGATGGTTTCCGCGCCGGCGTTCTGCCCGATGGCGACGGGCTGGAGGCCGGGGCCGGTACCGGTGCCGATCGGCGAGCGGCCGGCCAGGTCGGGCAGGCCGAAGGTCTGCACGCCGTTGCCGCCGAAGTTGGTGCCGAGCAGGGCGAACAGCGGGGTGTACTGCGAGATCGACAGCAGTTGGCCACGACAGAACGCCCAGCCGGGCGGCGCGAAATCGAAGGCTACCGTGCGGATTTCGCCAATGTACGGGTCAGACATGTTGACTCCTGAGAGAGGTCAGGTGGGGAGGGAAGGTCGCGCGGCACGAAGGTGGCCGCCCGTTGTCATGCATCCACTGCGACGCCGGCCGGGGTCGGTGTGTCGAGCCGGCAATGAATCACCACGCAGAGCGCGCCGGCACCGTTCTCGAACGGGCGTGCCGGGGTCGCGAACAGCAGCCATTCGCGGCCGTCCGCGACACGGAACCGGTAGTTGTCCTGGGGCAGCCTGAGATTTTCCGGCAGTTCGAAGTTGGCGCGATAGCAGCTGTGCGATTCGTCGGCGGCACGGCCGACCGGCGCGCTCACGAGGCGCGTCTGGGTCAGCGGCTCGGCCGCGTCGTCGGCGGTCGCGATGACCAGCACCTGTCCGACCAGTGCTTTCAACTCGTCGTGGGAGGGGAGAACTGACACGTTTCGTTTTTCCTCGGCGTTGGTCCGTACGCCCGTCCGCCGCACCCTGCTACCCGCGCGAACGGACGATCCTTCGTTAATTCATGGTCAGGCTGCGGTTGATTTTTCCACGCACCGCGTCCGAACTCGTATTGCAAGCATGCCGGCACGGAATCCTTGCGTCCGCACCGGCCTTGATCGAGATTTGGAAAACGATCAAACGTATCTTTTCGCTTTGCCGTGTTTACGACGCCGTTCTGTTTTCCTGAAGGGCGGGATCGCTTGCATGAAAATATATAGGGAGCTTTAATTCCTGGCCGGTGCTTCGACCGATTCGCGACGCAGCGAACTCAAGAGTTCGGTGGCTGCGTGGAATGGGGCGGTGTCACGGCGCATCATGTCGTACACGCCGGAGGTGCCGATCTTCACGAAACCGAGCCGCGCGTAAAGGCGCTGCACCGGATTTTCCGCTTCCACGTGCAGGCTGACCGGCAACTGCCCGGCTTGCGCCTCGGCCACCAGCGCATGCATCAGCCGCGTGCCGATGCCGCGTCCGCGCCAGTCGGGCAGCAGCGCGATGTCGATCACGCGCACTTCGTCGCCCAGCTGCTGCGGGCGCCATGCGTGATACAGCCGGCCGACCGGTTCTCCGCCGAACGAGACCACGTCGAACCGGCCCTGGCGGTAATGCGCGTGATAGTAGGTGTGCTGGAGCCGCGACTGATCCCGCAGGAACGTGTCGATCTGCGCCGGCGCCCAGCCGGTGCGCGCGAATTCCTCGCGACGCGTGCTGACGAACACTTCGGTGAGAAATGCCTCGTCCTGATCGGACGCGGCATGCAATGTCAATTCTCCATCCGCGCAAATGTTTGCGAGCCTTGAGTTGTCGATCGAAACAGGCGCCGGAACAGAGATCATCGAACCGAAAAAAAGTTAAATGAATGGATAGAAAAATTGATTGTCGTGATGCTATCCAATTGTCAGATTAGCGGCAACAGGATTTTATTCCGGCGCTTTCGGTGATTCCCCCAATGTGCCATCCTCGAGCGCCATGCATTTTTCGACAAACTTTTTCGGGGACCGATTTATCGCCATTTCCGGGGAGAAACGGGAAATGCCATTTATCGGGCGAGGAATGGGCGAGGTGATCGCGCCGCCGCGGCGCGGCCATGAAAAAAGCCCCCGCGAGGGCGGGGGCTTCGGCGCCGAGTCGGCGCCTCGTCCGGCCGGGCTGGCCGGGCGGCGGCGCTCAGCGGGCCGGCGTCGGCGCGTCGTCGAGCGTGTGCAGGAACGCGATGATGTCCCTGATCTCGGCCTGGGTCATCGCCGGCGGGTCGCCGTACTTGCGGTCGAACGGCGCGTCCGTCACGTCGACGTTGGCCTGGTACCGGGCCGGGACGTCGTCGTACTTGCGGATCCTGCCGTCCGGGCCCTTCGGGTAGAACTTGCCCGGATCGGTGTTGCGCTCGTTGTAGAAATCCATCACGTGCTGCAGGTCGTGATAAATGCCGTTGTGGAAGAACACGCGGCGCGAGGCGCTGTTGCGCAGCGTCGGCGTCAGGAACATCGAGCAGTACTGCGACTGATCCTTCAGGTCGGTGCGGAACGGGCCGCACACGCCGATATCGAAGAATTTCGGATCCTTGTTCTGGTCCAGCGTCATGTTGCGCGGCACGCCGAGCGCCTCGTACTGGTAATCGGTGAACATCGGCGGCAGCTTGTCCGCGGTCGGCTGCGAGAGATGGCAGCCGGCGCAGTTGGCCTTGGCCGGATCGTTGAACAGGCGCAGGCCGTTCAGTTCGGCGTGCGTCAGGCGCGCCTTGCCCTCGAGCCAGCGGTCGTACTTGCTGTTGTAGGGATGGAAGGACGGATCCTCGAACTGGTAGCGCGCGATCGCGAACATCACTTCCGAGATCGCGAGTTGCGGATTGCTGAACAGTTGCTCGCCGAACAGTTGCCTGAAGGTCGGCGCGTACTGGCTGTCGGCCACGCGCTTCACCACGTCGGCGGTGCTCGTGTTGGCCATTTCCACCGAGTTCAGCAGCGGGCCGAACGCCTGCTGCTGCAGCGTGTCGGCGCGGCCGTCCCAGAACAGGCCGCCCTGCGGCACCATCTGCACCGAGGTCGCGCCGCCGGCCGCGGCCGACTTCTGCGCCTTCACCACGCCGGCGTTCTGCGCGGCGAGCTGCTGCACGCTCGGGCCCGCGTCGTTTTCACCGGCGTCCGGGCCGATGCTGAAGTTCGGCTGGCGGTGCAGGTACATCAGCGACGGCGGCGGGCGATAGCCCTGCAGCTTCATGCTGGCGCCGCCGAGCTGCACGTCGAGGTCGTTCGGCGGGCCGTAGGCGTTCGACGGGCTGTGGCACGAGGCGCACGAGAGCTTGCCCGTGGCCGACAGCATCGGGTCGGAGAACAGCTGCTTGCCGAGCAGCGCCACGGCCGAGAGCGGTTGCACCGGCGGGCGCTGCAGCGCCACCGGGTGCGGATTCGCGCCCGTCAGGTTCTCGACGATCTCGCCCACGGCGTCCGGCACCCGCGCCGGGTATGCCACCGCGTAGCCGGCATAGCCGACCGTGGCGAGCACGGCGGCGCCGAGCACGGTCAACGCGGCCGTGCGCAGCGTGCGGCGACGCGGCGCCGGGGAGGAGGAAGGGACGGCAGGCGTGGCGGAAAGCTCGTTCATGCTGGGGAGGTCGATTCGTAGGGGCGGCCGCGAGGTGCGCCGCACAGGCCAAAAGCCGGCGCTTGCGCGCCGGCGGTCTTCGGTCGGCCGAAGCCGACCATCTGGTGTCGCTCGAGGCGATCAGTTCGACGGCGGGGTGGACACTTGCGTGCCCAGCGTCGGGTCGAGGTACAGGGCTGCCGTGTTGGCCGTGCCCGTCGAGTTCAGCATGTCGCGGATGTCGCCGGCCGACGCGTCGAACGAGCCGCCGCCGAGGCGTGCGCCGCCGAGCCAGTTGTCTTCGATGAAGCGGACCACCGAAGCCTGCGTGATGGCGGTGTGGCTGACGAAGTTCGTCCTGGCCCACGGCGAGATCACCAGGAACGGGATGCGCGTGCCCGGGCCGCAACGGCCGTTCACCTGCTTGCCGCCCACGCCCAGCGGTTGCGAACCCGCGTCGCCGCAGAGGCTCGTGCCGTTGACCTGATCGACCACGTCGAACGAGCCGTGCGTCGGCTTCGTATACAGGTGGTCGTACCAGCCGTCCGAATCGTCATACGTGACGATCACGGCCGTGTTCTGCCAGTCCGGCTGCTGCATCAGGAAGTTGACGACCTTCGTCACGAACTGCTGCTCGTCCAGCGGATCCGAGTAGCCCGCGTGCGCGTCCTGCGCTGCCGGCGCCTTCAGGAAGCTGACCGACGGGTAGTTGCCGGCCTTCACCGCCGCGAAGAAGTCGTCCGAGTCGTACTGGTGGTTCGCCGGCTCCGCCGTCTTGCCGTCCGTCTCGAGGCTCGAGCCGATCGCCGCGACCGAGCTCGGGCGCGTGTGGTTCGGGTTCGAGGTCGAGGCGAAGTACTGGAACCAGTTGTGGTGCGGGACGTAGTCGGCCGTGGCCGCGCCCACCGCCGTCGCGATCGTCGAGCGCTTGCAGGCCGTCGTGCCGTTCGAATTCGTGGTCGACAGGTTGAAGCCGCCCATGAAGCCGCCCCACGAGATGTTCTTCGCGTTCAGCAGGTCGCCGATGTTCTTGCCCTGCATCATCGCCTGGTCGGTCGTGCTCGAGCAGATGTCGTAGCCCGGATCCACGTCGTTGATCATCGTGTAGCCGCTCTGGCCATCGTTGATGTAGTACGTGCTCGCGGCGAGCGTCGAGACCGCCTTCGAGGTCTTCACGATCTGCATGCCGTTGGTGTTGCCCGACACGACTTCGAGCGCGCCCGGCGTCGACGGACCGTAGGTGTCCGTGAACGCGTTGTCGTTCATCGCGTAGTGCGACGCGTAGTTCCACAGGGCCGTGACGGTGTTGCCGTCGTAGTAGCCCATCACCTGGCCCTTCGTGCCGAACGCGCCTGCGCCGCCGGCCGTCAGGCTACCCGTGTAGAGCGGGAACAGGTCGGCCGCGCCGTTGTCGTAGGCCTGCTGCTCGGCCGTGTACGCGTGGTTCTGATCGGCCGAGGCGGCCTGCGAACGATCCAGGCGGAACGGGTTCGCCGCGTTGGCACCGTTCTGCGTGTTCGTGAAGTTGCCGTTGGCGGTGCGCAGCGTGCCGGTGGCGCTGCCGAGGCCGTTGATGTCCGTCTGCGTGTTGGCAGCCGCGCTGAACGCGGGCTCGCCCGTCGGGTTCGTCGCGTTCGGGTAGGTGCCGAAGTAGTGATCGAACGACACGTTTTCGCCGTAGATCACCACCAGGTGCTTGATGTTCGTGGCCGTCGGCAGACTGTCCTGCGCGGACACCGTGGCGGTGGCCGGCGGCGTGGTCGGGGCCGACGAGGTGTTGTCATCGTTGCCGCCACAGGCATACAGTGCGAGCGCGGACGCGGCGCAGGCAGTGGCGATCAGGGTACGACGAAGCATTGTGTGAGACTCCATTGGAAGGGCCGTCTGTTGTTACCTACACCCCCGTGCGGGACGGCGCGGACCATGTTTTAGCGGGCGGGGTCTTCGCGCTGTGTGGGGCTGCTGCGAAGTGCCTGCATTGGAACAGGCCGGTATGAAGCTGGCGGGACGCTTCGCTTTCGCAATCGTTACGCATGCATGTCGTTGCAATTACACCTTCCTGCCAATGGAAAGAAACGGGAAGACGTCACCAGCTTGCATTGCGCGTGGCGGCCGGGCTTGGTGCGCGGGCCCGTCGCGATCCGGCGGGGCCGGACCCGAAGCTGCGCCGAACGGAAACGAGGCGGCGCCCCGCGCGCCATGCTTTCGGTGACGTGAAAATCGAAGCTCGATGGAAGCATTCGGAAAGCATCCGCGGGCCCGATTGCGCGGCGCGCGGGCTCGACGATCTTCATGCGATTGCGTCGTCATGCGGCGCGCGCACGGCGCTCTCGAGGTGCGCCGGAGGCTGCCCGGGCGCAAACCGCTACAATTGCGGATTTTCGGCGCGCCAGCCGCGCCGCGTTCTGGGGAAAAGGGTGCCGCTCACGAGGCGCGCACCGCACGGAGACACGATGGCCGAACACACGAACAACCACGACAACAACGACAACGGCGGCCTGAAGCGCGGCCTCAAGAACCGCCACATCCAGCTGATCGCACTGGGCGGCGCGATCGGCACCGGCCTCTTTCTCGGCGTGGCCGACACGATCCAGCAGGCCGGCCCCTCGGTGCTGCTCGGCTACGCGCTGGCCGGCATCGTGGCGTTCTTCATCATGCGCCAGCTCGGCGAGATGGTGGTGGACGAACCCGTGGCCGGCTCGTTCAGCTACTTCGCCGACAAATATTGCGGCCACTTCATGGGCTTCCTGTCCGGCTGGAACTACTGGGTGCTGTACATCCTCGTCAGCATGGCCGAGCTGTCGGCGGTCGGCGTGTACGTGCATTACTGGTGGCCCGACGTGCCGAACTGGGTGTCGGCGCTGGTGTTCTACGCGATCATCAACCTGCTCAACTTCGTCAGCGTGAAGTCCTACGGCGAGACCGAATTCTGGTTCTCGATCGTCAAGGTGGTGGCCGTGCTCGGCATGATCGTGTTCGGCGGCTGGCTGCTGCTGTCGGGCCATGCGGGCCCCGACGCCGGCATCGCCAACCTCTGGCGGCACGGCGGCTTCTTCCCGAACGGCGTGAGCGGGCTGGCGATGTCGATGGCCGTGATCATGTTCTCGTTCGGCGGGCTCGAGCTGGTGGGCATCACCGCGGCCGAGGCCGACGACCCGTCGCGCAGCATCCCGCGCGCCACCAACCAGGTGCTGTACCGGATCCTGATCTTCTATATCGGCGCGCTGGGCGTGCTGCTGTCGCTGTTCCCGTGGCAGAAGGTGGCCTCGGGCGGCAGCCCGTTCGTGCTGATCTTCCACGCGCTCGGCAGCGACCTGGTGGCCAACGTGCTGAACGTGGTGGTGCTGACCGCCGCGCTGTCGGTCTACAACAGCGGTGTGTACTGCAACAGCCGCATGCTGTTCGGCCTCGCGCGCCAGGGCAATGCGCCGCGCGCGCTGCTCGCGGTGAACCGCCGCGGCATTCCGGTGGCGGCGCTCGGCGTGTCCGCCGTGGCCACCGGCCTGTGCGTGCTGATCAACTACCTGATGCAGGGCCGCGCGTTCGGCTTCCTGATGGGGCTGGTGGTGTCGGCGCTGATCATCAACTGGGCGATGATCAGCTTCATCCACCTGCGCTTTCGCCGCGCCAAGCGCGTGGCGGGGCAGCCCACGCAGTTCCGCAGCCTGGGCCATCCGCTCACCAACTGGCTGAGCCTGGCGTTTCTCGCCGCGATCCTGGTGGTGATGTACGTGTCGCCGGGGCTGCGTCTGTCCGTCTATCTGATTCCGGTGTGGCTGGTCCTGCTCGGAATCGGGTATCGTTTGCGATCGCGCGATGGGGGCGACGCCCGGCGCGGCGCCTCCGCATAACCGGTTTTGCCTTCCACCGATCGACCAGGAACCACCATGTTCGAACATATCGACGCCTTTCCGGGCGACCCGATCCTCTCGCTGAACGAGAACTTCCAGAAAGATCCGCGCGAGCGGAAAGTCAATCTCAGCATCGGCATCTATTTCGACGAGGAAGGGCGCATCCCGGTGATGGCCGCCGTGCGCGAGGCCGAGAACCAGCTGGCCGCCGCGATCGGCCCGAAGCCGTATCTGCCGATGGCCGGCATCGAGTCGTACCGCGACGTGGTGCAGACGCTCGTGTTCGGCAAGGATTGCGCCGCGCGCGATGAGGGCCGCATCGCCACGGTGCAGACCGTCGGTGGTTCGGGCGCGCTGAAGGTCGGCGCCGACTTCATCAAGCGCTATTTCCCGAACACGCCGATCTGGGTCAGCGATCCGAGCTGGGAAAACCACCGCTTCGTGTTCGAGCGCTCGGGCCTGACGGTCAACACCTATCCGTACTACGACGCCACCACCGGCGGCCTGAAGTTCGACGCCATGCTGGCCGCGCTCGACGCGCTGCCGCCGAAGAGCGCCGTGCTGCTGCACGCCTGCTGTCACAACCCGACCGGTGTGGACCTCGACGACGCGCAATGGCTGAAGGTGATCGACGTGCTGCAGGCGCGCGAGCTGCTGCCGTTCGTCGACATGGCCTATCAGGGCTTCGGCGCGGGCCTCGACGCCGATGCGTTCGCGGTGCGCGAGATCGCGCGACGCGGCATCCCGGCGCTGATCGCCACCTCGTTCTCGAAGAACTTCTCGATCTACGGCGAGCGCTGCGGCAGCCTGTCCGCGATCTGCGAGGACGCGGCCACGGCACAGCGCGTGCTCGGCCAGCTGGCCAGCAACGTGCGCGCGATCTACAGCAACCCGCCCACCCAGGGCGCGAGGCTCGTGATGGCCGTGCTGAGCTCGCCCGAGTTGCGCGCACAGTGGGAAGCCGAACTGGCCGCGATGTGCCGCCGCATCGCGCGCATGCGCGCGGCGATCCACGACGGGCTGAAGTCGCACGTGCAGGGCGAGGCGCTCGCGCGCTACGTCAGGCAGCGCGGCATGTTCACCTACAGCGGGCTGACCGAGACGCAGGTGGACGTGCTGCGCGAGAAATACGGCGTGTACATCCTGCGTTCGGGCCGGATGTGCGTGGCCGGGCTCAACGAGTCGAACGTCGGCATCGTGGCCGACGCGATCGGCGAGGTGCTCGCGAGCGGCGTGTAGGCGCGGCGGCCGTGCTGCGGCGCGGCGACGGACAGGCTGCGGCATTCTGTCTGTCGCGCTGCAGCATTGATCCTGCGCAAGCGATCACGTGTCATGGCGACTATGCTGAATCGTCGGGTACCTTCTCACTGCCCGAAGAGGAGCGAGTCATGCAAATCACGTTTCCGCAGGATCCCCCGCTGTTCACGCCGGCCGATCCGGCCATCGCCTTTCCCGTGGTGGTCGATGCCGCGCGCATGCGCTGCGAGATCAGCGCCGAAGCCCTCGAAAGCCATTTCGGCGCGGCTTCGGCCGGCGAGGGCGATCTGCGCCACGCCTTCGCCGCGCATCGCGACGAGATCGAAGATGCCGCCCGGCGCATGATCGAGCGCGCCGACGGCAATCCGGTGAAGCTGCACAGCGGGTTCTTCCGGTATTGCGGCTGAGCGCGGCCTCAGCCTTCATTCCTTCCTTTCCACGATTGCCGGGCGGCCCGTCGCGTCGCGCGCGGGCCGGTGCAACGCGGGCACCGAAGCCGCCGCTCAATCGTCCGGATCGTCCACCAGCCGGTGGCGCAGCGCGTAGCGCACCAGCGCCGCCTCGTGCGGCATCTGCATCTTCTCGAGAATCCGCGTCTTGTAGGTGCTGACCGTCTTCGCGCTCACGCACAGCGCGTTGGCGATCTCGGTCAGCGTCTGGCCGGTGGCGATGCGGCGGAACACGTCGAACTCGCGATCCGACAGGCGCTGGTGCGGCAGCGTGTCGGCCGGCTCGTTCAGGCTCTGCGCGAAACGCTCGGCCATCGACAGGCTCACGTACACCCCGCCCGAGGCCACCTTGCTCACGGCCCCCACCAGCTCGGCGCTGGCGCTTTCCTTGGTCAGATAGCCCGACGCGCCGGCGCGGAACGCGCGCAGCGCGTATTGCTGCTCGGCGTGCATGGTCAGCACCAGGATCCGCAGCGCGGGCTTTTCCTCCTTGATCTGCTTGATCAGCTCCACGCCGTTGCGGCCCGGCATCGACAGGTCGAGCACCAGCACCTGCGCCGGCGTGCCGCGGATCAGCGTGATCGTGGAAGCGCTGTCGAACGCCTCGCCGGCCACCTCGAAACCGCTCGCGTTGTTGAGGATGTGACGCAACCCGTCACGGACGAGCGCGTGATCGTCGGCAATCAGCACGTGAATCATGGCGTGTTCGAGTCCTGTTGGATCGAGGGAAGGGGAATGGTGACGGTGATCGCGTAGCCCTGATCGGGCGCGGTCTCGATGCGCACGGCGCCGCCGAGCATGTGCACGCGCTCGCGGATGCCCAGCAGGCCGAAGGATTTTTCCTCGGGGCCGCGCAGGCCGTCGCCGGTCGGCGCGCCCATGCCGTCGTCGGCGATGCGCAGCACGCACTGGCGCTCGTCCACGCTCAGCGTCAGGTCCACGTGGGTGGCGTCGGCGTGGCGCGCCACGTTGGTCAGCGCCTCCTGCACGATGCGGAACAGCCCGGTGGCCGCGGCGTTGCTGAATTCCACCTCGCCGGGCTCGATGCGGTGGTCCACCTCGATGCCGTAGCGACTCGTGAAGTCGTTGACGAGCCAGTCGATCGCCGGCACCAGGCCGAGATCGTCGAGCATCACCGGGCGCAGGTCGGCCGCGATGCGACGCACCGAGGCCACCGTCGCGTCGATCAGGCGGCGCATCTCGCGCAGCGGCTCCATCACGCTCTCGTGCACCTCGGGCGGGTAGTTGCGCAGCAGCTTGTGCTCGAACGACGACAGGTCCATCTTCAGCGCGGTCAGTTGCTGGCCCAGATCGTCGTGCAGCTCGCGCGCGATGCGGGTCTTTTCCTCCTCGCGCACGCGCTGCAGGTTCGCCGACAGCTCGCGCAGCTCCTCGCGCGAGGCCTTCAGCGCGTTCTCGGCCTGCAGCCGCTCGGTCACGTCGCGCATCATCACCGTGTAGAGCTTGCCGGAGCCGTCGTGGATCTGCGAGATCGAGGCCTCGATCGGGAATTCGTCGCCGTTCGCGCGCAGGCCGTACAGCAGCCGCTGCGGGCCGAGGTGCCGCTCCGACTGGCCGGTCACGCCGAAGCGCGCGATGTGCTGCGCATGGTCGTGGCGGAAGCGCTGCGGGATGAAGCGCGTGAGCGGCGCGTCGATCGCGTCCATCGCCGACACGCCGAACACCTTTTCCGCCATCGGATTGAAGATCACGATCTTCTGCGACTCGTCGACGGTGATGATCGCCTCCATCGACGAGCGGATGATGCCCATCATGCGCGCCTCGTTGAGCCGGCTGCCGCTCGGCACCGCGCGCGCGGCGGCGCGCTCGCGAGCCCAGCCGGCCATCGCCGCGGCCAGCGACAGCGAGGCCACCAGGCCCGCGGCCAGCACCAGCGAGGCGAGCGTGCGCGCGCCCCCGGTGGTGTCGAACGCGGTGTAGGCGAGCGTGAGCGTGTCGCCGCCGAACGCGAGCGTGTCGGTGCGGCGGTTGCGCCGATGGCCGATCGGCGTCTCGTCGGGCGGCATGTCGGTTGCGTAGAGCGGCGCGCCCTGCGGGTTCGCGAAGGCCTGCAGGCCCAGGTTGCGGTCGTCGGCGGTGGCCAGCTCGAACACCCGCGTCGCGTCGAGCGGCGCGAACAGGAAGCCGGCCAGCGAGCGCCGTCGCGCGGCTTCGTCGGCGGGCGCCGGATCGGTGTAGACGGGCAGGTAGAGCGTGAGCGTGGCCGGCGCGCCGGTGGCCTGGTTGGCGGCTGCCGCGTGCGCGGCGAACGCCACCTGGCCGGAATCGGCGGCGCGGCGCATCGCGGCGGCATCCTGCGGCGGCAGTTCGGGCGCGGCGCCGTAGGCGATCGGCGCGAACAGCGTGACCGTGGCGCCGAGCGGGGCGTCGGGCGAAGGTTGGGCGGACGGAGGCGCCGACGCGATTGGGCTGGCGGCGGGCGTGGCCGGGCGTTCAGATGCGGGTCCGGCCGGCCCGGCCTCCGAGCCGGCGGGCATCGCCTGTGCCCGTGCATCGCTGGCCGGGGAGGCCGTGGATGCCGCCTCGGCCGGATTCGCGACGATCGCCGTGCTCGTGCCGGCACCGCTCGTGCCCGCGGCGGCCACGCTCGCGTAGCCGAGCGCACGCAGCGGCGCATGCGCGCCGTCGAGATCGAGGCTCGCCGCGTAGGCGCGCCACGCGTCGGGGCCGATCGCCGGCGCCAGTTGCAGCAGCCCGCGCGCGCCCGTCAGGACCGCGCCGCTCGCCTGCAGCTCGCGGTGCAGGTTCGCGCTGACGATGTTCGCGCGCCGTTCGAAGCGCGCCGTCACCGCGTGCTGCCAGGACTGGCCGACGAATCCCGCGAGGCAGGCCGACAATGTCGCGCCGGCCACGAAGGCGCCGAAGCCGGCGGCGGCCGGGCGGACCAGGGCCGCGGCCAGCCGCTTGCGGGCGCTGGCACGCGGCGGCGTGCCCGATGGAGGTCGTGATGTTCCGGTGTCCGTCATGACTTGCTGGTCGTCTGAGTCGCATCGCGAGCCGCTCGCGCGCGCCAATCCTGCGCGCGTGCCTCGGCCGGCACGGGGCGATGACATCGGTGGTTATTTTCGATGTGAAATTGTGCTCGGTTTACCTATTTTTTGCTAATGGGAAGAGGCAATTGCGCGCGGATTATTGAATGAAATGATGTAGTCGATTGTGCTGCGCATCGAAATTGCCCTTTCCGGAATCATTTCTATACGGAGACTCGATCATGTTCAGAAGCCTGTTCGTGGCACTCGACGACAGCGCCGGCGCCCGCCGCGCGCTCGACGAAGCGGTGCGGCTCGCGGCGTCGACCGGGGCGAGCGTGACCGCCGTGAGCGTGGTGTCGCACGCGGCGCGGCGTGCCGACGTGGACGCCGTGTACGCGACCGATGCCGAGCCGGACATGCCGCCCGACGTGGCGCGTGCCACCGCCGCGCTGGCCGATGCGCGCACGCGCTTCGCGGCGGCCGGGGTGGCCGGCGAGACGCGCGTGGTGGATGCCTGCCGCGAGGACGTGGCGGCCGTGCTGCTGCGTACCGCCGCCGAGTGCGAGGCCGACCTGATCGTGACGGGCACGCACGGCCGCCACGGGCTCAAGCGCCTGCTGATGGGCAGCGTGGCCGAATCGCTGCTGCGCGGGGCCGACCGACCGGTGCTGATGCTGCGGGCCGACGAGCCTGCCGACGCCGCGTTCGCCACCGAGGCGGCCCAGGCCGAAACGCTGCCGCCACCCGAGCCCGCGGCGGAACCCGCGATCGCGGCGCCGATCCCGCCGATCTCGCCCGCACCGATCTCGCCCGGCCAGCCGAGCGGCGCCTGACGTTCCCGCTTCGTATCGACGCGTTTCGCAACGGTCCCTTGCCAGCGTTCTGCACTCGAAAGGGTCTAAAATGCAGCATCCCGGTCGTGCGGCCGGATGCCGCAGCCGGCGCGTCGCATCGGCCGGTGCCGTGTCGCGCGATCGGGCCTGAATCGACCCAGGAGCGGCCCGTGTGGCACTTTCCCGTAGCAATTCCCTCGTCGCTCGGCCCGTGGGCCGTGTTCCTGAGCGTGCTGGCCACGCAACTCGGGCTGCCGGTGCCGGCCGCGCCGATGCTGATTCTCGGCGGCACGATGGCGGCGATGGGGCAGGCGTCGTACGCGAGCATGTTCGTGGCGGCGATCGGCGCCACGCTGCTGGCCGATTCGCTGTGGTTCGCGGCCGGGCGCCTGCGCGGCCGTCGCCTGCTGAACGGGCTGGTGCGTTTCTCGCTGTCGCTCGATACCACCCTGCGCATCGCGCGCAAGGTGTTCGAGCGTTACGGCGCCCCGATCCTGATCCTCGCCAAGTTCCTGCCCGGCCTCGGGCTGATCTCGGCGCCGTTGCTCGGCACGACTGCGATCGCGGTGCCGGTGTTCCTGTTCTGGGATTTCGCCGGCGCCTCGCTGTGGGCGAGCGTGTGGCTGCTCGGCGGTGCCGCGCTCGATCACGAGATCGTGCGCATCGTGCTGTGGGTGCGCAGCAGCGGCGGCACCATCTTCGACGCGTTCGCCGCGATCTTCGTGACCTTCCTGCTGTATCGCTGGGTGCGGCGCCTGCAGTTCCGCCGCTGGCTCGGCAAGGTGCGCATCGAGCCGTCGCAGCTCGACGAGATGATGAAATCCGACGATCCGCCGCTGATCTTCGACGCGCGCCCGCGCGCGATCCGCGAGAAGGATGCCTACCGGATCGCGGGCGCCTATCCGCTCGACCTCGATTCCTCGGATCAGCTCGATCCGGCGCTGCTGACGCGGCCGCTCGTGGTGTATTGCGTGTGCCCGAACGAAGCCACGGCCAAGAAGATCATCCAGCAGCTGCAGCGCAAGAACGTGCACAACCTGCGGGCGCTGAAGGGCGGACTCGACGCGTGGGAGAAGCACGGCTATCCGGTGGAGCCGCTGCCGGCGGACTTCGACGCGGCGCGCTACACGGTGCGGCCGGAGAAGGAGTCGGCGGGGGAATTCACGGTGCGGGCGAGGTTGTCGGATTCGTGATGGGCGGGTTTTCGGCGCTCAGGGCGCGTCGTGCCGATTCATGGCGCATCGGGTTCAGCCGAGCGAATGGCGGCCTGTCATGGGTGGGTCCGGTCTTCGCGAGTTCCTGAATTCATCCTTTGCGGTGCGGCGCACGGTTTCTCCGCGAGTCGAGCCGTCTTTCATTCCTGGCGCGAGCTTGCGGCGTGTGCCAATCCGGATCGCATGTCACCGCGCGCCGGCCGAGGCCCGACCCGCCGCCCCCCTTGCCGGGCTTCGGCATCCTTCCCCTTCACTGCAGGTTCTCCCGCAACCGGGCACAATCGTCGGCTCGTCGCGCCCCGAGCGCACGGCCGCGTGGCGCCTATCCGGCGTCGCGCGCGATCCTGATCTCACACTCGAGTGGAGGGCCCATGGCAAGCAAGACCATCGCAGACTATCTCGCAAATACGCTGGCGAGTGCCGGTGTCGAACGTATCTGGGGCGTCACCGGCGACAGCCTGAACGGCCTGTCCGACAGCCTGCGCCGGCTCGGCAAGATCGAGTGGTCGCATACCCGCCACGAGGAAAGCGCGGCCTTCGCGGCCGGCGCCGAGGCGGCGCTCACCGGCAAGCTGGCCGTGTGCGCGGGTAGCTGCGGCCCCGGCAACCTGCACCTGATCAACGGCCTGTTCGACTGCCAGCGCAACCACGTGCCGGTGCTCGCGATCGCGGCGCACATTCCGTCCTCGGAAATCGGCCTCGGCTACTTCCAGGAAACGCATCCGCAGGAGCTGTTCCGCGAATGCAGCCACTTCGTCGAGCTCGTCACCAACCCGAAGCAGTTCCCGCGCGTGCTCGATCGCGCGATCCGCACCGCCATCGAGCAGCGCGGCGTGGCGGTGATCGTGCTGCCCGGCGACGTGGCGCTCGAGGCCGCGCCCGAAGCGGCCACGGCGGGGCACATCGACTACGCCGTGAGCGAGGCGGTGCCGCCCGCGACCCAGCTCGACGAGCTCGCGCGCCGCCTCGATGCGTCGGAAAAGGTCACGCTGCTGTGCGGCAGCGGCTGCGCGGGCGCGCACGACGAGGTGGTGGCGCTGGCCGACACGCTCGGCGCGCCGATCGTGCATGCGCTGCGCGGCAAGGAACACGTGGAATGGGACAACCCGTTCGACGTGGGCATGACCGGGCTGATCGGTTTCAGCTCCGGCTACCACGCGCTGAAGTCCTGCGACACGCTGGTCATGCTCGGCACCGATTTCCCGTATCGAAACTTCTATCCCGAGCACGCGCAGGTGATCCAGATCGACCGCAACGGCGCGGCGATCGGCAAGCGCGTGGCGGTGGATCTCGGCCTCGTCGGCGACGTGAAGGCCACGCTCGCGGCGCTGAACGGGCGCCTCGCGCGCAAGTCGCAGCGCCACTTCCTCGACGCGGCGCGCAAGCATTACGCCGATGCGCGCGAGGGGCTCGACAGCCTCGCGCGCCCGTCGCCCGGCGACGCGCCGATCCATCCGCAGTACCTGACACGCCTCGTCAGCGAGATCGCGGCCGACGACGCGATCTTCACGGCGGACGTGGGCACACCCACGCTGTGGGCCGCGCGCTATCTGAAGATGAACGGCAGGCGCCGGCTGCTCGGCTCGTTCAATCACGGCTCGATGGCCAACGCATTGCCGCAGGCGCTCGGCGCCCAGGCCTCTCAGCCGGGCCGGCAGGTGGTGGCGCTGTGCGGCGACGGCGGGCTGTCGATGCTGATGGGCGAACTGCTCACGGCGCGCCAGCAGCAACTGCCGATCACGCTGGTGGTGTTCAACAACAGCTCGCTCGGCTTCGTGTCGATGGAGATGAAGGCGGGCGGCTATCTCGACGACGACACGCGCCTGGCCGATACCGACTACGCGGCGATCGCGCGCGGCGCCGGCATCGAATCGATCCGCGTGGAGCGCTCGGACGAGCTCGAGGGGGCGCTGAAGCAGGCGCTCGCGCCGGCCTCGGGCCGCCGTGGTCCGCTGCTCGTGGACGTGCGCATCGCGCGTCAGGAGATCGCGCTGCCGCCGAAGATCGAATGGGCGCAGGCGAAGGGCTTCAGCCTGTACATGCTGAAGGCGGTGCTGAACGCGAAGGGCAACGAGGTGGTGGAGTTGGCCACCACGATGTTCCGCTGACCGCCGGACCGCGGCCCGGCTCGGGCCGCGCAAAAGCAAACGCGCCGGCGGCGGGAGCCGTCGGCGCGTGAGGGTGGTGGGCCGGGCGAGCTTACTTCGGCTCGGCGGCCTGTTCGGCGTGCGACGCGGCCTGCTCGTCGCCTTCGGCGGATGCCGTGGCTGCGGGGGCGCCAGCCTCGGGTGCGGCGGCTTCCACGGCCGGCGCGGCTTCAGCCGCCGTTGCCTCGGGCGAGACACCCTCGGCTGCCGGAGCCGCCTCGAGCGCATTGCCTTCTGCCGCGGCGCCTTCCGTCTTGCCCGATTCGGTCTTGGCATCGCCGGCCCTGGCCTTCGATGCCGCACGCGAACGACGCGCCTGGTCGAGGCGCACCGCGCCCGCGGCCTGTTGCTCGGTCACCACGCCGGCCTCGGCGCCGCTCAGGTCGACGCGCTTCGCACCATCGACGAGGCAGGCCCAGTAGCGGCTGCCACGGCACCATTCCTTGATCGCATCGCGCAGTTGCGCTTCCTCGAGGCCGAGCTCGGCCGCATGCGCGACCAGATCCTTGAAGATGCCGATCTTCAGCGGCAGCTTGGGTGCGGGGTTCTTCGGGAAGGCGGCCGGGAAGCGGCGCTGCAGCTTGCCGATCGCGAGCACGGTGGGATTAACCGGCTTGGCGTCGGCGGCGGGCGCCGGACGGCGCTGCTGCTGCTGGCCCGGCTTGCCCGACGCGGGCTTGCCGCCTGCGTGAGCCGGCCTGCCGCCGGGCTTCTGCCCGGGCTGGCCTTGCGGCTTCGCATGCGCCGGCTTGGCCGACGAACGGGCGGGGGACTGGCCCTGGGACTTGCCTTGCGGCCTGGCGTCAGCGCGCTGTTGGGCGAGCTGCTTCTTCAATTCTGCGAGTTGTTCGAAACCCATTTGGCACGATCATTCAGGTTGGACGGCGATTGTAACAGTCCGGCGGCGCGTTTCGTCCGGCCCCGACGAAAGTAATTCACCGCGAGACCGCTGGACGACGGATCCCTGTCGCGTTTTGGCATGACCGGGCAGCCGGTGCGCAAGCGCGCGTCGCGGCCCCTGACGACGATGGTGGCCGGGATTTTCACAATCATCGTACGAAATGTCGCATTTCACACGGATATTCACTGAATGCCGGAATTTCGATCGAATTTTTTGGAAAATCATTCGATTCCTGTTTTTAACCCTCAAGTTTTATTCCCGTGATTCCGTTTACCGATCCAATAGGCCAGGAAGACGATTGCCAGGCTCGCTTTCGAAATGCTTTCGTGGCTCGGCGTACATATTGTCGTCGGGGGAATGAGCATCGTGATATTTGCGCTCGATGCAAGCCACGAGCGCGGACATGTCGTGAATGGAAGGGCTGGCCAGCGTGATCGTCGCGACGGTGCCGATTGCGGGCGTCGCGTCGCGCGGCGTGTTGCCGTGCATGCAGGAAGAGGGGTGTGCCGGAGTGGACCGGCCGGTACGCGAAATCGGCGGTAAGGATCAGCAACAGGTTCGGTGCGGGCCGGACGACGCGGGGTGCCTCGGCGTCGTCCATGCGAAAACGACGCGCCGGATTCGGGAATGCCGTTTTCGCACACGGTTCGGATCGGTGGTACATGGATTCGTCAGTCGGCAGCAGCGGGCCCGACGGCGGCGGATAATCGCGCCGCTCGTCGAGCCGGTCGCCTCGCGCGCTTACCGGCGCGGAAGGCTCCGGCGCCATCCGCCGCCATGGCATCCGTCTGCGGTGGCGCATCCGCCGCGATCGAACCGGGCATCCATCCGATTGTCGGCATCGACCCGAAAATCGGCCGGGACGAGCATGAAATAAAAGCGAGCCACTGTCGGTGACAGTGGGTTGAGACCTGTTTGAGCGTCAAAAACCGTCGCCGCGTGTCGATCGCCTCACATACTTCAAAAAGGCGCGCGAGAACGGCGGTGTTCTACAAGGAAGCTGTCATGTCGAAATACCACGAGCTGCTCGCTCAACTGAACGAGCTGACCCGTCAGGCCGGCGAGGCCCGCGAAGCCGAGCTCAAGAACGTGATCTCGGATATCCGGCGCGCCATCGCCGAATACGGTCTGACCGAGCGTGACCTGTTCCCGCCGCGTCTGGGCCGTCCCCGCAAGGAGGATCAGAAGCCGAAGCCCCGTTACCGCGATCCCGACACGGGCGCGACCTGGACGGGCCGCGGCCGCGTGCCGGGCTGGATCGCCGGCCAGGACCGCGAGCGCTTCCTGATCGCCTGATCGCCGTCGCGGCTGGCGCGCCGGCGAAGGCCGCGCGCCGTCCGCGCCCGGTGTCCGACGATGCGAACGCGCGACGACGCGACTCGCCGATCGGACACCGGCTGCCGTCCACCGCCGACGCACGGCAGCCGGATCGCCGGCCGCCGGGACGACTGATCGGCGGATTTTCGACTGGTCGAACCGGTGCGCGACCGCACCGGCTGGTTTTTTTTCTGCAATGCCAAACGTTTGCGCGCATCGCGCGAGAGTGGTTTTCGGCACGAAACGGGTGGAAGCGGGGCTGGCCGTTTCGTGTTCGACGCGTCGTTTCGGTTCACGCCTGGCGGAGCTTCTTGACCGACTGATCAGTCGTTTATAGAATGCTGCCGAACCGAATCACCCCCACACGAGCCATGGTACGAACCAAGAGTCCCGAACGACGCACCGCGATCATGGACGCGGCGATCCGCATCATCGCGCGGCAGGGGCTGGCCGCGCCCACGGCGCTGATCGCGAAGGAAGCCGGCGTGTCGAACGGCTCGCTGTTCGGCTATTTCGAGACGAAGGCCGAGCTGCTGAACCAGCTGTACAGGGAGCTGAAGACGGAAATCGCCACGGCCGCGCTCGACGGCATGCCGGCCGAGGCCGAGGTGCGCGGGCAGCTCGCGCACATGTGGCATGGCTGGCTGCGGCTGGCGATCTCGTCGCCGGACAAGCGGCGTGCGCTCGCGCAGCTCGCGGTGTCGGACGAGATCACCGAGGCCAGCCGCGGCGTGGGTCGCCATGCGATGCGCGAGGTGGCCGCGATCCTCGACCGCAGCCGCCGGGGCGGGGCGATGCGCGACGTGCCGATCGCGCTGGTCGCGAACCTGATGAGCGCGATGGCCGAGGCGACCGTCGACTTCATCCTGTCGGATCCCGAGAACGAGGCGATGCACGCGCGCACCGGCTTCGAGGCCGTGTGGCGCATGGTCGGCTGATTTTTTTTGCTTGTAAAACGACTGACTGGTCAGGCATGGAGAGGAGCATGGCAAGAGATGACGTGAAGGGTGCGGATGCCTTCGTCGTGACGGGGCCGACGTCCGGCATCGGTCTGCGCGTGGCGCTGGAACTGGCGGCGCAGGGCCCGGTGATCCTGGTGGGCCGCAAGCGCGCGAAGCTCGACGCGGTGCGCGGGCGGATCGAGGCGAGCGGCGGGCGCGCCGCGTCGATCGTCGGCGATCTGTCGGACGTGATCAGCGCGCGGCACGCGGCGGCGCAGGTGGCCGCGCTCGGCTGGCCGATCCGCGCCGTGCTCAACAACGCCGGCGTGATGATGCCGCCGGCGGCCAGGACGGCGCAGGGCTGGGATCCGACCTTCGCCACCAACCACCTCGGCCCGTTCGCGTTCACGGAGGCGCTCGCGCCGCATCTGGCCGACGGCACGCAGGTGGCCTTCGTGGTGTCGGCGATCGAGGATCCCGAGCGCCGCCCGGCCAGGGTGATGGGCATGCGCGGCGGGCGCTACCTGTCGGCCGAGGCGAGCGCGCGCGGCGAATGGGAACCGGGCGGCTGCCGGCTGCCCGGCGTGGACGCCTATGCCACCTCCAAGCAATGCGCGCTCGCGGCCACGCTGGGGCTCTCGCGCGAGCTGCCGCGTCTCGCCATCAACGCGATCGAGCCCGGCATCACGCCGGGCACGGGGCTCGGCGGCGGAAACGCCGTGGTCGGCTTCATCTTCGGGCAGATCGTCACGCGCCTGCCGCCGTTCCGGCGCTATCGCAGCACGCCCGAGCGCGCCGCGCGCATGATCACGCGGCTGCTGACCGATCGCGCGCCGGCCACCGGCGTGTATTTCGACGAGCGCGGCGAACCGATGCGCGGCTCGGCGCGCGCGCACGACGCGGCATTCCAGGCGCGCGTGCTGCGCGAAACCCGCGCCTTGCTGGCCGAAGTGGCCGGCGTGCCCGGCTGAACGCGGCGGGCCGCCCCGATCCGGCGGCCCGAGGCACGCGGCTTGCTCGATGCGCGGCGCGTCGTGCAGTGCGTCATATCGCGGGCAGGCGGCCCGTTTTCGGCATGCGACCCGTCGCGCCGACGCCGCGCCTCGGGCGCACCGTTCGCGCCCGACTGCGATCGCGCCACATCGTGGTGCATGCCGCCGACATTCCCCCGACGATTCCCCGGCGTTTCCATTACGCTCGCGAAGCGATAACCGGGCCACATCGCATGGCCACGGTATCCGCGTCGGCTCGCTCGAGCGTGACGAGACATCCATCAGGAGGGGGACATGGCAGCACGTCGTTTCGTGAAATCGCTGATTGCATCGTGCCTGTGCGCGGGCCTGCTGGCCGCCTGCAACGACGACGGCACGCGTTCCGAGGGCACCCGGTCCGGCGTCGCCGCGCTCGCGTTCCGCATGGACACCGGCGGCCAGATCAATGCGTTCTTCCGGCAGGACAAGGTGGCCGCGCATCTGCTGATGCGCTCGTCCACCCAGCCGCGCCTGCTCGTGGTGTTTCCGGCCGGCAACAGCGGCACGGGGCTGTGGTTCGACGACACGGCGCAGGCCGTGAACTGGAATCTCGATACCTCGCCGTCGGCGATCTCGCAGCAGGACGCGCGTGGCCGCGCGCTGTACGGCATCGCCTCCGACGTCTCGGTCGACGCTGCCACGCTGACGATGCGTCAGGGCCTCCTCAGCAACGTGCGCTTCCTGCGCGACTACAACGGCGGTGCCTCGGTGCCGCAGCAGATCCTGGTGGCGCCGGCCGTGCAGGGCGCCACCGCGCAATGGCGGCGCGACCGGGTGGACGGCGCGCCGGGCCAGTCGCTCGCGATCACGCTGCGCGACGGCGGCAGCATCACGCGCAGCGCTGACGGCAAGCTGGTGCTGCAGGCGCCGGCGGGCGCCACCCGGCTGCGCCTGCACGTCGAGGCGCTGACCGGCGAGACGCCGCTCTCGCCGATCGCGCACGACACGCTGTTCGACGCATCGGTGGGCGCCGATCCGGTCAGCCAGGACGTGGTGGAATTCCTGAGCTTCGACGACAAGCTGCTGGCCGGCTCCTGGCAGTACGACACGTATTTCGGTCGCGACACGCTGATCTCGGTGCAGATGCTGATGCCGGTGCTGCAGGCGCCGGCGATCGAGGCGGGGCTGCGCTCGGTGCTGAACCGGCTGTCGCCCGACGGCAAGGTCGCGCACGAGGAAGGCATCGGCGAATTCGCGCTGATCGACAACGCGAAGAACGGCAGGCCGAACGACGCCACGCCCACCTACGACTACAAGATGATCGACGGCGACTACCTGCTCGCGCCGGTGATGGCGTCGTGGCTGCTCGACGACACGCGCGGCCAGGCGCGCGCGGCGGCCTTCCTGGCGCAATCGGCCGGCGGCGGCGCGACCAACGGCAGCCGCTTCGTCACCAACCTGCTGCACGTGGCGGCCACGGCGCAACCGTTCGCGCAGCAGCCCGGCACCGCGAACCTGATCCACCTGCGCGACGGCGAGATCGTCGGCAACTGGCGCGACAGCACCGACGGGCTGGCCGGCGGCACGGTGCCGTTCGACGTCAACGCCGTGCTGGTGCCCGCCGCGCTGCGCGCCGCGAGCCACTTCCTCGCGCGCGGGCTGCTCGATCCGTATCTGAGCGCGGACCAGCGCACCGCGCTGCAGGCCGCCGCGAACGAAGCCGCGGTGTGGGAGCAGCAGGCGCCGCCGCTGTTCCAGGTCAGCGTGCCGGCCGCGCAGGCCGCCACCGACGCGTCCAGCTACGCGAACTCCGCCGGCGTGCCGGTGCCCGCCGCGCCCGGTGCGCCGCTCGATTTCTACGCGCTGTCGCTCGACGCGCAGGGCGCGCCGATCCCGGTGATGAATTCGGACGGCGGCTTCGCGCTGCTGTTCGGCTCGCCGCCCGAGGACGAACTGCGGCGCATCGTCGGCGACACCACCCGGCCGTTTCCGGCGGGGCTGATCACCGACGTCGGCATGCTGATCGCGAATCCGGCCTACGCCGATCCGGCGCTGTGGCCGAAATTCACGAGCTCGGCCTATCACGGCACGGTCGTGTGGTCGTGGCAGCAGGCGATGTGGGTGGCGGGGCTGGACCGGCAACTGGCGCGCCAGGATCTGTCGGACGGCCTGCGCACGCAGCTCGCGCAGGTGCGCCAGCAGGTCTGGCAGGTGATCTCGAATGCACGCGACATGCGCACCTCCGAGATGTGGACCTGGTCCTGGGCGAACGGCCAGTATCGGAGCGAGGCCTTCGGCACGCGCAGCGCCGACGCGACCGAGGCGAACGCGGCGCAACTCTGGAGCACGACCTATCTGGCGATCCGGGATCCGAACCTGCGCGCCGGCAAGTTCTGGTGGCAGGCCGGCGCGTCCGCCACGGCGCCGACGCTGGCGCGCGCCGGCTCGTGAATGCGGGATGGGTGCGCGACATGGGTGGCGCCGGAGTCGGCGCCGCCCATGTCGCGAAACCGCCAGCCGGTTGCGTTTCTCCCCATGCAACAATCGCGTCGTGCCGCTATAACGTCAGAAACACGGTTCGAACGGGGGAGACGCCCATGAAATGGCTGGCAGGACTGCTGATCATGCTGATCGGCACGGCGGCGATCGCCGCACGCAATCCGGATTCCGATCTGCAGGTGGCGCTGATGGCCGGATACGGCGCGACGATCGTGGCCGGGCTGATGGCGGCGCGCCTGCTCTGGCTGCGCGCCGCGCGTCAGCAGGACCGGCGCC
The DNA here is from genome assembly GCA_030151225.1 of Burkholderia sp. GTDB lineage: Bacteria > Pseudomonadota > Gammaproteobacteria > Burkholderiales > Burkholderiaceae > Burkholderia. The sequence continues at coordinate 27,153 of JASLEG010000093.1, read as the reverse complement.
GCTAGGCGCGGCGGCGCGCCTACTGCGTGGCGGCCTTGCCCGCGGGTCTCGCGAACGCGCCGCGCACCTCGAATGCCACCTGATCGGCCGGCCTGCCGCCGGCGTCGAGCAATTCGAGTCGATGATGGCCCGGCCAGGGCAGCCAGCCGAGCCGTTCGCCGTGACCGATCACGCGGCCGTCGAGCCGCCAGCTGCCGCGCCCGCTCGCGCCGGACACGCGCTCGAACCACACGCGCTGATTGCGCGGCGGGATGTCGGGATCGAGCGCGAAGATCGTGCCGTCGGTCGGCGCGGCGATCGCGAGCGGCGCGCGCCCGCCGGCCGCCACGGGGCGAATCCGGCCCTGGCCGTCACGTCGCGCCACCGCGGCGCCCGCCGAGCCGCCGGCGCCGGCCGCCAGTTCCACGTGTTCGGTTTCGGTGCCGCGCAGGAACCACTCGTCGCGCGACGGCTCGATCGCGCGCTCGAAGCTCACCCGCTCGCGCACCACGCCCGGCGGCGGCACGGGCGCCACGCTGCCGCCGTCGCGGTGCAGCCGGTTGACGATCGCGGCCCACACGGGCGCCGCGCCGGTCACGCCCGACACGTCGCGCATCGGCGAGCCATCCGCATTGCCCACCCACACGCCCACCGTGTAGCGCTGCGTGAAGCCGACCGTCCAGTTGTCGCGCATGTCCTTGCTGGTGCCCGTCTTGACGGCCGAGAACACGTGGGTGGCGAGCGGGCTGTCGAAGCCGAAGGTGCGCGTGCGCGCGTTGTTGTCCGCGATCATGTCGGTGACGATGAAGCTCGCGTCGGCGCTGAACACGCGCGTGCCGGCCGGATTCGGCGTGGCGGCGCGCGGCAGGTCGAAGGTGGGCCGCGCGAGGCCGCCGTTGGCCAGCGCGCGATAGGCGTTGGCAAGCGCGAGCAGGCTCACGTCGGCGCTGCCGAGCGCGAGGCTGTAGCCGTAGTAGTCGCCCGGTTCGGTCAGCGGCAGGCCGAGCGCGCTCAGCGTGCGCGAGAAGCGGTGCGGCGTGACCAGCACCAGCGTGCGCACCGCCGGCACGTTCAGCGACGAACCGAGCGCGCTGCGCACGCTGACCCAGCCCTTGAAGTCGTGATCGTAATTCTGCGGCACGTACAGGCCGCCGCCGGTGGCCAGATCCACCGGCGAATCGTCGAGCAGCGTGGCGCCGGTCAGGCGCCGCTCGTCGATCGCCTGCGCATACAGGAAGGGCTTGAGCGTGGAGCCGGCCTGGCGCAGCGCCAGCACCGAATCCACCTCGGGCGCCGCCGACAGCGCGCCCGACGAGCCCACCCAGGCGCGGATCTCGCCACTGCGGTTGTCGATCACCACTGCGGCGCCGTCCTGCACGTTGCGCGAATTCGGCGCGGCGCTCAGCTCGGTCAGCGCGCGCGTGAGCGTGTCGCGCGCGAAGCGCTGCAGGTTGGCGTCGAGCGTGGTGCGCACCTGCGCGCCCGGCGCCGGATGCACTTCGGCGGCGATGCGGCGCGCGAAATGCGGCGCGAGCGCGTCGCCGCCGAGGAAGGCCGACGAGGGCGGCGCGGGCCGCGCGAACGCGAGCTGCACGAAGCCGTCGAGGCCCTTGCAGCCGGCATCGGCCTGCATGTCGTGCAGGATCCGGCAGGCGCGCTCGGCCACGCGCGCGTAGGGCGCGTTCGGCGCGCGGATCAGTGCCGCGGCCACCGCCGATTCGCGCTCGTCGAGGCCCGACGGCGCCTTGCCGAACAGCGAATACGAGAGCGCCGACAGGCCCACCGTCTCGCCGCGGAACGGCACCAGATTCAGATAGGCCTCGAGGATCTGGTCCTTGCGCCAGCCGCGCTCGAGCCACAGCGCATCGATCGCCTGGGCCGCCTTCTGCGGCAGCGAGCGCTGGCCCGAGCGGCGCGAGTCGCTGCCGATCAGGCCGGCCAGCTGCATCGTCACGGTGGAGGCGCCGCGCGTGCGCGAATTCCACAGGTTGGCCCAGGCCGCGCCGGCGATGCCGCGCCAGTCCACGCCGCTGTGTTCGTAGAAGCGCCTGTCCTCCGACACCACCAGCGCCTCGCGGAAGGCCGGCGACACGTCGACCAGCGAGACCCAGTCGCCGCGCCGCTGGCCGGCGTCGACACGGGTGCGCTGCAGCGGCGTGCCGTCGCGTGCGAGCAGCACCCAGTCGGAGCTGTGGAAGTCGCGCCGCACCGCGTCGTAGCCGGGCACGGCGTGCGCCGCGCCGGCCGCGCCGAGCAGTGCGGCGGCCAGCAGCGTCGCCGCCAGCCGGCGGGCCGGGCGGCTGATGGCCAGGGCGAGCACGGCCGTCACGGCTGCCGGTCCGCCGCCTTCACCACGATCGGCGGGTTCGGCACCATGCCGTACGCGGACGGCGCATACAGCGCCTCGACGCGGGTCGGCGGCAGGCCGAAGCGGCCCACGGCGTTGAGCCGCATCGTGTACTCGATCGAGGTCTTGCCGGCCGGCAGATGGCCGTAGTAGCCGCGATAGCCGTCGAAGTCGCGCTCGACGAAGCTCGGCCACGCGCCCGCGCCCGATTGCTCGCCCTGCGTGGCCAGCTCGGAATCGCGGCCGAGGCCCGAGCCCATGATGGTCGCGCCGGCCGGCACCGGATCGTTGACGACCACCCAGGTCATCTCGGCCTGCGCGTCGATGTCGAGGTGCACGCGCACCAGATCGCCGCGCGTGAGCTGCCCCTTCACGGCCGGATCGATCGGCGTGACCGTCTTGGTGATGCGGTAGCCCGACACCACCGGGTGCGTGAGCGGCACGGCGGCGAGGCTCTGGATCGTGGCCCAGGGCTTGCCGGTGCCGTCCTGCGTCAGCGCGAGCGTGAGCGGCGTGCGCGCCGCCGCGCCGGCCGGCCAGGGCAGCAGCGCGGTGCGTGCCGCGGCGTTGCGGGTGGCGGCCGACGACTGCGCGACGTTGGACGGCGCCACCGGCGTGGCCGCGCCGGCAGGCGTGGATCCGCCCGCTGCCGTCGAGGCGGCGGCCGAAGCCGGCGCCGCCGCGGCGCCCGCACCGTTCCACGCGATGCTGCGCAGCGCGTCGCCGAGCCGCAGCCGGGTGCTGCCCGTCACCGGCGTGGTCTCGTAGAGGCGCGAGAAGCGCTCGACGGCCAGCTCGCCGAGCAGGTTCGAGGTGGTGGTGTCCCACGCGCCGTTGCGTTGCCGCGCGAGCAGGCCGGCCACGATGCGCGGCATCTCGTCCTTCCAGGCCGGGTTGCCGGCGAAGCTCAGGGCGAGCCGCGCGGCGTTGCTGTCGCTGCCGGTCATCAGCCACCAGAGGTCATCGTCGCGCGCCGTGGTGAACACGAGCTGCGTGCCCTGGTACGACAGGCGTGCGCGCAGCAGTTGCTCGACCTGCGCGCGCTTGTCGTCGCGCTGCGGGATGTCGGCCACGCGGCCGAGGATCCCGTAATAGTCCAGCAGGGCCGAGGTGGGCCAGCGCTCCGGCGTGATCGCGATCGAGCCGAGCATGCGTGCCTGGGCCGCGCCGTGACGCGACAGCGCCTCGATCGCGGCGAGCTTGCGCAGGTCGCGATCCTCGCGCGGGGCCCAGTCGTCGCGCTGGATGCGGCCGTCCACGAAGCTCGCGAGGCCGGCCTCGAGCTGCGTGCGCAGCGCGTCGGGCATCGCGTAGCGCGGGTCGAGCCTGGCCGCCTCGTCGCTCACCTGCAGCAGATAGGCCGTCAGCGTGGTGCTGCCTTTCTCGCCGCTGTCGTCCGACAGCGGGAAGTAGGCGGCCAGGCCGTCGGCGTCGAGATAGGCCGGCATCTGCGCGAGCACCGCCTGCCACATCGCCGCATCGTGCAGGCCCAGCGCGCGCGAGCTCTGCTGCTCGAGGCAGCGATACGGATACTGACGGAACCAGCGCGCGACGCCGGGCAGGCCGTCGGCGAGCTTCGACTGCAGCGCCACCGAGATGCCGCCGCGGGCCACGCCGTTGCTGCCGAGCGCGGCATCGGCGGGCGCCGCCACCGGCAGCGAGAAGCTGCCGTCCACCTGGGTGAGCGTGGCCTGCTGCACCGTGACGGGCACCGCCGGCACCACGCGCTGGGTGATCTTCAGCGCGTCGGCCGCGTGGGCGCCGCCTTGCTCGGCGGCCGACACGGTCCAGGCGAGCGCGTCGCCGGCATCGGCCACGCCGTTCGCCAGGGTGACCTGCCACGACACCTCGCGCGAGGCGCCGGCGGCCAGTTCGACCGTCTGCGCGGGCAGGTTCAGGCCCGGCGCGTTCGGCGTGACGAGCACCTTCATGGCGCGCGTGGTGGTGTTGCGCAGCGTGAACGGCGCGACCAGCGCGTCGCCCTCGCGGGCGAGCGGCGGCAGGCCCGAGATCAGCTGCAGGTCCTGGGTGCTGCGCACGCTGGCGCGGCCGGTGCCGAAGCGGTCGGCGCCGACCGAGGCCACCGCCACGATCGTGAAGCGCGTCAGCGCGTCGTTGAGCTTCACGTCGAGCGTCGCCTCGCCGTTCGCGTCGAGCGTGACGCGCGGGTTCCACAGCAGCAGCGTGTCGAACAGCTCGCGGGTGGGCGCCATGCCGCCGCCGCCGCCGGCCGGCACGGCCTTGCGGCCGAAGTGGCGGCGCCCCACGATCTCCATCTGCGCGGTGGACGTTTCCACCCCGTAGCTGCGTCGCTGCAGCATCGCGCCGAGCAGGTCCCAGCTGGTGTTGGGCATCAGTTCGAGCAGCGCGTCGTCCACCGCGGCCACGGCGATCCGGGTGCCGGCCGGGGCGGGCTTGCCGTCGGGCAGGCGCACCGCCACCTTGACGTGGGCGGTGCCGCGCACCGGGTAGGTGGCCGCGTCGGGCGTGACGGTCACGCCGAGCTGATGCGAGGCCACGCCCACCTTGATCTCGGCCAGGCCGTACCGGAACGCCGGCTTCGACAGGTCGACGAGCGGGGTGGGCGGCACGTGGTGGCGCCCCTCGTTCCAGAACGCGTGCGCCCATTCCACCGGCGTCTTCCAGCCCCAGGTGAAGAACGAGTACCACGGCACCTCGCGCAGGCGGCCGCGCAGCGCCAGCACCGACACGTACACGTTCGGTCCCCAGCTTGCATCGACCTTCAGCTCGATGCTCGGATTGCGGCCGTTCAGCTGCACGACGCGGGTTTCCATCACGCCCGAGCGCTCCACGGCCACCAGCGCGGTGGCGAAGCGGAACGGCATGCGCACCTGGAAGCGCGCGGTCTCGCCGGGCTGGTACGACGGCCTTTCGGGGATCAGGTCGATGCGGTCGGTGTTGTTGCCGCCGAACCAGAGCTCGTCCTCGCGCACCACCCACACCGAGGTGCTGCCGGTGGCGATGCGGCTCGAGCCGTCCTTCACCACGGCCACCAGCGACACCTCGCCGGCGTCCTTGAGCTTCGCGTCGCAGGCGAGGCGCCCCTTGTCGTCGGTCTTGCCGCTGCACAGCGTGCCGAGATCGCGGGTCTCGCTGCGGTTGTCGTAGGCGTAGAAGCCGCCCACCATGCGCTTGCGTGACGAGGTGGTGAGCTTCGCGTAGCCGTGCACCTCGATCTCCGCGCCGGCGTGCGGCTTGCCGTCCAGATCCACGGCGAGCGCCGTGACCGGCACCGAATCGCCCACCGCCACCCAGTTCGCCGCCTTGATGCCGGCCGCGAGCGAGGCGGGCCACAGCGTGGTGTCGCCGCGGATCGTCTGGATCTCGCCGTTCGGGTCGGCGAAGCTGGCCTCGAGCGCGAGGCGCTTCGGCGCGTCGACCTTCGGCAGCGACTTGAGCGTGACCGTGCCCGAGCCGTTGCGGTCGAGCGTGACGGGCAGCTTGTCGGCCACCAGCCTGGGTGCGTCGGGATCGGGACCGGACGCGGCGGTGGCGGCGTCCTCGCTGTCGTCGTCGTCGCTGGCGCCGGCGTCCGAGCCCGGCTGCTCGGCCCGATACGGACTGAACGAGAAATCGGCATAACGGTCGCCGAAGCCGAGCGTGGCCGGGCGCACCAGCGCCGACACGCGCACCGGCAGGTTCGACGCGGGGCCGCCCGCCAGGTAGTCGAGCTGCACGTTCACGGGCGCCTCGTTCACGCCGACCAGCGGGCTCGTGTTCGCGTCGCGCACGGCCACCGAGCCCTTGAACACGGGCAGGCGGAACGCGCCCACGCGGAACGAGCCGGAGTCGTAGGACGGCATGTGACCTGCGGCGCTGCCGTCGTCGTCGGAGCCGGCGCCGGCCTTGCCGTAATCGAGCGTGACCGTGTATTCGCCGAGCCGGGCGCCGGGCGGCAGCGTGAAGCTCGAATCGGCCGTGTGGTCGGCGGCCCAGACGAGCGGCTGCTCGTAGGTGTCGCCGCTGCCTTCGTGGCGGATCGTCACGCGGTTCGGATAGCGCGTCGGAAAACCGAGCGTGTCGAGCTTCTCGATGCGCAGGTAATGCTTCATCGACACGGTTTCGCCGGCACGCACCAGCATGCGGTCGAACACCGTGTGGGCCACGGCGGTGGGACGCGGCGAGCGGTCGGTCGGCACCTCGAAGCGCCACGACTCGATGCCGCGATTCCAGTCGTCGGACACGAAGGCCATGTCCGGGCCGGTCACGGGATCGTTCACGCGCGCCGACACGAAGGTGTCGTGCAAGCCGCCGTCGTAATGGCAGGCCTCGTGCGAGGCGAGGCTGCCGTCGATCTTCAGCAAGCCCTGCGCGTCGGTGCGGCCCGAGGCCAGCAGCGCGCCGTTGCAGTCCGACACGCGGATCTCCGCGTTCGGCACCGGGCGGCCCTTGTCGAGCGTGGTGACCCACACCACGCTGTTGTCGCGCCCCTGCTTGAAGTGCACGCCGAGATTGGTGACGAGCACGGTGGTGCGCACGTACATCGCGCCGGGTTTCGCCATCAGCGAGCGGCCCAGCGCCGGCGAGGCCAGTTCGAGCACGTAGAAGCCCGGCCTCGCGATCGGCACGCCCACCACCTCGAACGGGCGCAGCTTGTCGGGATCGGCCTTCGGCAGCACCAGGCGCTCGCGTTTCGGCTCGTCGGCCAGCAGCGACAGCGAGCGCACGTCCACCACGCGCTGCCGGCCCACCGGCGGCTTCTCGCCCTCGGCCGGCGGCACGAACACCGGGTGCTTCGCCTGTTCGAACAGGCCGGGGCGCAGCTTGTCGAGCTCGCCCACCGTCATCGTGTAGCCGCTCTCGACCTGATCCACCACGCGCATCCAGTTGCGGATCGCCGTGTCGCTCTCCACGCGGATGTTCGAGAACTCGGTCTGGCCGGCGTTCAGGCCGGCGATCCTCATGTCGGCCTCCACGTTGCGCAGCGTGACGGGCACCAGCGCCGGCGAATCGGGCTCGGCGTAGCGCTCGATGATGCCGAACGTCGACGACGAGAACTTCGCCAGCGGCGGCATCGCGGCGGTGCGCGTCCTGAGCGGGAACAGATCGGCGTTGGCGAGGCGGCGGCCGCTGTCGTCGGCGAGGCCGTCGGGCAGCGTGACGGTGAGGTTCGCGCTGGCCGGCAGCGGCGGCGCGAATTCCACGGCGCGCGTGTCGCTCGACTTGTCGTCGGGCCTGAAGCTCGGCGCGAGCTTGCCGTCGGGCCCCTCGAGGCGCAGCTTTTCCGCGTCGGCGCGCGAGATCGGCGCGTTGAACTCGACGCGGATCGGGCGCAGCGGCGTGCACGGCGCCCTGGCGTTCTCGCGCTCGCAGCTGAAGTTCGCCGCGAACGGCTCGCGCACGCGGAAATCCATGCGCTTCTCGCTGCCGTTGACCACGCCGTTGGCGCTCTTCACGCCGGCGCCGAACACCAGTTGCACCGGCTGGCCGGGCGGCAGCGTCTGCGAGCAGCCGAGCGTGAGCACGCGCGCCGCGTCGGCCTTCCAGTGGAAATGGTCGAGCAACTGCGCGCGGGTGGCGGCGTCGGCGAGCTTGATCGGGATGCGGTTGCCGATGCCGGTGGCCTCGCACCAGACGTTCTCGCGCACCGAGGCCTCGGTCGCGGGGCCGGTCAGGCGCAGCACGAACAGCGGGTTTTCGTCGATCTCGGTGCGGCTCGGGCGCACGTCGGACGGGTAGGGGCCGCTCGTCTGGAACGCGAACTGGCGCGGGCCGGTCACGTCGTGGCCGGCCTTCGTGCGCAGCGCGGCGCCCAGCGTGACGGTGCAGCGCGTGGCGGCGGGCAGCGCGTCCCGGAACCGCGCGACCCAGGTGTGGTCGTCGTTCCAGTTCGCGTCGTATGACGGATGGCCGGGAGCGTCGCAACTGACCTGCGCCGGGTTCGGCATCGAGGCCGAGCCGAACGCCACCATCGGCTCGTCGAACTTCACGACGACCTCGCGGACCTCGGGCGTCGAGCCTTGCGGCGAGACGCTGACGATCTTCGCCGCGTCGGCGCGCCAGCTTGTGCCGAAGCCGGCCGCAAGGCCGGTCGCGAGCACCGTGGCGGCGCTCCAGAACAGGATGTTTCTCGTCGTGATCCGCATCATCGCTGGCCGCCCCCGGATGCAATGTTTTTGTCAGGAAGCGGGATTCTACCCGACCGTCCAGCCGGTTCCGGGCACCACGCATCTCGGCATGGCGCGCGTGCGTCGCGCGACTGTGGCTTTGATCCGACAAAAGCGGCCGTGAAAGGGGCGCTTCGAAGCAGGGATGGTGCGTCCTGGCCTATAAAGACGTTGTCCCGGGCGGCACGAACGCGTACATTGCGCGCTCCGCGCGGCCCGGGCCGCGCATCTCCGGCACGATCGCAACGGTCGGCGACAACAGGAATCCCGTGCCGGCAGGCCGTGTCGGCCGCGCGCCGGGCATTCCGGACACCAGACATTCCAGACTTGAGGGCAGGGGATATGACACTTCTGAAGACATCGCTCGCGGCGCTCGTCGTCGCCATGCCGGCTGCCGCCCACGCGCAGTCGAGCGTCACGCTGTACGGCCGCATCGACGCCGGCGTGGAATACCTGAATCACATCGCGAACCCGTCGGGCCAGGGCAGCAGCACGCGCTGGAGCGCCGAGGGCGGCGACTGGGGCACCAGCATGTTCGGGCTGAAGGGCGTGGAGGATCTCGGCGGCGGCACGGCCGCGATCTTCAACCTCGAAACGGCCTTCCAGGTGATGAACGGCACCACCGGCGGCGGGCGCATGTGGTCGCGCCGGGCCTACGTGGGCCTCAAGGACAAGACCTGGGGCCAGCTGCAGGCCGGCCGCAACCTGTTCATCGACAGCGACGGCGTGTGGGAATTCGACCCGTTCGTGCAGCAGGCATTTTCGTCCGCCTCGCTGGTGCGCGGCCGCAACTGGCAGCAGACGAGCAACAACATCGAGTATCACAGCCCGGTGTGGAACGGCTTCGACGTGCAGGGCCAGTACGCGTTCGGCAACCAGGCCAGCTTCAACACCGGTCCGGCCAACGACTTCGGCCGCTCGGACGGCATCATGCTGTCGTATCACTCGGCCCTGTTCGACGTGCGCGGCATCTACGACGAACTGCGCAACAGCAACGGCAAGATGGACAACATCTTCAGCGCGTCGCGCGAGTATTTCGTCGGCACCAACGTCTACGTGCAGAAGTTCAAGATCCAGGCGGCCTACACGCACTATTCGGCACCGGACACGCCGCAGGGCCTGGCCGATCGCGCCGACCACTTCTGGCTCGGCGCGACCTACACGGCCAGCCCGGCATGGGCCGTGACCGGCGGCGGCTACTACGTGCGGGTGGGCAGCGGCAGCGGCGACGCCACCCACGATCCGTCGGGCCACGCGATCATGTACGTGCTCGGCACCACCTACAACCTGTCGAAGCGCACCTTCCTGTACGGCACGGTGGCGTACATGCGCAACGGCGGCAATTCCAACTTCTCGCTGATCGCGTCGTCGCGCGATTCCACCACCACCAATCCGCTGACGGGCGAATCGCAGACGGGTGCGTACGTGGGGATCATGCACAACTTCTGATCGGCGGCGCGACGCGTTCGCGCTCGCGCCCAAGTCGCCATCAAGCACATCGCCCGGCGCGGCCTCGACGGCCGCCCGGGCGACGTGCGTTTCGGGGCCGGGAAGGAACGGCCGGGCTCAGTCGCCGGCGGTCCACTCCACGTTCGCGCCGACCGAGCGCAGGTTTTCGACGAAGCGCGGATGCGCGCGGCGGATCGGCTGCGCGTTGAGGATCTCGGAACGGCCCTCGATGCTGGCGGCCACCATCAGCAGCGCGATCGCGACGCGGATGATGTACGGGCTCTCGACGCGGGCCGGCGTGAGCGGCAGCCCGCCGAACGTGATCAGCCGATGCGGATCGGACTGGAACACGTGCGCGCCGAACTTCGACAGCTCGCCGGTCCAGCCCATCGCGCCGTCGTACACCTTGTTCCAGAACATCACGCTGCCCTCGGCCTTCACGCCGAGCGCGATGAAGATCGGCAGCAGGTCCACCGGCAGGTACGGCCACGGCGCGGCCTCGATCTTGGTCAGGATGTTCTGCGTGAACGGTTTCTTCACGCGCATCACGCCGTCGCGGGTGGCGCGCGACCAGCCGTTCGCGTGCGTGACCTGCACGCCGAGCTTCGCGAAGGTGCGGTCGATCAGCGGGAACATGTCCGGTTCGCTGTTGCGCACCGCGATGTCGCCGCCCGTGATCGCGCCGAGCGCGAGGAAGGTGGCGATCTCGTGGAAATCCTCGGCGAAGCGGTGCTCGCCGCCGCCGAGCCGGCGGCCGCCCTGCACGCGCACGTGCGAGGTGCCGATGCCCTCGATCGGCACGCCGAGCATCGTCAGGAAGCGGCAGAACTCCTGCACGTGCGGCTCCGACGCGGCATTGACGAGCGTGGATTCGCCGGCGGCGGCGGTCGCGCACAGCACGAAATTCTCGGTGGTGGTGACCGACGCGTAGTCGAGCCAGTGGGCGTTCGCCGTGAGCGGGCCCGTGGCGCGCACGATCAGCGAATCGGGCGTGCGCTCGATGGTGGCGCCGAAGCGCTCGAACACCTCCACGTGCGGATCGATCTCGCGCACGCCGAGCGTGCAGCCCTTCACGTCGCTCTCGAGCCGCGCCACGCCGAAGCGCGCGAGCAGCGGCGGCACCAGCATGATCGACGAGCGCATTTCCTCGGGCAGGCGATGCACGGCCGGATCGAAGGTGGTGGCGCGGTGGTGCAGGTCCAGCACGCCCGTGGCGAAATCCATCTGCACGTCGCTGCCGAGCGTGCGGAAGATGTCGAGGATCTTGCGCACGTCGGTGATGTCGGGCACGCCGACGAGTTTCAGCGGCTGATCGGTCAGCAGGGTGGAGCAGAGGATCGGGAGGACGGCGTTCTTGTTGGCGGACGGCGTGATTTCACCGCGGAGCGGCGTGCCGCCGTGGACGATCAGATTCGACATGTTTGGTGCGATGGGAATGAAGGATGTCGCAAGGTTCGTATCATGCCATCGTTTCGGGGCGCGGCGGGAGCAACCGGCGGCGGCGGGGGGGAATGCGGGATTGGCGGGGGAGTGGGAGGGGATGGAGGGAGTCCGACCCTTTCGTCAGGCGCCTCCCCTCGACCACCCAGCGTGAAACCCCCGCCGGCACGGCCAGCTTCGAAGCATTTTTCCATTTCAGCCGCGCCGCCAGCGACCTGTCCGGAGAGCTGCGCCGCGCGCTGTTCTGGTATCGAAACGAGCCGCCGGCCGTGTTGGAATCCTTCTTCCGTGACTGGCGCCGCGACTGGTTCGATCTGCGGATCGCGCCGTCCGGTCGGGTGCTCGGCGACGAGGCGATCGCGGCGGGCGCCAAGGGCATCCTGTTTCTATCGGCGCAGGTGCCGGGCGGCAGGAATCCGGTGCTGTACGTCGGCCCCGCTCGATGCCGACGACCGGCTGGCGGCGATCGAGCGCCACCGGCGCCTTGCCGCGCGATCAGCGCTCATGGGGCGAGCCGTCCGAATGAGACGGCGTTGCCGATTCCCGCAAGCGCGCCCCGTCAATCCAGCACCTTCCCCGCCCCCTCGTCGATGATCTTCAGCGCCGCGAGGCTTGCCAGCCCGCACACGATCGAATACCAGGCCGGCGCGGTCGGGTCGCCGGTCAAGGCGATCAGCCAGGTCACGATGAATTGCGCGAAGCCGCCGAACACGGCCACGCCCACGCTGTAGACGAGCGCGCCGCCGGTGGCGCGCACCGCGCGCGGGAACAGCTCGCCGAGCATCGGCGCGGTGGCGCCGCACGAGATCGCATGGACGAAGGTCAGCGCGAAGATGCAGCCGAGCAGCGAGCCGGCGCCGGGCCAGCGGTTCAGCGCGACGAAGGCCGGATACAGCGCGAGCGTGAGCACCACGCGCGTCCAGCCCGCCACGCGCAGGCGGCCCACCCGATCGGCGAGCGCGCCGCCGAGCGGTGCCACCAGCATCAGCGTCGCGCCGGCCACGCAGCCGGCCAGCATCGCGATCCAGGCCGGCAGGTGCAGCGTGCGCACGCCGTAGATCGCCATGTAGAACACGATGATGTAGTGGGTGGCGGTGCCGCCGATCGTGATGCCGAGGCCGCCGAGCAGTGCCCGCCGATGGTGGCGCAGTACCTCGGCCAGCGGCAGCCTCGGCGGCGGCGCGACGGCAGCGGGGGCCGGCAGTGTGCCGTCCGCCGGCACCGTGGGCGGCTGCGCTTCCTCGACGTTGCGCCGCAGCCAGTAGCCGAGCGGTGCGAGCAGGGTGCCGATCACGAACGGCACGCGCCAGCCCCAGCCCTCGAGTTGCGCCGGCGTGAGCCCCGCCGTCAGCACCACGCCCGTGAGCGCGCCCGCGAGCGCGGCCAGCCCCTGGCTCGAGAACTGGAACGACGCGTAGAAGCCGCGCCGGTGCTGCGGTGCCTGCTCGATCAGCAGCGTGGTGGACGCGCCCACCTCGCCGCCCGACGCGAAGCCCTGCAGCAGCCGCGCCAGCACGAGAATCGCCGGTGCGCCCAGGCCGATGCTCGCGTAGGTGGGCGCGGCCGCGATCATCGCGGTGCCGAGCGCCATCAGCAGCAGGGTGAGGATCATCGCGCGGCGGCGCCCGGCGCGGTCCGCGTACATGCCGATCATCACGCCGCCGAGTGGCCGCGTGACGAAGCCCACGCCGAAGCTCGCCACGGCCAGCATCAGTTCGCCGAACGCGGATCCGACCGGAAAGAACAGCTTGCCGATCAGCAGTGCGAAATAGCTGTAGACGGTGAAGTCGTAGAACTCGAGCGCGTTGCCGACGGCGGCGGCCGCGATCAGGCGGCGCCCGCGGTGCGACGGGGTGGCGGCGAGCGCCGCGGCGGTGGTGATCGATTCCATCTGCACCTCGGACGGGAGCGGAAACGGGAAATGGGCGGGAAGGGGACGTCGTGACAAGGGGGGCCGGTGGCAGGGGCACCGGCCCCGCTGTCGGCATCAGCCGGCGAGCCAGCCCTCGGCGAGGCGCACCCAGTAGCTCGCGGCGACAGGCAGGATCTCGTCGTTGAAGTCGTAGCCGGGGTTGTGCACCATGCAGCCGCCGCGGCTGCCGATGCCGTTGCCGATCAGCGCATAGCAGCCGGGCCGCGCCTCGAGCATGTAGGCGAAATCCTCGCTGCCCATCAGCGGTGGCGGCTCCGCCTCGACGCGGGCCTCGCCGAGCAGCGCGCGCGCCGTCTCGAGCGCGAAGCGCGTCGGCTCGGCGTGATTGACCAGCACCGGATAGCCGCGGTCGTAGTCGATCTCGGCGCGGATCCCGTAGGCGCTCGCGTGACCGTGCACGAGCTCGCCGATCCGCACCTCGAGCCGCTCGCGCACGGCGGCGTCGAGCGCACGCACCGAGAGCTTCATGGTCACGGTTTCCGGCACCACGTTGAAGGTGTCGCCGGCCCGGATGCTGCCCACCGTGATCACGGCCGCCTGCTGCGCGTCGATCTCGCGCGCCACGATCGTCTGCAGTGCCACCGTGATCGCGCCGGCCGCCGACATCGGATCGCGTGCGAGATGCGGCATCGCGCCGTGGCCGCCCACGCCGCGCAGCACGATCGTGACGCGATCGCACGATGCCATCGCGGGCCCGGTACGGAACGCCATGTCGCCGGCCGCGCGGCCGGGCATGTTGTGCAGCGCGAAGATCGCGTCGCAGGGGAAGCGCTCGAACAGGCCGTCGTCCATCATGGCCTTCGCCCCGCCGAAATTCTCCTCGGCCGGCTGGAAGATCAGGTTCAGCGTGCCCGAGAAGCGGCGCGTCTCGGCCAGATGGCGCGCCGCGCACAGCAGGATCGCCGTGTGGCCGTCGTGGCCGCAGGCGTGCATGGTGCGCTCGCGACGGCTCGCATAGGGCAGCCCGGTGGCTTCGTGGATCGGCAGCGCGTCCATGTCCGCGCGCAGGCCCAGCGTGCGCCGTCCGCTGCCCGCGCGCAGCACGCCCACCAGGCCGGTGCGGCCGATGTCGCGATGCACCTCGTAACCCCATTGCGCCAGCAGTTCGGCCACGAGTTCGCTGGTCACGGTTTCCTCGAAGGCCAGCTCGGGGTGCGCGTGGAGGCGGTGGCGAATCTCGACGAAGTCGGGGGCGATGTCGGCGATGCCGGGAAGGACGCGGGATTGCGCAAGCATGGACGCTCCTGGTGCGTGAATCGACTGGGCTAAAAATCGAATGATCGAGATAGATCATAGGGATTTCGGCCGCCCACCATAAGCTGATAAATTGCGTCGACGACAACTGCCGGTTGTCTCGGGAAAACCCTCGATCCGACATGAAACATCACCAGTTGAAGGCCTTCGTGGCGGTGGCCGACGAAGGCAGCATCCGCGCCGCGGCGCGCAGCCAGAACCTGTCGCCGGCCGCGCTGACCAAATCGCTGAAGGAGCTGGAGCAGACCTTCGGCGTATCGCTCGTGGTGCGCACGGCGCGCGGCGTGCAGCTGACGGCGTTCGGCCGGCGCCTGCTGGTGCGCGCGCGGCTGATCGTGGCCGAGATGCAGCGGGCGCGTGACGACGTCGAGCAGGCGCTCGGCGCCACCCGCGGTTCGGTGGCGGCTGCCATCACGCCGGCGGCCGCGCTGTCGATCCTGCCGAGCGCCTATCGCGCGTTTCGGCGCCGCTTTCCGCATACCCGCGTGAGCCTGCAGGAAGGTTTCCCGGGCGTGGCGCTGCCACGGCTGCACGACGGCTCGCTCGATTTCGCGGTCACGATCGTGGTGCCCGAGCTGCTGGCCGCCGAATTCGATCACGACACGCTCTACACGAGCCGGCTCGTGATCGCCACGCGTCGCGGCCATCCGCTCGCGCATGCGCGCTCGCTGGCCGAACTGTCCGATTCCGAATGGCTGCTCAATCCGTCGCCGGAAAGCTCGTCGCAGATGCTGTGCGACTGCTTCAGCGCCAACGGCCTGCCGGCGCCCACGCGCATCGTCGAATGCCCGAGCTTCGGCATGGCGCAGGCCATGATGGCGGACACGGATCTGGTGGCGGCCTTGCCGGCGCAGTTGCTCGACACGCCGCACGCGCGCGAGCGCTTCGTGCAGGTGGCGGTGCGCGAGCCGATTCCGGCGCTGTCGATCCAGGTGGTGCGGCGCCGCGACAGCCCGCCCACGCCGGCTGCGGCGATGCTGATCGACTGCCTGCGCGATGCGGCGCGCCGCGCCGGCCTGACCGGCGCGGGTCCGTAAACGACGAAGACCTCGCCAGGGCGAGGTCTTCGAGCCGCTACCGGCCGGGGCGAGTGCCCGGCGGAATGGCGTCTGCGCTTACAGGCAGGAATTCAGATCTTCAACGGCCGGGCTGGCGGCATCGCCCACGGCGCGGAAGCCCACCCAGGTCGCGGCGCCGGGCGCACGCGCCGGACGCACCATCGCGGCGGCACCGTTCGGCGGCTGCTGGCCCGGCACGTACACGTCCACGGCCTGATCGTTGGCGAGCACGTCCTGCGAGATCACCGATTGCTGGGACTTGTCGGCCCAGGTCTTCGCGATGCAGGCAGCCACCTGCGGTGCGGGCTTCTGGCTCTGACCGACGTTCTGGATCTTCCACTGGGGTTGCTGTTGCGCGAAAGCGGAAGCGGCGACGGTCAGTGCGATAAGCGGCAGCAGTTTCTTCACGTTATCTCTCCTTGTGCGGTCGTTGGGCAAACCGGCGCTGTTATCGATCGCGCGCCGGCAGTGACTACGAAAGTGTCAGATCACAGGTTAGCCGCCACGTTCCGACGAGTGCGCAACAGTTTGTTAAGTTGAGTGCCCAAACGTTGCGAGACGTATCGAGAAGTTTCCCCGGAAATTGCCCGTGTGAGCAGGCATGAAATCTGAAGCAGGGAGAGGGTGCCGCCTGGTCGCTGGTCTTGCGGCGACGGCTGTAAGGAGAGGCCGGCGCGCACGAGGGCGCGCCGGCTTTTGCGAGGATCGTCGTGCGCCGATGCTGCCGACGTGACGATCTGGTGTTGCATGTTGCATTTGCTGCCTGCTGCGGTTACGTCGTGCTGCGAGTACTGCGTGTGATGCGCGTTACGTATTGCGTGCTGCTTGATGCGTGTTGCCTGCTGCCTGCTGCCTGCTGCCTGCTGCCTGTTGCCTGTTGCCTGTTGCCTGTTGCCTGTTGCCTGTTGCCTGTTGCGTGCTACCTGCTGCCTGTTGCGTGCTACCTGCTGCCTGTTGCGTGCTACCTGCTACCTGCTACCTGCTGCCTGCTGCCTGCTGCCAACCGGAACATCTTCCTGCAACAACCACTTCGTACTGCCACTTCAACGGCTCAGTACCACCTCAACGTCCTGCTGCTTCCCCGTATTCAATTGATTTTCAATCTTGTTTTCTGATTGGTTTTATTGACCTTCCGCCACCCCGTCTTACTGCGCCCCGTATTACCGCTTCCCCGTATTGTTCGACTGCTTCCCCGATTTTCTACCCCGTTACCCCTGTTGGCCGCCCCGTCGCGCCCCGGCTTCGTGGCCGGTGGCGTCTGGTCTTCTGGGCGGTGGCCCCGTCGCGTTTTCCTCGCTGCGTTGGAATGAATCTTCGCAAAAAACTCGGCGGGAGACTGTGAACCACTGATACATACGAAGTCGCAAACGTGAAATCCGCACGTAACGTGGTGAAACGGACTTTCGACGGGGAAAAACGGTATCTCGGCGATCATTTCTGTCGCGAAATTGCGACATCGAGGGATTGGGGATGGACGACCGGTTCAGCGATCGTCGGCAAGCCGGCGCGCGCGGCGAAGCGCCGGCCAGCCATGGAAACGCTCGTGGCGCTGCTCCTGGTCCGCGTGGCGCTGCGCCGGCTTGACCAGATCGCTGCGCGACACGATGCCGATCAGGCGGCGCGATACCGGATCGTCGTTCACCGGCCGGCGCTCGAGCCCGGTGTCGGCCAGGCGCGCCGCCACGAGTCGGCAGATCGCGAGCGAGACGGTGGACGGCGCGGCCGTCGTCAGCGGAAACAGCGGCGCGCTGCCGAACGACGGCACGCGTGCGAAGCCGGCCACGGCACAGGCCAGCGCGACCGGCAGGAAGCTGCGCGGCCGCCATTCGAACAGCAGCAATTCCACGGCCAGCAGCACGGCGGCCACCGGCGCCGTCTTGCGCTCGGCCGCGCTCAGGTGGAAGCACTGCGCGATCAGCGAGCCGAACGCGCTGCCGCTGCCGATCACGATGCCCGACGACAGCGGTTCGAGCACGGCCACCTTCGGCGACATGCAGCTCTTGCCGAACAGGATCGCCTCGGGGATGCCGTGGCCGCGGACCTTCTGCGAGCCGAAGCACGCGATCAGTCCCACCGGCAGCCCGCCCGCCACCGGCACCCGGATCACGGCCGCGCCGGTGCTGGCCACGCCGATCACGGCGGCGAGCGCGCCGATGCGGGGCGGGCGGGCCTGGGGGCGAGTTGTGAAAGGTGGCGCGGCCGGCGATCAGTAGTCGATCTGCGGCACCTGGAATGCGCCGCGCAGCGACTTGAGCTCGGCGCGGTGCAGCGCGGCCAGTCGCACCAGCAGCGCCTCGCCGGCCTCGAGCAGGTGCACCTCCACCTGGCGGCGATCGGTTTGGCTGGCGCGACGGCGCACCAGGCCCGCCGCCTCGCAGCGTGTGACCAGCGCCACGACGCCGTGATGCTGGGCCTGCAGGCGCTCGGCCAGCTCGCCGATGGTGGCCCATTCGCGCGCGGGGAAGCCCTTGACGTGCAGGAGCAGCAGGTATTGCAGCGGCGTCACGCCTTCGCTCTGCGCGGCGCGCTCGGAGAAGCGCTCGAAGCGGCGCATCTGGTAGCGGAATTCGGACAGTTGCTCGAAGTCGCGCTTGTGCAGGGAAGTGGCGGTATTGGTCATCGTGATGGATCGTGCGGGGAAAGCGCGAAATATATCAAAACGTGACATGAATGGTCGAAATTCGGCCATCGGATTTGCGGTCGAGCGTCAGGCGGCGTTCAGGGTCTGCGTGCGGCGGTACAGGCCGGCGATCAAATCGGCTTGCCGGATCAGGCCGACCGGGCGGTGCGCCGCATCTACGGCCACGATCGTCGGTTCGCCGGCTTCGGCGAACCGCGGCACGAGTTCGGTGATCGGCTCGGTGGACAGGATGGTGGGTGACTCGGTCGTGATCGCGCGGTCGATCGGCGGGTCGAGCCGGGCGATCGGGTGGGGCGAGCGGGCATCGGCATCCGAGGTCGGCGTCAGCGCGAGCAGGCCGGCGCGCGTGACGATACCGAGCAGCCCGCGGGTGGCGTCGACCACCGGCAGCGCGTCGGTGTCGAGCCGGTCGAGCGCCGCGAGCGCGGCCGACGTCGGCGTGCCGGCCATGAGCAGCGCGCCGCGATGCGCGGCGATATCGGCACAGCTGAGCGCGCCGAAGGTGCGTGCATACGCGTGCAATTCGGTTTCGCGCAGCAGCGCGTCGAGATCGTCGGTCGAGACGTCGAGCCATTCGGTGCGGCGCTTCAGCACCGCCTCGAGATCCTCGCGCGTGAAGCCGCGCGCGGCCGCCTGCCCGGCATCGCGAGCCGGGGCGGCGCGATGCGGATAGCGATGCCCGGTCAGCGCGTGGTAGACGAGCGCGGCGGCCAGCAGCGCCGCCGACTGCAGCGCGATCGGTGCGAGCACGAAGCCGAAGCCAAGCGCGTGCACGGCCGGGCCACCCACGACAGCCGTCAGGGCCACGGCGCCCGATGGCGGATGCACGCAGCGCAGCGCCAGCATCGCGCCGATCGCCAGCGCGATCGCGAGCGAGGCCGCCAGCAGCGGATCGGCGATCCAGCGCGCGCAGGCCACGCCGACCACGGCCGCCACCAGGTTGCCGCCGAGCAGCGACCACGGCTGGGCCAGCGGACTGGCCGGTACCGCGAACAGCAGCACGGCCGAGGCGCCCATCGGCGCGACCAGCAGCGGCAGGGCGTCGGGAATGCCGGGCAGCACGCGCATCGTCACGCCCACGCAGGCGATCCCGACCAGCGCGCCGAGGCACGAGCGCAGGCGCTCTCGGGCGCTCAGGGTGACCGGCGCGGGCGCGAAACCGAGCAGCCACGCGCGCAGACGCGCGGCAAGCGTGATGCGGGATGCGGCGGGCGACGAGAGGGCGGACATGGTTGCGCAAATGGGCGAGATCGATCGGATGGCGGCGAATTATATCTCAATGTGATATTTTCCGTGGTGCACGAGTACCGAATTGGCGCCTGAATGCGCCAGGTCGGATGAAACTTGCATTGAATTGGTGCGATGCGCCCATGTTCACCTGATCTGTTGCAACGGCGATACAGATCGGTATGCCTGGCGCGACAGGCCGGATCCGATGCCTCGACACGCCTCCCGGCGCGCATCGCATGCGCATCCGGGCTCGTCATTTCGAGATAATAAGGAGTGCAGAGATCGAGCGACGGTTGCGCGGAAGCGCGCCTGCGAAATTGGCGTCGATATCGAAATCAAACGCGCCATCGGCCGCCCGGAGGCGTACAATTCGCGCCAACCTCGTTGCCCCGCGTCACCATTCCACAATATGCCGTTCGCGATTCCGATCCCCAGCCCGCTGTCATGGCCGAGGACGAGCATGCGCCGAGCGCGCCCGCCGGCCCGTACCGGGGCGGCTTCCCAACGCCAACCGTTCTTCAGATCCCCATGGACATGCTCGAAAACATGCGACTGTTCGTGCGCGTCGTCGAGGCCGGCAGCTTCACTGCCGTTGCCAAGGAAATCGCCGCCACGACAGCGCAGGTGTCACGCGCCGTCTCGAATCTCGAGGCCCACGTTCAAACGCGCCTGTTGCACCGCACGACCCGCCATCTCGGCCTGACCGAAAGCGGCCAGCGCTATTTCGAACGCGCGAAGTCGATCCTCACCGAGATCGACTACGCGAACGCGGAGGCACGCAACGCGCTGCTGCTGCCGAGCGGGCGCATGCGGATCCACGCGATGACGGGCCTCGGCCAGAGCCACGTGGTGCCGGCCGTGGTGCGGTATCAGGAGGACAACCCCGAGGTGTCGGTCGACCTGACGCTCGCGCAGCGCATGCCGAACCTCGTGGAAGAGGGCTACGACGTGTCGATCGTGACGGCCTCGCAGCTGCCCGATTCGGGCTACGTGGCGCAGACCTGCGGCGAGAGCTGCAGTGTGCTGGTGGCGTCGCGCGAATACCTGGCACGGCACGGCGCGCCGAAGACGCCCGAAGATCTGCGCAAGCACGTGTGCCTGCGCCTGGACACGCCGTCGAGCCCTGGCGGCGAATGGAGGCTGGAGCGCGACGACGGCGACGAGCAGCGCTTCGAACTGCCGACCTCGCCGTTCCAGGTGAACGTGCCCGACGCGCTGGCCGTGGCGCTGCGCTCGGGGCGCGGCATCGGTTCGATCGCGCTCTACACGGCGATCGACGACCTGCGTTCGGGGCGGCTCGTGCGCGTGCTGCCGAATTACCGGCTGCACACGATCCACGTGTATGCGGTGTATGTGTCGCGCCGCTATCTCGACGCGAAGACCCGTACCTTCCTCGACCACCTGCGCACGACCCTGACGCCGGCGCTGACCAACGACATGGTGGAACTGGACCGGCTCACGCAGATGACGGCGGCGGGCGCCTGAAGGCGCCGCCGCGCCCCTTCAGTGGGTGATCGACAGGAACAGATAGGCCGCGAACAGCGACAGGTGCACCACGCCCTGCAGCACGGTGGTGCGCCCGGTGCCGAGCGTGAGCATGCTGACCAGCAGCGTCAGCGCGAGCAGGGCCGTTTCCATCGGGCCCACGCCGAGCGTGAGCGGCTGGCCCGTCCACACGAACACGACGGCCACGGTGGGAATCGTGAGCCCGATGCTCGCCAGGGCCGAGCCGAGCGCGAGGTTCAGGCTGGTTTGCAGACGGTTCGCGCTGGCCGCACCCACGGCAGCCAGTGCTTCGGGCAGCAGCACCAGCGCCGCGATCACGATGCCGACCGCCGCCTCCGGTGCGCCCAGATTCGCCACGCCGCGCTCGACGGCCGGCGACAGCAGCTTCGCCAGCAGCACCACCGCCACCAGCGCGACCAGCAGGAACGCCACGCTCGTCAGCGCGACCCTGCCGCTCGGCGGCACTGCGTGAACCGATTCGTCGGAGGTATCGGGCACGAGGAAGTAATCGCGGTGGCGCACCGTCTGCACAAACACGAACACGCCGTACAGCACCAGCGACGACACGCCCGCGAAGGCGAGCTGCGACGTGGAAAACTGCGGGCCCGGCGCGGCGCTGAGGTAGTTCGGCATCACCAGCGAAAGCACCGACAGCGAGGCCAGCACCGCGAGCGCCTTGTTCGCGCCGCGCCCCTGGAAGTCCTGCTCGCCGTGCTTCCATCCCCCCACCAGCAGACACAGCCCGACGATGCCGTTGCACACGATCATCACGGCGGCGAACACCGTGTCGCGCGCGAGGCCCGCCTTTTCGGGGCCCGACGACAGCATCACGGACACGATCAGCGCGACTTCGATGACGGTGACGGCGATCGCCAGCACCAGCGTGCCGAACGGCTCGCCCACGCGATGCGCGACCACCTCGGCGTGGTGCACGGCGGCGAACACCGACCCGGCAAGCGCCACGGCGATCAGCGCGATGGCGAGGCCACCGTCGGCCGACACGAAGCGCGACAGCGCGAGCACGGCCCACGCGGCCAGCGGCGCCCAGATTGTCCAGCGAGGCAAGGCATTCGAGGAGTGCGGCATCTGGGAATCCTGTAGTGAAAGGGGCGGGGCGAGTGGCAGGCATCGCACGTGTCGCACGCAATGCGCAGACCATTCTAGCAGGCGACCGGCCCCCTTCCGACCCCGTAATTTCGAGACAAGACGAGACACGCGGCAACGCGGCGGCGACGACCGGATGAGGCTCGACGCGTCGCTCGATCTCGTCGCGGTTCGGCAGCGTCCCGATGTCGTAGCTGGCCTGCAGCGCCATCCAGAATTCGGCCGTGGTGCCGAAGTAGCGCGCCAGGCGGCAGGCGGTATCCACCGTGATCGCGCGGCGTTCGTGGACGATTTCGTGCATGCGCGTGGCCGGCACGCACAGCGCGATCGACAGCGCATTGACGCTGAGCGTGCGCGGCGCCAGGAATCGCTCGCGCAGGATTTCGCCGGGATGGATGGCGGGCAGGCCGTTCACGGACGGTGGCACATGGGCGTCACGGGCGGCATTCATGCCGACCTCGCAATGGATTCAGTGGTGAGCGACGATTTCGACGAGCGCCGGGACGTCGTGGGTCAAGACGAAGCAGACGCGCCATTGCTCGTTGATCCGGATGCTGCATTGCCCCGCGATTGCCATGCGTCGACCATGAACCGCGCGGTGCGCGCCGCCCATTCGTCCGAACGGCCAGCGCACCCGCGAAGCGCTGCACTACAATGGCGCCCGTCCGTCGTCGCGCGTGTGCGCATGCAACCGCGCGTGCAACCGAATCGGCACCCCGTGCGCGCTCCGCCTTCCCCATACCAACGATGATCATTGACCGTCTGATTTCCGAGATCCTGTTCGGCTTTACCGGCCTGATGGGCATCATCAACCCGTTCGGCATCGCCTTCCTGTTCCTCGAGCGCACCGATTCGCTGAACGAGCGCCAGCGCGCGGCGCTCGCGCGCAAGGTGGCCATCAACGCCTTCATCGTGCTGCTGGTGGCCTTCTTCCTCGGCACGCCGGTGCTGCATTTCTTCGGCATCTCGATGGAGGCGCTGCGCATCGGCGGCGGCTTCGCCGTGGCCGTGTCGGGCTGGCAGATGCTCAATCAGCCCGACGTGCCGGGCGGCACCGAGGTCAAGCCGATGGACCCGCGCAACGTGATGTCGCGCGCGTTCTTCCCGCTCACGATCCCGCTGACGGTCGGCCCCGGCTCGATCGCCACGGCCATCGCGCTGAACGCGAACCGCACCCACAAGCTGTCGGAATTCCTGCTGTCGAGCATCGTGTCGATCGCGGTGTCGGCGCTGGTGGCGATCGTGATCTGGCAGACCTACAGCCGCGCCGAGTTGCTGGCGCGCTATCTGGGCGTGGAGGGCACCAAGGTCGCGCAGCGCGTGTCGGCCTTCCTGCTGCTGTGCGTGGGCGTGCAGATCATGCTGACCGGCTTCTCGGCCTTCCTGCTGCCGCTCGCCGACCCGCTCAACAAGTAGGCCCGGCCGTCAGTGGCCGGCCGCGGCGCGCAGCGGGTAGGTGAACAGCGCGAAGTGGATCAGGTTCAGGCCGGCGTGCGCGATCCAGGCCGCGCGCAGCCCGCCGAACCGGTAGGCGAGCCCGTAGCCGATGCCGGCCAGCGTGGCCAGCACCACGAAGCCCGCGCCGCCGGCCAGATGCGCGGCGCCGAACACGAGCGAGGCCAGCAGCAGCGCGAGCCACTGGCCGCCGCCCACCCGCGCCAGCGCGATCTCGAGCCCGCGCTGGAACCAGCCGCGGAACAGCGCCTCCTCGGCCAGCGCGACCAGCAGCAGGTCGTTGGCGAGCCACAGCCAGCCCTGTGCCGGCCATTTCGGCGCGAAGCCGATCGCGCCGAGCGCGAGCGCCAGCAGCAGGCACGCCAGCGCCGTGCCGAGCGCGGCGCCGGCGCCGATCGCGAGCGCCTTGCGCCAGCGCGCGGCCCGCACCGCCGACGGCACGATCCACAGCAGCCAGAAGCCCACCAGCGCCTTGTCGGCGTTCAGGTACATCGTGAACGGCAGCGCGTCGGGCGTGAAGCGCACGGCGGCGATCACGCGCGGATTGTGGAAGCCGGGCAGCGCATGCAGCGTCAGTGCCACGGCGAGCGCCGTGAACAGCGCGCCGCCCGCGATCCGCGCCCTCCAGCCGCGCGCCGGGGCGATCAGCCACGCGGCCAGCGCCAGCCCGGCGAGCGAGCCGAGCGCGGCCGGCGCGAGCTGGCCGAGCGCGAACGCGGCCAGGTAGCCGAGCCCGGCCAGCGCGAGGCTGGCGATGCGAAACCGGGGAAACCACGCGAGCAGCGCGGCGGCGAAGATCGCCGCCCAGGGCAGCAGCGTCGTCGGGGCGAAATCGGACATTGAGGGGAGGATGAGCGCGCGGGGCGCCCATCATAGCGCGCGCCGCGAATTTCGTGCCTCGGGCGGCGCGGCACGACCGACCGACCGGGCCACGCGCGAGGCGGTCGGCGGCCGGGTGGGGACAGGGCGATCAGGCCCGCGGCTTCGCGCCCACCGTGAATTCGAACGACGCCACGCCGTCCACGCCGCCCGCCACGCGGTCGCCCGGCTGCAGCGCAGCCACGCCGGCCGGCGTGCCCGTGAAGATCAGGTCGCCCGGCTGCAACTCGATCGCCTTCGACACGTACGCGATGATGTCCGGCACCGGCCAGATCATGTCGGCCAGATCGCCTTGCTGGCGCGCTTCGCCGTTGACCGACAGCCAGATCCGGCCGCCTTGCGGATGACCGACGGCCGAGGCCGGATGCAGCGCCGTGACCGGGCCCGAGGCATCGAAGCCCTTGGCCCAGTCCCACGGCCGGCCGAGCTTCTTGGCCTCGGCCTGCAGGTCGCGGCGCGTCAGGTCCACGCCCACGCCGTAGCCCCAGATGTGGCCGAGCGCGTCGGCGGCGGCGATGTCGCGGCCGCCCTTGCCGACCGCGATCACGAGTTCGATCTCGTGGTGCAGGTCCGAGGTCAGGGTCGGATACGGCACGGTGCCTTCGGCCGGCACCACGGCGTCGGCGGGCTTCGAGAAGAAGAACGGCGGCTCGCGGGTCGGATCCGCGCCCATTTCGCGCGCATGCTCGGCGTAGTTGCGGCCGACGCAGAACACGCGGCGCAGCGGGAAGCGCGCCGCGGAGCCGGCAACGGCGACGGAGGCGGGCGCCGGCGGCGCGACGACGAAATCGGAGGAATGATCGGTCATGTCGGAACTCGGTGTCGTGAACGGGAAAGGCGGGCCGCGCTCGGGCGGCACGGTGCAACGATAGCAAGCGCGCCGCGCCCGTGCTGCGACGCAGCTGTCGACATTCTGGACAAATCTACGCTGTGCGCGCCGGCGCGCGCTTCAGGCGTCGGGTGCGTCGTCGGCGGCGGGCGGGGCCGCTTTCGCGGCCGCCTCGGCCGCCTTGCCGTCGTCGCCGTTGGCCTCGCGGTAATCCTTCGGCGAGATCCCCACGCAGGCCCGGAACCGCCGCGAGAAATACCCCTCGTCGCGGAAGCCCACGTCGTGCGCGATGTCGGCGATGCGCCGCGTGGTGTGCGCGAGCAGCGACTGCGCGAGCGCGATGCGCCGCTCGGTCACGAGCTCGGTGAAGGTGCTGCCGGTTTCCTTACGGATCAGGTGCGCGAGATAGTTCGGCGACAGGAAGGCGGCCTCGGCCGTGCCGGTCAGCGTGAGCTCGCCGCTCGTCAGATTGGCGCGCACGTGGCGCATCACCCGCGCGAGCGCGTCGCGGCGGCCGGCCTTCTGCGCGCCGTGGCTCTGCGCGAGCTTGCCGAGCGCGCCCGCGTACTGCGTGCTGACCAGGCCGATCAGCTGCAGCAGATAGCCGCGCAGCAGCGTGACCGAGCCGAAGCTGCGCGCGCGGTCGGTGTCGAGCATGCGCTGGGCCAGGCGGCGCGCGTCGTCGAGCGCGTCGCCGGTCAGGATGTAGTCGAGCCGCTCCTGGAAACGGAACGGCGCGAGCTCGGGCACGCGCTGCACCGGCACGTCGTCGAGGTCGAGCGGATCGACGTCGAGATCGGTGCGCAGGAACTGCTGCGAGAAATTGATGACGATGAAGCGCGCGCCGGGCGGATGCGGGATCAGGTGCTCGCGGAACGGCAGGATGAAGGCGAGCGCGCCGCGCGGAAACGGCCGCGTGACGCCGCCGATGCGCTGCTCGGTGTCGCCGCCCAGATTGAACTGGATCTGGAAATACGCGTGCCGGTGCGGCTCGGTGATCGCTTGCCGGGTGGTCTGGTCGCGGATGTAGAAGTCGAGGCGGTCGCTGCGCTCGGGCATCGCGTAGGTGCGCGACTGCGGATTGGCTGGCATGGCGGATGATGCGGGGTATCGCGGATCGAGCCCGGATGGTACAGCGGATGGGCGCGGAATGTGAGATTTCCGCGCCCCGGGGCCCGTTCGCGGGCCCCGGTCTCGCGGTCATTTGCCGCCGGTCACGTCGCTGGCAGGCGTCCCCGGTGCAGCAGCCGGCGCCGCGGCCGAGCCCGCCGATGTCGCGCCGCCTTCGTTCTCCCAGCCGCCGCCGAGCGCCAGGAACAGCCGCACCTGGTCGGCGGCGACCTGCGCCTCGGCCGTGGCCACCTGCGCGCGCACGCCGGTCAGCGTGCGCGTGGCGTCGAGATCGGAGATGAACGACTCGCGGCCGGCGGCGTAGAGCCGGTGCGTTTCGTCGGCCGAATCGCGTGCCGACTGGTACGCGGTGCGCAGCGCATCGGCGCGCTGCGTGTCGGCCGCGTAGGTGGCGAGCGCCGACTGCGTCTCGCGCAGCGCGTTCAGCACCACGCCGTCGAACTGCGCGAGCGCGCCGCCGGTGGCCGCCTCGGCCTCGCGCACGCGGGCCCGCTGGCCATTGGCCGGGAAGCTCCAGCTGATCAGCGGGCCGAACGACCAGCGATTGGTGGTGGACGAGAGCAGATCGCCGAAGATCCCGGTGGTGCCGACCGAGGCGCCGAGGCTCACGGTCGGATACATCGCGCCGATCGCCACGCCGATGCGCGCCGTGGCGCCGGCCAGCTTGCGGGCGGGATCCGCCACGAAGTGCGGACGGGGCCGCAGCCCGGCGCCGACGGCCACGCGAATAGGGTGGGGGATTTGCTGCACCGGCGATGCACAGAAGAAACGGGCCCGCCGCACCGGCCGC
>JASLEG010000243.1 GCA_030151225.1 Burkholderia sp. | reverse complement strand
CGGCCGTGACCTCGGCCACGTAGTCGAGCAGTTCGTCGACGAGTGCGGCCGGCGGCAGCGGCGCGTTGTCGCGAATGCTGCGGCCCGTGTAGGTCACCACCAGCCGGTCGCGCGCGGCGAGCAGCAGGTCAAGGAACAGGTTGCGCTCGTCGTCGCGGCGCTGGCGGTCGCCGAGCTTGGCGAACACCGCCATCAAGTCGAACTCGTCGGCGCGCGCGAGGCTCGGCAGCACGCCGGCGTCCATGCCGACCAGGCACACCATGCGATACGGCAGGCCGCGCAGGCTGCTCAGCGACGAGAACGTGACGCCGCCCCACGGCACCCCGCCGCGCGCCGGATCGTCGAGCGCGGCGGCGAACCCGGCGCGCACCACGGCGGCCGGCATCGGCAGGTCCTGCGCGCCCTCGCGGATGGTGGCCAGCAACGCGTCGAGCGCGTCGCGCACGCCCGACAGCGCATCGGACCACGCCGCGCCCGAATCGAAGAAACGCGCGAGCGCGTCGGCGAATATCTCGCTCCATTCGCCGGGCGTCGCCTCGGCCGCGATGCGCCCGGCGAACCAGTCGAGATCGTCGGTGAAACGCGCGAGCCGGCCGAGCAGTTCGGCCTCGCCGCCCTCGGGGCCGTCGACCGGCAGATAGGCGCCCACCGGCGCCGCGCCGTCGGGCATCGCGTAGCCGAGGAACAGCCGCGCCAGCGCGTCGGCGAACGTGTGGCGCTGCACCGGCACGGCCGGGTCGGCCACCGTGCCGGGCCGCGCCTCGGCCGCCGCCAGCCCGCGCCGCGCGCCGGCCGCCGCGAGCCAGACCTGCACGGTTTCGAGCGCGGCCGCGTCGATGCCGTAGCGCGCGGCCACCGCGTCCACGCGCAGCCATTCGATCAGCTCGGGGGCGCCCACCTCGCGATCGGGCAGCGCGAGCCAGTCGAGCAGCACGCGCGCGACCGGGTTCGCCCGCGAGGGCGGCAGCCCGGTGACACGATACGGAATGCGCGCGGCCTCCTGCGAGGCGGCGGTGCCGAACACGGCGTCGATCAGCGGGCCGGCCGCGGCCAGATCGGCCACCCCCACCAGCACGTCGGCCGGCGCCAGCGTGGCATCGGCCGCGAACGCGGCCAGCAGCCGGTCGTGCAGCACCTCGAGCTGGCGCGCGAGGCTGTGGCACACGTGCACCTCGATGCCGCGCTCGGCCGGCGCCGGGCCGAGTTCGGCCTCGGGCCGCAGCGCGAGGATCGCGTTCTGGATCCGCGCGAGCCAGGTGTCGCCGGAGAAGGCGTCGAACTGCGACGCATCGGTGGCGGCCGCCGATTCGGTCAGCTCGTGCAGCATGTGCAGCTGGGCCTGCGTCTGGCGGCCCCATTCGGCCAGCAGCGGATGGCCGACCTCCTGGTAGTCGAGCTGATCGGCCGCGTCGAGCGATTCCGCGCGCGCGGCGGTGACGATGTCGAACCAGAACTCCTGGCACGGATTCAGCGCGTAGATGCGCACGTCGATCCAGCGCGACAGCTCGCGCAGCAGCGCCACGTGCAGCGGCGGCATGGTGGGCAGCGCGAACACGCTGACCGCGTCGGGCCACGCGGCGCGGGTGCGCGCGTCGGGCACGAGCGCCGGCGCCTCGCGCAGGAAGCGGTGCGCGGGCGGCTCGCCGTCCTCGGCCAGCTCGGCCACCAGCGCGCGCCACAGCGCGGCCTGCCACTGCTCGTCGTCGCGCGCGGCCTCGGCACCGCGCGCCGGCGGCTTCTCGCGCGCGAAGATCGATTCGCCGTCGCGCCACGCGTCGAGCCATTCGGGCCGATAGGTCAGGTAATGGTCGAACACCGAGGCGAGCCGGTGCGCGAGCTCGTGGCGCATCGGCGCATCGGCCGCGGCCAGATAGCCGGCCAGCCGCGGCGAGGCGAGCCAAGGCGCGGCGCCGGCCTCGCCCGTCACGCCCTCGGACAGCAGCCGGTAGCAGCGCCACACGAGCCGGTCGGGCGCGAACGGCGAGCGCGGCGGCACCTGCAGCACCTGGCCGATCTGCGCCCACAGCCACTGCGCGAGATAGCTGAACTGGACGTTCGCGCAAATGCCGTGGCGCGCCGCGATGTCGAGCTCGAGCCGCCGCCGCAGCGCCGCGCTCGGCACGATCACCTGCTGCGCGGCCCACGGCCCCGCCGCGCCCGGGTGCGAGGCGAGATGCGAGATCAGCGCGTCGGCGAGCGTTTCGTGGCGGTTCGAATGGAAGAGATGGAGCATGCGGGTGGCGGCTGTGGCGAGGCGCGGCCGGTCACCACGCAGGAAGCGCCAAGGATAGCAAACGTTTCGCCGCGCGGATATTCGGCCAAACGGCCAGCTTTTGCGCGCGACGAAATACGATAGACTCGTCCGTCCCCGAACCCGATTGCGAGCCGCCCGGTCACCCCGTCCTCGATGCCCTATTCGATCGAAATCCGGAAGTTCATCTACAGCCAGTATTTCTTCGGCGGCCTGCGCATCGCGGTGGGCGTGTCGCTGCCCGCCGTGTTGTGCCTGATCGTGCTGCACGAGCACGATCTCGGCTTCACGATCGCCACCGGCGCGCTCGGCGCCTGCGTGGTGGACATGCCGGGGCCGCTCAAGTACAAGCACAACGAAATGCTCGCGTGCAGCGTGATCGGCTTCCTGTCGGCGCTGGCCACCGGCCTCGCCACGCCGAACATCTTCGCGCTGTGGCTGACCATCGTGCCGCTCACCTTCGTGCTGTCGCTGACGGTCGTGTACGGCGCGCGCTGGCCGCAGATCAGCTTCGCCACGCTGTTCATGATGGTGATGACGCTGGAGGAGAACTTCACGCCGGCCGAGGCG
This sequence comes from Burkholderia sp., assembly GCA_030151225.1. GTDB lineage: Bacteria > Pseudomonadota > Gammaproteobacteria > Burkholderiales > Burkholderiaceae > Burkholderia. The sequence goes on along the minus strand of JASLEG010000243.1, from coordinate 26,178 downwards.
CTCGTGAATGCCGCGTGGATCCTCGCGGGCGGGCTCTGGTACACCTACTGGGCCACGCTCGTGTCGCGCTGGCAGGCGCGCCGCATCGAGAAGCAGGCGCTGGCCGACAGCCTGTTCGCGCTGGCCGGCTACCTGCTCGCGCGCGCCGAGTTCTACGATCCCGATTCCGATCTCGACGAGTGCTATCGCAACCTCGTGATCCGCCAGGTCAGCGCCGTGGAGTCGCAGGAAACCGCGCGCGACATCGTGCTGCGCAACCTGCCGAAGTTGCGCCACGGCCAGCTCGATGCCAGGCGCGCCACGATGTTCAACCTGTTCATCAACAGCGTGGACCTGCACGAGATGTTCGTCGGCGCGCACACCGATTACCCGCTGGTGCGCAGCACCTTCGAGGGCTCGGACATGCTGATCTTCTACCGCGACCTGATCCGCAAGGCCGCGGCCGAGCTCGAGGCGCTCGGCCTGGCCGTGCTCGAGAATCGCGCCCTGCCCGCGCGCACCAGCGTGAAGGCCGAGCTGCGCGCGATCGAGTACGAGATCGAGCTGATGCGCAAGAAGAATTTCCCGCAGACCAACCCGGAAGCCTACGCGGCGGTGCTCGCCACGTTCCGGCGGATCTGGAGCGCCACGCGCCTGATCGACAAGATGCGGCGCACCCAGAGCGCGCCGCCCGACGGCTCGCAAACGGAACTGAAGATCGACCAGGCGCTCGCGCGCTTCCTGCAGCGCCGCCGGCTCTCGCCGATGCTGATCTTCTCGAACCTGAACCTCGGCTCGCCGAGCTTTCGCCACGCGCTGCGCGTCACCGCCGCGGTGGCCGTGGCGTTCTGGCTCGGCCGGCTGCTGCCGCTGACCAACGCGTACTGGATCGTGATGACCACCATCATCATCCTGAAGCCCGGCTATTCGCTCACCAAGCAGCGCAACGTGCAGCGGATCGTGGGCACGCTGCTCGGCTGCGCGATCAGCATCGCGCTGATCTACACGGTGAAGTCGCCGCCGCTGCTGATCGCGATCATGTTCGGCTCGATGGTGATGAGCTACAGCCTGCTGCTGTTCAACTACGCGGCGAGCGTGGTGTTCACCTCGTCCTACGTGCTGCTGATGTTCCATCTGCTCGCGCCGGGCAGCATGCGCATCATCGGCGAGCGTGCGATCGACACCGTGGTGGGCTGCATGATCGCGATCGCGGCGAGCCGGCTGTTCCCGTACTGGGAATATCGCGCGATGGGCAAGCTGGTGGCCGAGGTGCTCGGCACCACGCGCAAGTATTTCGAGGCGGCCTGGCGCGTGGGGCGCGGCCAGGGCACGCCGGCCCAGCCGTCGGTGGCCGCCGTGGACGGCGCGGCCGTGGTGCAGGCCGTGGCGGCCGCGGCCGAGGCGAACAAGGAAGCGGTGAAGGAAGGCACGAAGCCGTCGCCGCTCGAGGGCGATTATCCGTACCGGCTCGCGCGCAAGAACGTGCACATCGCGTTCGCGAACCTGGGCCAGGCGTTCGCCCGCATGATGCTCGAGCCGAAGGCCCAGCAGCGTTTCGTGCCCGAGCTCAACGACCTGCTGGTGCAGGCGCACGTGCTGGGCGCGCAGATCACGGCGGCCGCGCCGCTGCTGCAGAACGCCAGCGGCGAGGCCGCGCCCGATCGCTACGCGGCGCTGCAGAAGGGGCTCGCGCAGGTGCGCGAGAATCTCGAGCAGGCCGAGGCCGGCACGGCGCCGCCGGCCAATCAGGCGGAGCTGACCAGGCAGCTCACGCGCGAGCTCGACACGATGGTGGTGGAGGCGGAAAAGTCGAATGCGGTGGGCACCGAGCTCACCCACGACCTGAAGGTGCTGGCGCACCAGTGCAAGCAGATGCTCGCGTCGTCGCTGCTGATCCGCAAGGATGCGAGCGTGATCCGGCTGCCGGCCTGAACCTGAGCCCGACTCGGCGGGCTCAGTGGCCCGAGGCGGCAGAGGCGGCGGATGCGGCCGCGGCGGAAGCGGCCGTGTCCGGCGCCGCATGCGCCGCGTCGTAGGCGCGCTTCTCGGAGATCGCGTTGTACAGCACCGTGCCGATCACGGCGAGCACCACCACCACGATCATCACCGCCACGCTGCGTACCGGATTGCTGCTGCGTTGCGCGCCCATGGCCCTGCCCTCGCTGCCTTGATCTCGGAAGCGGCCATTCTACGCGGCGGCCGCGGCGCGGCGCAGAACGAACGCAGCCCGGCTCACACCGTGGCGGTATCGCCGCGCACCGGCAGCGCCGTCGAATACTTGATCTGTTCCATCGCGAACGACGAACTCACGTCGAACAGCGGCACCGAGCGGATCAGCTGCTTGTAGACGCGGTCGTAGTCGTCGATGCCGGCCACCACCACGCGCAGCAGATAGTCGGTCTCGCCGCTCATGCGATACACCTCCACCACTTCGGGAATGTCGCGCACGGCCTGCGTGAAGGTACGCGCCCATTCCTCGGTGTGCTGATTGGTGCGCACGGCCACGAACACCGTGGTGCCGACGCCGAGCTTGCGCGCGTCGCACAGCGCGACCTGGGCACGGATCGCGCCGGTGTCCTTGAGCCGCTGGATCCGCTTCCAGCACGGCGTCTGCGACAGGTTCACCTTCTGGGCGAGTTCGGCGATCGGCAGCGTCGCGTCGGCCTGCAGCAGTTCCAGCAACTTGCGGTCGATGTTGTCCATTTCCCCGTTCCTGTTGGTATAGAAAATTGTTCTACGCCGGACACTATACGGGGAACATTATGAAATCTTAATCTCAGCGTCGACCGGGGTAACTACGTACCTGACCGGATCGGTGGCCATTCGTGGTGGCTATTCGCTGGCGGACTTCTGCGCCGCCGCCGACGACGCGGCGGCATCGTCCTGCTGCTGGCGGCTCCACTGCTGCAGCTTGTGGCCGGCCGATTCGAGGCCGGTGCCGGCGGCCGAGGCGGCCAGCCCGAATGCGTTGGTGGCCGCGCTCTTCAGATGCGCCTGCGCGGCGGACGCCACCTCGCTGGCCGACACCGGCGGCACGGCCGAGGCCGCCGACGCCACGCCCGCCTTGGCCGCCGCGATCTGGCTGTCGACGAAGCTGGCCGCCTGATCGAGCTTCTTCGCGGCGTGCGCGGCCGCATCGGCCACGGCGCTCGCAGCATGATCGGGCGCCGACGCGTTCGAGTCGGGCTTGTCGCAGCCGGCCAGCACGCCCGCGGCGAGCGAGGCGGCGGCCACGGCGGCGAAGCGAAGCGCAAAACGGGAGGGATGCATCTTCATGGTCCTGTCGGCGCGCAGCGCCTCGTCGATACGGGAATTCGATGATACGACGGCGGCGCGGCGGCGCAAGCGCCGCATTACATTCGCTTTCAGACGAAACCAAGCCGCTGCGCAGGGCCGGCATGCGGCGCGCGACGGCGAGGGCGACGTCCACGTCGACGGCCTGGACGGGACCGGTTTCACGGCGCCCGCGCCCTCGACATCACGTCCCGCCTGCGCCCGGATCTCGATTGCCTCCGCGCACCAGCACAAGGCGAATCCGCACCACATTCGTCCATCTTCAAGCACCACGCACGTGCAATTCGGGTGATGCACCGAGAACGGGCAGGCTCACGATTCGCCGATGCATTCACCACGTCCCGATACGGTGCGGATCGGCACCGATTTCACGCATCGATTCCCATCATTGGCCCGGATCTTGCTCGAGATGCCCTCCTTTCGAGCAATCACGGGCAACAGGATGGACAGTCTGAAAACGGCCGGCGACACCTTATTTCTCCTTCTCGGTGCGGCGATGGTGCTGGCGATGCATGCGGGCTTCGCCTTCCTCGAGCTCGGCACGGTGCGCAAGAAGAACCAGGTCAACGCGCTGGTGAAGATCCTCGTCGACTTCTCGGTGTCCACCATCGCGTATTTCTTCGTCGGCTACACGATCGCCTACGGCATCGAGTTCTTCGACGACATCGGCACGCTGGCCCGGCACAACGGCTATGCGCTGGTGCGCTTCTTCTTCCTGCTGACGTTCGCGGCGGCGATCCCGGCGATCGTGTCGGGCGGCATCGCCGAGCGCGCGAAATTCAATCCGCAGCTGATCGCCACCTCGGTGATCGTCGGGGTGCTCTATCCGTTCTTCGAGGGGATCGCCTGGAACGATCGCTTCGGCATCCAGGACTGGCTCGCGCACGCGTTCGGCGCGCAGTTCCACGACTTCGCCGGCTCGGTGGTGGTGCACGCGTTCGGCGGCTGGATCGCGCTGCCGGCGGTGCTGTTGCTCGGCGCGCGCCACGGCCGCTATTCGAAGGACGGCCGCATCGCCGCGCACCCGCCCTCGAACATCCCGTTCCTCGCGCTCGGCGCCTGGGTGCTCGCGGTGGGCTGGTTCGGCTTCAACGTGATGAGCGCGCAGACGCTCGACAGGATCAGCGGCCTGGTGGCCGTCAATTCGCTGATGGCGATGGTGGGCGGCACGCTCGCCGCGTGGTTCGCGGGCCGCAACGATCCGGGCTTCACCTACAACGGGCCGCTGGCGGGCCTGGTGGCCGTGTGCGCGGGCTCGGACGTGATGCATCCGCTCGGCGCGCTCGTCACCGGCGCGGTGGCCGGCGTGCTGTTCGTGGTGATGTTCACCTGCGTGCAGAACCGCTGGCGCATCGACGACGTGCTCGGCGTGTGGCCGCTGCACGGCCTGTGCGGCGCGCTCGGCGGCCTCGCGGCCGGCGTGTTCGGCCAGCCCGCGCTGGGCGGCCTCGGCGGCGTGTCCTTCATGTCGCAGCTGATCGGCACGGTGGGCGGCGTGCTCGTCGCGCTGGCGGGCGGCACGATCGTCTACGGCGTGCTGAAGATGACGGTGGGACTGCGGCTCGACCCGGAAGCCGAGTTCGACGGCGCGGACCTGTCGATCCATCGCATCACGGCCACGCCCGAGCGCGAGTAAGGAGGCGCAGCGGCTGCGTTGCCTTGCTGCCGCCCGCCGCGCCATCCTCATCGACGTTCACGATCGCGCGCCACGGCGCGCGATCAGCACCACCCCGGCGCCCGCCACGAAGGTGCCGAGCAGCATGCGCCAGGTCAGCGGTTCGTGGAACATCGCCCACGCCCACACCAGCGTGACCGACGGGCTCAGGAACAGCGCGCCCGACACGCGTGCCGGCGACGAACGCCGCAGGCAGGCCCAGTACAGGCCGTAGCCGGCGATCGTCGAGAACACGGCGGTCCATCCCACGCTCAGCGCGAACCCCCACGCGGGCACCGGCCACAGGCTGCCGCGCGCGCCCTGCAGCACGGCGAAGATCGCGCCGGTCACGACGCAATGCAGCCACAGCGTGCTGATCGCCCCGAGCGCGCCTGCCGTCGTCGCGTGCCGCTTGCGCCAGATCGCGGCGGCCGCGAGCGAGAGCATGCCGCCCACCGGCAGTACCAGCGCCCACACCGGCGCGGCGCCGAGCCGGAACGCGTCACGGCTCACCAGCAGCACGCCGGCCACGCCGAGCGCGAGCCCCGCCCAGACGCGCGCCGGGCTGCGCTCGCCGAGCGCGAGCGTCGAGATCAGCACCGTGCCGACCGGCAGCAGATCGGCGATCAGCGCCGACAGGCCGGCCGACACGCCGAGCTCGATGCCCTTCGCCACGCCGGCCAGATAGCCGGCCATCGCCATCGCGCCGATCACGGCCTCGCGCCCGAGCACGGCGCGCGGCGCCGCGCGGATCTCGCGCGCCACGAACGGCGCGAGCCCCACCGCGAGCACGAGGCAGCGCCACAGCACCACGAGATAGACGGGCGCGTAGTCGGCCGAGAAGCGGATGCCGACGAAGCCCGAACTCCAGGCCAGCACCATCAGGCCTTCGAGCACGGGCAGCGGCACGCGCGGCGCCGGCGAGGCGGCGGGGGAAAGTGGCGAGGTGGCTTCGGTCATGCATGCAGGCTAAGCCTCGCCCGTTCATTCGAAAATCAAAATATACTGGTCGAGTCGTTCAAATTCGTTGAACCACATGACCGCCACCCTCGACATCGAACTCCTGCGCACCTTCCACGCCGTCGCGCGGCTCGGCAAGTTCCGCGCCGCCGCGGAGTTCGTGCACCGCAGCCCCGCGGCCGTCAGCATCCAGATCCAGCGGCTCGAGGCGGTGGCCGGTGGCCGGCTGCTCGAGCGCGACAACCAGAACGTCGCGCTCACGGCGCTCGGCCGGCGCCTGCTGGCGAGCACCGGCGAGCTGCTGAGCGCGCACGATCGCGTGCTGCGCGAGATCCGCGGCCGCGAGCTGGCCGCGCGCATCGTGCTGGGCGTGCCCGACGAATACGCGGCCCACGTGATCCGCGACCTGCTGCCCGGCTTCGCCGCGAACTGGCCGAACGTGGTGCTCGAGATCCGCACCGGGCCGAGCCTCGAGCTGCGCGAACTGGCCGCGCGCGGCAAGCTCGACCTCGCGCTGGTCGTGCAGCCGCTCGAGGCGAGCCGTCCGGCCGACGTGCTGACGGTCACCACGCCGGTGTGGGTCGGCGGCAGCCACTACCTGCCCGATCGCGAGGCGCCGCTGCCGCTCGCGCTGTACGCCGCGCCGTGCCCGTATCGCGCGGCCATCACCGAGGCCTTGAAGCGTCACGGGCTCGCCTCGCGCATCGTGATCGAGAGCGCGTCGAGCCAGGCGATCGCAGCCTGCGTGGAATCGGGGCTCGGCGTGACGCTGGTGGATCGCGCGCGCGTCACGCCGCGCATGCGCGTGCTCGAGGATCTGCCGCGCATCGGCGATCACGAGGTCGCGCTGGTGCGCCAGCCCGCGCGCCACGGCGACACGGATGCCGATGCCGCCCCCGACGCCACCGCGATCGAGCGGCTCGCCGCCACCTTCCACCAGCAGTTCCGGCTCTGACGTCAGCCCGGCTTCCGGCTCACCCTCACCGACCGACGGCACCCCACCATGCAACGCGACGACACCACCACGATCGCCGAAGCCGCCCGATGGATCCGCGATGCCGACGGCCTGCTCGTCACGGCCGGCGCGGGCATGGGCGTCGATTCGGGCCTGCCCGACTTCCGCGGCAGCGAGGGCTTCTGGCGCGCCTACCCGGCCCTGCGCGGCACGGCCTTCGAGGCGATTGCCAACCCGACCGGCTTCGGCAGCGATCCGCGCCGCAGCTGGGGCTTCTACGGCCACCGGCTCGCGCTGTATCGCGCGACGGTGCCCCACGCGGGCTTCGCGCTGCTGCACGCGTGGGCGGCCGGCATGCGGCACGGCGCGTTCGTGTTCACCAGCAACGTGGACGGCCAGTTCCAGAAGGCCGGCTTCGACGCCGCGCGCATCGTGGAATGCCACGGCACGATCCACCGACTGCAGTGCGTCGACGCCTGCACGGATGCGATCTGGCCGGCCGACGCGTTCGTGCCCGAGGTGGACGAGGCGCGCTGCGAACTGCGCAACGCGATGCCGCGCTGCCCGCATTGCGGCGCGCTGGCGCGGCCCAACATCCTGATGTTCGGCGACCGGGCCTGGCTGGAACACGGCACGGCAGCGCAGGAGCGGCGTCTGGCCGCCTGGCTCCACGCCGTGGAGCGGCCGGTGGTGGTGGAAATGGGCGCGGGCCGCGCACTGCCGACGGTGCGACGCTTCAGCGAGCGTCACGGCCCGCGCGTGATCCGCATCAACCCGCGCGAGCCCGAGATCGCGCCGGGCCGCGGCCTCGGCATCGCGGGCGGCGCGGCGGACACGCTGACACGGATCGGCGCGGTGCTGCGCGGCGGGTGATCCCGCACCGCGCCTCGCGTTTCACGTCTCGGATCTCGAACACCACGCCGCGCCGCAGTTCCATGCGCGCGAGCCGCCAGGTGCCGTCGAGGCATTCCCACTGCTCGTGATGGAAGCCGTAGCCGTGCATCGTCCTGCGCGGGGCGGCCGGGTCGGCGGCATGGGCCGGATCCACGCGCCAGTCCACCATCGCCCGCCACGGCAGTGGCGCGCGCGGGGCGAGTCGCAATGAATCTCGGAATGGTGCGTCTGGTGCACGGGGCGGATCGTCGAGACCAGCTTGCGCGAACTTTTCGCACAACCTTGAAGCGCGACCACGCCGAGGGCGTGGACTGCGGCAACCTGATCCACGACGAGGGGCGGGTCCCGCGCCGGCTCGGCGCGTTCGAGATCGCCACCTGCGCGTCGCCGGCCGATCTCGCGCGGCACGGCTGCCCGGCCACGCTGTCGTGGCTGCGCATCGGTCACGCCACGAGCGCGCAGATCGAGGCTGGCCAACTCGCTGAAGACCGGCGACATCATGGATCCGGCCACCGCCGATCCGGGCGACGCGTCGTACGCGAAGATTCATTTCAGCGGCAAGTTCAACTGGATCCGCATCAAGCCGGGCATGGAGCAGGCGGCCGCCTTCCTCGAGAAGCACCGCTACGCGGCGCTGATCGGCGGCAGCATGGGCTTCGCCAAGCTCGAGGGCACCACGGTGGATGCGAAGGACAAGGTGGTGTACACGGCGATGTCGCGTATCGAGACCTCGATGGTCAAGGGCAACGCGCTGCCGCGCGACGTGGCGGTGGACCGCAGGATCTCGGCCGGCGCCGTGCAGGCGCTGAACCTGAAGGGCGGCCGGCGCGACACCTCGGGCGTGGCGATCGACAGCGAGTGGGGTGCCGGTGGGCGACTGGGAATCGCCGCTGCACGACAAGGTCAAGGCCACGCCCGATCCGCTGGTGCGGGCCAACTTCAAGGATCGCTTCGGCGCGAGCGTCGGCTATCTGACCGGCGAGCCGACCGGGATCCGGCTCGGCAAGGGCCGAACGCACCCGCGACACGCACGATTTGCGCCCCATCCGAAACACGGTTTCATCCGTCCCGGCCCCCGGCCGTCTTCACGCGCCGTCGGCCCCGACGGCGCGTTTTCTTGCCGGCGCCGCGCACACTGGCCGCGATTGTTCAGCGGGTCGATGCAGCGATGGGCCGATCCCTGCGGATTTCATCACAAATCCCAATATATGGGAATTTGACAGTCTCCGCACAATGCAAAAAAAAAGCGCCACGGGGACCGTGGCGCTTAAAAAGTTCTAGCCATTCCGAGGGCCGTGCTAGAACCTGAGAGACTGCATCGAAACCCCGTTATCGGTAAATCTGACTAAATCCGACGAAACGTTGTTTCGAAATACAGGCACATTTTTTCCGTTTCGATGAGACAAGTCAAGAGAAAAATTGGGACTCTTTGTGAAATCCGCGACATCGCCGTTGGGAAAAACCCTGAAAAACAGGGGGCATGGCGCATGCTTTTCACGACATGGGATGTTTGAAGCAAACCATGCACAATCCGAGAATTGTCGTACTATTTCAAGGAATATGAAATTTTGTTTCAGAAAACAGAGAGCTTCTTGTGACGATATCGAATAACGAAGCAGCCGCCTCCCGCGACCGGGAATCGTCCACGGACGAGATTTCGGCCCTCGCGCGGGGCCTTGCGGTACTGCGCAGAATCGCTGCGGCGGACGCGCCGGTCAGCAATCGTGAACTGACAGAAGTTACAGGTATTCCGAAACCGACCGTCTCGCGCATCACGGCGACCCTGGTCAGCGCGGGTTTCCTGTTGCGGCTGCCCGACAGCGAGCGCTTCGTGCTGACCGCGTCGGTGCTCGAACTGAGCAACGGCTTCCTGCGCAATTTCGACATCCGCGCCCGCGCGCGGCCGTTCCTGACCGAACTGGCCGAACGCACCTCGCTGTCGGTCCACCTGGCCGTGCGCGACCGGCTCGACATGGTGGTGATCGACGTGATCCGGCCCCGTTCGGCCGTGCTCGTCACGCGCCTCGAGCTCGGCTCGCGCATGGACATCGCCCGCACCGCGGTGGGCCGCGCCTATCTGGCCGCCCTCAGCGAGCCCGAGCGGCGCGACCTGCTGATCGCGCTGCAGGCCGCCAACGGGGACGATTGGCCGGTGGTGTCGTCGCGCCTGTCGGCCGCGCTCGACGAAGCCCGCGAAAAGGGCTTTGCGATCGCAGTTGGCGAATGGCGCGACGGGCTCAATGCCATCTCGATCGGTTTCGTGGGCCCGTCCGGGCAGCGCTACGCCGTGAATTGCGGCGGCGCCGCGCAGCAGTGCCCGCCCGAATGGCTGATCGGCACGGCCCTGCCGGCACTGCAGGGCTGCATCGCGAAGATCACGCACGAAATCGGCAGCGCATCGTCCTGGCCGCACGCGCACTGAGCCCGCTCGAGGCTCGCGCGCATGGCCACGCGACACGCTAACCGCAAGCCGTTGCGCACGCAATCGATGTCGTCGCGCTGACACGCGATGCGCCCGCGCCGGGACGCCCAGCGTCCTGCGCCGCGGCGCCGCGTGACGCCCTCCCCCGGGCCCTGCTCGCCCGCGCCGCGCCCACCGCTTCGCACGCCGAACCGCCCGCGCGCCTGCCGATCTGCGCAGGCCACCGCGGCTCTTGCATAATAACGGCGCCAAATCGCTGTCCGTCGCACCGTCAGCCAGTTGTCATGCCGCCGTCATCCGATCGTCATGACCGCCAAACACGTGGTTACCCCCGTAAACCGCTGAAAGAAAGTCCGGTAGACGGTGCCCGGATCGCAACGTAGCATCATGCAACCTCGCGCCCGATGGGGCGCTCCGCTGTTTCGCCGCCCGAACGGCCCGCCCCGGTGGCAGGCCTCGCACGGTGCCTCCCACGCCCGCACACGCCAGCGTCAGTCAGATCGAACATGAACAATACGGAACCGCAAACGCCTCGCTCTCCCGCACCCGACCCGCATGATCCGGCGCCGAGAAAGCGTCGCCGTCCGATCGCGATCGGCGTTGCCGCGCTCGTCGTGATCGGCGGCGCGCTGCTGTGGTGGCATCCGTGGAAGAAGGCCGAGGCGCCCGCCAACGGCCAGGCGGCCGGCCACGCGGGCGGGCGACGCCACGGCGGCCCGGCCGATTTCGCGAATCAGCCGCAGCCGGTGCAGGTGGCCACCGCCTCGCGCGGCGAGATGCCGATCGTGCTGTCGGCGCTCGGCACGGTCACGCCGCTGGCGAACGTGACGGTCAAGACCCAGCTCTCGGGCTACCTGTCGTCGGTGAACTTCACCGAAGGCCAGATGGTGAAGAAGGGCGACGTGCTCGCCCAGATCGATCCGCGCCCGTACCAGGTCGCGCTGGAAACCGCCGAAGGCACGCTCGCGCGCGATCAGGCGCTGCTCGCCACCGCACGGCTCGACCTGAAGCGCTACGACACGCTGGTCGCGCAGGACTCGATCGCCAAGCAGACGGCCGACACCCAGGCCTCGCTGGTCAAGCAGTACGAAGGCACGGTGAAGACCGATCAGGCCTCGATCGATTCGGCCAGGCTGAACCTGACCTACGCGCGCATCACCGCGCCGGTGGCGGGCCGCGTGGGCCTGCGCCAGGTGGACCCGGGCAACTACGTGACCTCGGGCGACACCAACGGCATCGTGGTGATCACCCAGCTGCAGCCGATGAGCGTGATCTTCACGACCTCGGAGGACAACCTCCCGCAGATCCTCAAGCAGGTCAACGCCGGCCAGAAGCTGTCGGTCACGGCCTACAACCGCAACAACACCGTGCCGCTCGAGGCCGGCTCGCTCGAGACCCTCGACAACCAGGTGGACACCACCACCGGCACCGTGAAGCTGCGCGCCACCTTCGCCAACCGGAACAACCTGCTGTTCCCGAATCAGTTCGTCAACACGCGCCTGCTGGTGGACACGCTGCGCGACGCGGTGATCGTGCCGACCGCCGCGGTGCAGACCGGCTCGATCGGCCAGTTCGTCTACATCGTCAAGCCCGACAACACGGTGACCGTGCGCAAGGTCACGCCGGGCCCGGTGGACGGCGAGCGCACCAGCATCGCCAAGGGCGTGCAGGTGGGCGAGCGCGTCGTGACCGACGGCGTGGACCGCCTGCGCGAAGGCTCGAAGATCACGATCCCGGCCGATCATCCGGCCGGCGCGTCGGGCGCATCGGGCGCTGCCGCGGCATCCGGCGCCTCGGCGGCCCGCGCCGGCTCCGGTGCCCACGGCCATCGCCATCACGGCGCATCCCAATCCGCCGCGCAATGAGCCCCGCCTGATCGATGAATCCGTCCCGTCTATTCATTCTTCGCCCGGTCGGCACCGCGCTGCTGATGGCGGCGATCATGCTGGCCGGTCTGGTCTCGCTGCGCTTCCTGCCGCTCGCCGCGCTGCCCGAGGTCGACTATCCGACGATCCAGGTGCAGACCTTCTACCCCGGCGCGAGCCCGGAGGTGATGACCTCCTCGGTCACCGCGCCGCTCGAGCGCCAGTTCGGGCAGATGCCGTCGCTGAACCAGATGTCGTCGCAGAGCTCGGCCGGCGCCTCCGTCATCACGCTGCAGTTCAGCCTCGACCTGCCGCTCGACATCGCCGAACAGGAAGTGCAGGCCGCCATCAACGCGGCCGGCAACCTGCTGCCGTCGGACCTGCCCGCGCCGCCGATCTACGCCAAGGTGAATCCGGCCGACGCGCCGATCCTCACGCTCGCGATCACCTCCAGGACGCTGCCGCTCTCGCAGGTGCAGGACCTGACCGACACGCGCCTCGCGATGAAGATCTCGCAGGTGGCGGGCGTGGGCCTGGTGAGCCTGTCGGGCGGCAACCGCCCGGCCGTGCGGATCCAGGCGAACCCGCTCGCGCTGGCGCAGTACGGCATGAACCTCGACGATCTGCGCACCACGATCTCGAACCTCAACGTCAACACGCCGAAGGGCAACTTCGACGGCCCGACGCGCGCCTACACGATCAACGCCAACGACCAGCTCACCAGCGCCGACCAGTACAACACCGCCGTGGTGGCCTACAAGAACGGCCGCCCGGTGATGCTGACCGACGTGGCGAAGGTGATCGCCGGCACCGAGAACACCAAGCTCGGCGCCTGGGTCGATGCCGAGCCCGCGATCATCGTGAACGTGCAGCGCCAGCCCGGCGCGAACGTGATCCAGACCGTGGACGCGATCAAGCAGATCCTGCCGAAGCTGCAGGAAACGCTGCCGGCCGCGCTCGACGTGCAGATCGTCACCGACCGCACCACCATGATCCGCGCCGCCGTGCGCGACGTGCAGTTCGAGCTCGCGCTCGCGGTGGTGCTGGTGGTGCTGGTGATGTACCTGTTCCTCGCCAACATCTACGCCACCATCATCCCGAGCCTGTCGGTGCCGCTCTCGCTGATCGGCACGCTGGCCGTGATGTACCTGGCCGGCTTCTCGCTGAACAACCTCTCGCTGATGGCGCTGACCATCGCCACCGGCTTCGTGGTGGACGATGCGATCGTGATGATCGAGAACATCGCGCGCTACGTGGAGGAAGGCGACGGGCCGCTCGAGGCCGCGCTGAAGGGCTCGAAACAGATCGGCTTCACCATCATCTCGCTGACGGTCTCGCTGATCGCGGTGCTGATTCCGCTGCTGTTCATGGGCGACGTGGTGGGCCGGCTGTTCCACGAGTTCGCGATCACGCTGGCGGTCACCATCGTGATCTCGGCCGTGGTGTCGCTGACGCTGGTGCCGATGATGTGCGCGAAGCTGCTGCGCCACACGCCGCCGCTCGGCGAGCGCCGCTTCGAGACTCGCGTGCACGTGCTGATCGACAAGGTGATCGCGCGCTACGGCAGCGCGCTGACCTGGGTGCTCGACCGCCAGGCGGCCACCCTGGTGGTGGCGCTGCTCACGCTGGCCTTCACCGCCCTGCTCTACATCTACGTGCCGAAGGGCTTCTTCCCGGTGCAGGACACGGGCGTGATCCAGGCGATCACGCAGGCGCCGCAGTCGGTGTCCTACGGCTCGATGGCCGAGCGCCAGCAGCAGCTCGCCGCCGCGATCCTGAAGAACCCGAACGTGGACGGCCTGACCTCGTTCATCGGCGTGGACGGCTCGAACATCACGCTCAACAGCGGGCGCATGCTGATCAACCTGAAGGCGCGCGACGACCGCAGCGAGACGGCCACGCAGATCATCCGCGACCTGCAGCAGCAGGTGTCGAACCTGCCCGGCATCTCGCTGTTCATGCAGCCGGTGCAGGATCTGACGATCGACTCGACGGTCAGCCCCACGCAGTACCAGTTCCTGCTGACGAGCCCGAACACCGACGACTTCACCACCTGGGTGCCGAAGCTCGTGAGCCAGCTGCAGAAGGAGCCGTCGCTGGCCGACGTGGCCACCGACATGCAGGCAAACGGCAAGTCGGTGTACGTCGAGATCGACCGCGCCACCGCGGCGCGCTTCGGCATCACGCCGGCCACCGTCGACAACGCGCTGTACGACGCGTTCGGCCAGCGCATCGTGTCCACCATCTTCACGCAGTCGAACCAGTACCGCGTGATCCTGGAGGCCGAGCCGCAGATGCAGCATTACGCCGAGTCGCTGAACGGCATCTATCTGCCGTCGGCCGGCGGCGGCCAGGTGCCGCTGTCGTCGATCGCGAAGTTCCACGAACGCGCCGCGCCGCTGCTCGTCACCCACCTCGGCCAGTTCCCGGCCGCGACGGTGTCGTTCAACCTCGCGCAGGGCGCCTCGCTCGGCGAGGGCGTGAAGGCGATCACCGCGGCGGAGAAGGCGATCGGCCTGCCCTCCTCGTTCCAGACACGCTTCCAGGGCGCCGCGCTGGCGTTCCAGTCGTCGCTGTCGAACCAGCTGTTCCTGATCCTCGCGGCGATCGTGACGATGTACATCGTGCTGGGCGTGCTGTACGAGAGCTACATCCATCCGATCACGATCCTGTCCACCCTGCCCTCGGCCGGGGTGGGCGCGCTGCTCGCGCTGATCATCACCGGCCACGACCTCGACATCATCGGCATCATCGGCATCGTGCTGCTGATCGGCATCGTGAAGAAGAACGCCATCATGATGATCGACTTCGCGCTCGAGGCCGAGCGCGTCGAGGGCAAGCCGCCGCGCGAGGCGATCTACCAGGCCTGTCTGCTGCGCTTCCGGCCGATCCTGATGACCACGCTCGCGGCCCTGCTCGGCGCGGTGCCGCTGATCGTCGGTTCGGGCGCGGGCTCCGAGCTGCGCAAGCCGCTGGGGATCGCGATCGCGGGCGGCCTGATCGTCTCGCAGGTGCTGACGCTGTTCACCACGCCGGTGATCTATCTCGGCTTCGATTCGCTGGCGCGCCGCGTGCGCGGGGCGTTCGAGCGGCGTCGCGCGGCGCCGGGCCGCAACGGCGGCGGCAACACCGGCGGCAACGGCACGGGCGCGTAATCCGATGAACATGTCGCGTCTCTTCATCCACCGCCCGATCGCGACCACGCTGCTGGCGATCGGCATCGCGATGTCGGGCCTGTTCGCGTTCGCGAGGCTGCCCGTCTCGCCGCTGCCGCAGGTGGATTTCCCGACCATCTCGGTGTCCGCGTCGCTGCCCGGCGCGAGCCCCGAGACGGTCGCGACCAGCGTCACCGGTCCGCTCGAGAAGCATCTGGGCTCGATCGCCGACGTCACGGAGATGACCTCCACGAGTTCGGTGGGCAGCGCGCGCATCATCCTGCAGTTCGGGCTCGACCGCGACATCGACGGCGCCGCGCGCGACGTGCAGGCCGCCATCAACGCGGCCCGCGCCGACCTGCCCGCGAGCCTGAAGAGCAATCCCACCTACAAGAAGGTGAACCCGGCCGACTCGCCGATCATGGTGCTGGCCGTGACCTCGGACACGGCCTCGCCGGCGCGGCTCTACGATTCGGCCTCCACCGTGCTGCAGCAGGCGCTCTCGCAGATCGACGGGGTCGGCGAGGTGGACGTGTCCGGCTCGGCGAACCCGGCCGTGCGCATCGAGCTCGAGCCGCACGCGCTGTTCCATTACGGCATCGGCCTCGAGGACGTGCGCGCCGCGCTCGCCTCGGCCAACGCGAACAGCCCGAAGGGCGCGATCGAGTTCGGCCCGAACCACTACCAGCTCTACACCAACGACCAGGCCTCGCAGGCCGCCCAGTACCGCGACCTGGTGATCGCCTACCGCAACAACGCGGCAGTGAGCCTGTCGGACGTCGGCACCGTGGTGGATTCGGTCGAGGACCTGCGCAACATCGGCCTGGCCAACGGCAAGCGCGCGGTGCTGGTGATCCTCTATCGCTCGCCGGGTGCCAACATCATCGACGCGGTGGACCGCGTGAAGGCCTCGCTGCCGCAGCTCACCGCCGGCATGCCGGCCGACGTGAACGTGGCGCCGGTGATGGACCGCTCCACCACGATCCGCGCCTCGCTGAAGGACACCGAGCACACCCTGCTGATCGCGGTGGGGCTGGTGGTGATGGTGGTGTTCCTGTTCCTGCGCAACTGGCGCGCCACGCTGATCCCGAGCGTGGCCGTGCCGATCTCGATCATCGGCACCTTCGGCGCGATGTACCTGCTCGGCTTCTCGCTCGACAACCTCTCGCTGATGGCGCTGATCGTGGCCACCGGCTTCGTGGTGGACGACGCGATCGTGGTGCTCGAGAACATCTCGCGCCACATCGAGGAAGGCAGGACGCCGCTGCAGGCCGCGCTGGTGGGCGCGCGCGAGGTGGGCTTCACGGTGCTGTCGATCAGCCTGTCGCTGGTGGCGGTGTTCCTGCCGATCCTGATGATGAGCGGCATCATCGGCCGGCTGTTCCGCGAGTTCGCGCTGACCCTGTCGCTGGCGATCTTCGTGTCGCTGGCCGTGTCGCTGACGCTCACGCCGATGATGTGCGCGCGCCTGCTGCCGCCGCACGAGGTGGCCAGGCGCCAGGAAGGCCGCTTCGGGCGCTGGCTCGAGCGCGGCTTCGGGCGCATGCAGCATGGCTATGACGTGTCGGTGCTGTGGGCGCTGCGCCATCCGCGCCTCATCATCCTGACGCTGGTGGCCACCGTGGCGCTGAACGTGCTGCTGTACGTGAAGATCCCCAAGGGCTTCTTCCCGCAGCAGGACACCGGCATGCTGATGGGCGGCATCCAGGCCGACCAGTCCACCTCGTTCCAGGCCATGAAGGTGAAGTTCACCGAGATGATGCACATCGTGGGCTCCGATCCGGACGTGGCCACGGTGGCCGGCTTCAGCGGCGGGCGCGCCACCAATACCGGCTTCATGTTCATCTCGCTGAAGCCGAAGCCGGGCCGCAGGATCTCGGCCGACCAGGTGATCGCGCGGCTGCGCCCGCGCCTCGCCCGGGTGGCCGGCGCGCGCACCTTCCTGCAGGCCGCGCAGGATCTGCGGGTGGGCGGGCGACAGTCGAACGCGCAATACCAGTTCACCCTGTTCGGCGACAGCACCGCCGAGCTGTACAAGTGGGGGCCCAAGCTGACCGAGGCGCTGCAGAAGCGGCCCGAGCTCGCCGACGTGAACTCCGACCAGCAACAGGGCGGCCTCGAGTCGATGGTCACGATCGACCGCGCCACTGCCGCGCGCTTCGGCATCCAGCCGGCCGAGATCGACAACACGCTGTACGACGCCTTCGGCCAGCGCCAGGTGTCCACCATCTACAACCCGCTGAACCAGTACCACGTGGTGATGGAGGTCGCGCCGAAGTACTGGCAGGATCCCGAAATGCTCAAGCAGGTGTACATCAGTACCACCGGCGGCACCGCGAGCGGCGCCTCCACCACCAATGCGACGGCCGGCACCTTCGTGGCCAGCACCAGCAGCGCGGCGGGCACCGGCACGGCCGGCACCGGCGCCACCAGCGCGGCGTCGATCGCCTCGGACTCGGCGCGCAACGCGGCGCTGAACTCGATCGCGGCCACCGGCAAGTCCAGCGCGTCCTCGGGCGCGGCGGTGTCCACCTCGAAATCCACGATGATTCCGCTCTCGGCGATCGCGAGCTTCGGGCCGGCCACCACGCCGATCTCGGTCAGCCACCAGGGGCTGTTCGTGGCCACCACGATCTCGTTCAACCTGCCGGTGGGCGTGGCGCTGTCCGATGCCACGCGGGTGATCTACGACACCATGGCCCAGCTCGGCATGCCGTCCACCATCACGGGCAGCTTCCAGGGCACGGCGCAGGCCTTCCAGCAGGCGCTGCAGGATCAGCTGCTGCTGATCGCGGCGGCGATCGCGGCGATCTACATCGTGCTGGGCATGCTGTACGAGAGCTACATCCACCCGGTCACGATCCTCTCCACCCTGCCCTCGGCCGGCGTGGGCGCGCTGCTCGGGCTGATGCTGTTCAAGACCGACTTCGGCATCATCGGGCTGATCGGCGTGATCCTGCTGATCGGCATCGTGAAGAAGAACGCGATCATGATGGTGGACTTCGCGATCGGCGCCTCGCGCGAGGGCAAGTCCTCGTTCGACGCGATCCACGAGGCGTGCCGGCTGCGCTTCCGGCCGATCATGATGACCACCATGGCCGCCATGCTCGGCGCGTTGCCGCTCGCCTTCGGTCGCGGCGACGGCGCGGAGCTGCGCGCGCCGCTCGGCATCGCGATCGTGGGCGGCCTGATCGTCTCGCAGGTGCTGACGCTGTACACCACGCCGGTCGTCTACCTCTACATGGACCGCATCCGGGTGGCCGCCGAGCGGCGCCGCGCGCGGCGCAACCCGCCGCCGCAACCGGCCGGCGCCGGCGACTGATCGCGGCACCGGCCGGCATCACGGTCCGATCATGCAGGCCGACTTCGCGGGCCGGGCATCCATGCCCGGCCCGCAGTCGTTTCGGGCCGCGCCGCGCGCCCCCACCCTCGCCTTTTTTCGTCGGCATTCTGTAAGATATCGAACGCATCGTCCGCCCCGCCAGCGGCCTTTCGGCCAGTGCCCGCATGCGCGTCAGCGAACGGGGACGGATTCGGCATACACTGGTGAATCCCGGCGTCGCACGGCCCCGCGCGGTCGCGACGCGGCGTTATCGAAGGAGCGGTTTCATGTCGATGAAGGTATTGCTGATCGGCGCGACCGGCCGTACCGGTCAGGCGCTCGCGGACCTGCTGCTCAAGCAGCGGGATTTCGAGGTCACGGCGCTCACGCGCCGGCCCGACGTGTCGATCCCCGGCGCGAAGGTGGTGGTGGCCGACCTGAACGGCGATTTCTCGGCCGCCTTCCAGGGCGTCTCGCACGCGATCTTCGCGGCCGGCTCGGCCGAATCGGAAGGTGCCGAGCAGGAAGCCGCGATCGACCGCGACGCGGTGGGCCGCGCGGCCGCCTACGCCAGGACCTACAACCTGCAGAAGTTCGTGGTGATCAGCTCGCTCACGGCCTACGAGCCCGAGCGCGGCCCGCAGGCGCTCGCCCATTACTCGCGGATGAAGCGCGAGGGCGACGATCGCGTGATCGCCTCCGGCGTGGATTACGTGATCCTGCGCCCGGGCACGCTGTCGGATGCGCCCGGCGTCGGCAACATCGCGCTGACCGATCGCTGGCAGGACGGCGCCACGCCGGTGGCGCGCCAGGACGTGGCATGGGCCGCGATCGAGGCGATCAAGCTCGGCATTTCGCGCAAGGTGATCGGCTTCATCGGCGGCGGCAGTCCGATCGAACAGGCGCTGCGCGCCTGATCCGCCACGTGGCGCGCCGCACGCGCGCCATGCCCACGCGAAAACGGCGGCCCGTGTGCGAACACGGCCGCCGTCTGCTTTCATGCGATGCAAGGCGTGACGATTTCATGACGGCGCCGTGACAGGCGCCGCCACGCGTGTGTCACCCGCCCTTACTGCGTCTTGTGCGCCGCCGCCCAGGCCTTGACCGCGTTCAGCGTGTTCTCCACGTGCTTGTCCGGCGCCATGCTGGTGTATTCGTACAACACCTTGCCTTCCGGCGAAATCACGTAGGACACGCGATTGGCGCGATCGATGGCCGGCAGCTTCGCGTCGTACTCGCGGATGATCTTCGCGTCCGGGTCGGCCGCCACCGGAAACTTGCTGCGGCACTCGCTGACCGAGAACTTCTGCAGCGTGCCGATCTTGTCGGCCGACACGCCGATCACGGTTGCACCGTACTGCTTGTATTCGTCCACGGCGTCGGCAAAGGCATGCGCCTCGATGGTGCAGCCCGTGGTGAAGGCGGCCGGATAGAAGTACAGCACCACCGGGCCCTTCTTCAGCGCGTCGGCCAGCGAGTACGCGTAGGTCTTGCCGCCGAGCGAGGCCTCGGTGCTGAAATCGGGCGCGGCGTCGCCGGCCTTCAACACCGCCTGCGCACCGAGTGCATGCATCGCCAGCACCGCCCCTGCCAGCGTCGAGAGTATTTTCCGCTTCATTTCGTTCCTCGTTTTCAATAAAGTCGCAGATGTTTCCGAATTCGCCCGTTCGCCGATGCAATGCGAACGCGAGCGGCCGGGGCGCGACCGAGACCTGTTGCGCACCCCTCGCTAAAGAATCGGCGCAATGTGCCGTTAATCTTACCGAACCAAAGGTTCCAGCCTCACCAAGCCAGCGAGATACATGGAAGCCATCAGGAACACGTCGCCTCGAAAGAGCGCATGGCGTCACGCCCTACGCGCGCTGCGACAGCTCGCGTGGTCCGGCGGTGCGCTCATGCCGTCGCGTGCCAGCGCGCCGCGCGACGACGACACCGTCCGCACCTGGCTCGAACAGACGGTCGGCCCGATCGACTTTCTGGCCCACGTCGACCGCGAGCTGCGCTTCCTGTACGTGTCGGAAGCGAGCCTGCGCTTCATCGGCTACCACCGCGACTACCTGCGCACGCTGACCCTGCGCGACCTGATCCCCGAGCAGGATACCGCGACGCTCGACACGCTGCTGGCCCGCGCGACCCAGACGGGCTGCGTCGAGAAGGCCACGGTGTGCATCGTCAAGTCGCTGACCTACCCGCTCGACGTGGAACTGCGCGTGATGCGCAGCCATCACGCCGGAGTGGACGGCTTCGCGATCGCCGCGTTCGACGTGACCACCTGGCGCGCGATCGAGACGCGCCTGACCTACGACATGCATCACGACCCGATGACGGGGCTCGACAATCTGTCGGCCCTGATCCCGGGCCTGCTCGACGCGCAGCGCGCGGCGGATGCCGACGGCACCTGCGCGGCCCTGCTGCTGCTCGATCTCGACGATTTCCAGCGCATCAACCGCGGCCTCGGCTACGACGCCGGCGACACGCTGCTGCGCGACACCGCGCACCGGCTGCGCGACGTGATTTCCGGCAACGAACGCCTCGCGCGCGTGGCCAGCGACAAGTTCGCGATCGTGTTCTGCGCACCGAACCGCGAGACCGGCCAGGACCACGCGCTCGCGCTGGCCCGCCGGCTGCAGGGCGCGATCCAGCCGCCGTATCACTACGACGGCCAGGCCGTGCACCTGTCGGCCAGCATCGGCATCGCGCTGTATCCGGACGAGCGGATGGCCGCCATCGCCAGCGCGCCGCGCAACCACACGCCGCATCACAGCCCGCTGCTGCGCCGCGCCGACCACGCGCTGACCCAGGCCAAGTCGCTCGGCGGCAACACCCAGGCGTTCCACCAGACCGCCGCCGACCCGACCGACGCCGAGCGCCTGAAGCTCGAATCCGACCTGTACGACGGCGTGCGCAACGGCGAATTCTCGCTGCACTTCCAGCCGATCACCGAGAGCAGCACCGGCGCCGTGGCCGGCGTGGAGGCGCTGATCCGCTGGCAGCACCCGGTGCTCGGGCTGGTGCCGCCGTCCACCTTCATTCCGCTGGCCGAATCAATCGGCCTGATTCATTACCTCGGCAACTGGGTTTTGAAGGCCGCCTGCATGCAGATGGTGGCCTGGGACGCCCAGGGCATCGCGCTGCAATACGTGGCCGTGAACGTCTCGCCGCAGCAGTTCCGCGACCCGCGCTTCGTGCAGGGCGTGCGCGAGGCGATCGCGCTGACGGGCCTGAGCCCGCACCGGATCGTGCTCGAGATCACCGAGAGCGTGCTGATGCACGACCCGGCCCGCGCCAAGCTGCTGCTCGAGGAAATCGCCTCGCTCGGGATCCGCTTCGCGGTGGACGATTTCGGAACCGGCTATTCCAGCCTTGCCTATCTGCAACGCTTTCCGCTCGCACGCTTGAAGATCGACCGCAGTTTCGTCGAAAATCTGTTGACGTCGCGCAATGATCGCGCGATTGTGTCGGCCGTCGTCGGACTTGCGCAGACGCTCGATCTCGAACTCGTGGCCGAGGGTGTCGAGACCGAAGCGCAGCGCGCGCTGCTGACCGAGATGGGCTGCAACCATATTCAAGGCTGGCTCGTCTGTCATGCGTTACCATCCGACGAACTGACTCGGCGTTTCGAGGATCGGGTGCTTCACCTGCGCGAGCTGGCCTGACGGCCGTTCGCCCTAATTCGTATGACGACATTCACCGAACATCAGCCGAAAGCTGCGCTGCTCGACAAGTTGTGGGCGCGCATGAATGATCGCGGCGACTTTCCGATGCTCTCGGATTCGCTGCGCGCCACCATGGCCGCCGTCGACAACGACAACCTCGACTTTTCGGCGCTGGTGCGCGTCGTGCTGTCCGACTTCGCGCTGACCCAGAAGGTGATCCGGCTCGCCAATTCGGCGATGTACATCGCCTTCGGCGGCAACATCACCACCGTGACGCGGGCCCTGATGGTGCTCGGCATGGATGCGGTGGGCCATCTCGTGGTGGGCCTGAAGCTCGTCGACCATTTCCATCAGGGCGCGGCGCAGCGCATCGACGCGCGCCTCGAGCTGAACCGCGCGCTGCTGTCCGGCTGCGTGGCGCGCCACCTGACCGAGGATTCCGATCTCAGCGCCGGCGAGGAAGCCGTGGTCTGCACGCTGATGCGGCAGGTCGGCAAGCTGCTGGTGGTCTGCTATCTCGACGGCGAGTGGGAGGCGATCCGCCTGCGCGCGGCCCAGCTCGGCAGCGACGACGCCACCGCCTGCAACGACGTGCTCGGCGTGGGTTTCGACGAGATCGGCCGCGAGGCGGCGGTGCGCTGGCGCCTGCCCGAATCGATCCGCGCCACCATCGAGCCGCCGGCCGGGGACGGCGAGGACGGCGCCTTGGCCGACCCGGGCCGCCCGGTCAAGGCCGCGGTGCCCGAGGACGCCGAGCGCGAGGAACGCGTGCGCTGGCTGCGCGCCGTGGCCGACTGCTCGTCCGAGGTGGCGGCCGCGCTGACCGCGCCCGGCGTCACGCCCACCCTGCGCGACCAGCGCCTGACCACGCTCGCGCACCGTTACGCGTCGATCATCGACATCGAATCCGATTCGCTGGTGAAGATCGCGCGCAAGCTCGCGCACGAGGAAACCAGCGACACCGTGCTGCGCGAGATCGTGGCGCTGCGGGCCAGCGCCGTGGCACTCGAGCGCGCGGCGGCCGAACCGCAGGCGACGCTCGACACCGGCCTGGCGGACCTGCGCGCGCTGCCGTCCGAGAATCGTCAGGGGCCGGTGCTCGCGCTGGCCTCGGAAAGCGTGCTGGCCGGCCTCGCGCTGAGCCGCACGGTGATGTTCGTGCGCGGCGAGGACGGCACCTTCACGGCGCGGCTCGGCTTCGGCCACGGCGTGGAATCGGCGCTGGGCCGGCTGCGCTTCCACGAGACCTTCGAGCCGGACGTGTTCCATCTCGCGATCTCGAACTCGGTCGGCATCTTCATCGAGGATGCGCGCGAGCCGAAGATGCTGCGCCGCCTGCCGGCCTGGTATCGCGACACCTTCCACGACGTGCACGGCTTCGTGCTGCTGCCGGTGCGCCACGGCGAGCGCTGCGTCGCGCTGCTGTACGGCGACTGGTCCGGTGCGCAGCTCACCCAACGCATCTCGCATCGCGAGATGGCCGTGCTGAACAGCATCGGCTCGGAACTGGGCCGCTTCTTCGCGCGCCCCGACGGCCACCCATGACGGCCGCCCGGCACGCCGCCACCGCGCGGCGTGCCGCCCCGCCCCACCCCGACCCAAGCCCCGACCAGCGCTTCCGGCGCGACCCCGCGCTGCCCTTCGCGGAAAGCCGGCGCGCCTGCCACAGCCGCGCCTGCAATCCGGCGCGCGGCGGCGACTGGAGCGATCGGATGCTGCATCTCGATGCCGGCTGGCTGCGGGCGGTGCGGCGCGCGTATCTGGGGGAAGCGAACGACACCACCGAGCCGGTGCGCATCGTGCGCGATGCCGCGCTGCACGCGCGTTTCAGCGCGCTCAACGCGCTGCTGTTCTCGGCTGCCGCGGCGGGCGACAAGGAAGCGGCGCTGATCGAATTCGTCGGTGAGCGCGATCGCCGCCCCGCCGTGCATGCAGCACCTTCCTCCTGATCGCGCTCGCCCACTTTCTCGCGCTGCTCTCGCCGGGCCCCGACTTCTTCCCGATCGCGCGCAGCTCGCTCGCGGCGGGCGGGCGCCTGGCCGACGGTGCCTGCGCGGGCATCGCGGCGGCCAACGGCGGGTTCGTCGCGGCCGCGTTCGCCGGCTTCGCGGCGCTGCGGCCCGGCAGCACCGCCACGCCGGCCGCCAGGACGCTGTACGGCGCGTGGATGGTGTTCGCGGTGCTCGCCTGGGATCTGCTGGTGGCCGTGCTGATCGGCAATCGCCGCGTGCTGCGGCGCTTCGCCATGAAAAAACCGGCCGCCCCGCGAGGGAACGGCCGGTCCTTCTCAGCCCGCCTGCGCTTACTTCAGCACCACCGGCACGCTGAAGTACTTCTTCGCCAGCGCGTCGATCGTGCCGTCGGCCTTCATCGCCTTCAGCGCGCCGTTGATCGCGCCGAGCAGCGCGGCGTCGTTCTTGCGCAGGCCGAAACCGACGCCCGTGCCGAGGATCTGCGCGTCCACCACGTGGTCGCCCGCGAACGCGAAACCGGCGCCCTGCGGCTTCGACAGGAAGCCCTTGGCGGCCGCCTCGGAATCCTGGAAGGTGGCGTCGAGGCGGCCCGACTTCAGATCTTCATAGGCCTGATCCTGGGTCTGGTACGGCACCACTTCCACGCCGGCCGGCGCCCAGCGCGCCTTCGCGTACGACTCCTGGATCGTGCCCTGCAGCACGCCCACGCGCTTGCCCTTCAGCGAGGCCGGCGTCGGCAGCAGGCCGCTGCCCTGCTTCGCGATCAGCTGGTTCGGGATCGAGTAGATCGGATCGGTGAACGCCACGGCCCTGGCGCGCTGCGCGGTGATCGTCATGTCCGAGTTGATCGCGTCGAACTTGCGCGCCTGCAGCGCCGGGATCAGGCCGTCGAAGTCGTTCTCGACCCACACGCACTTGACGGCGAGCTTCGCGCACACGGCATTGCCGACGTCCACGTCGAAGCCGGCCAGCTTGCCGTCGGGCGTCTTGTACTCGAACGGCGCATACGAGGCCTCGACGCCGAAGCGGATCTGCTTGAGGTCGGCGGCATGCGCGCCGGACAGGGTGGACGTCGCGGCGGCCGCAGCCACCGCGCACGCGGCCATGTTTCGCCAGTTCAGCTTCATCGGAAGGTTCTCCTCGGTTGTCGTTCAGGTTCGATATGTCGGGAACGGCGGCCGCGCCTTCGTGGGGCGGGCCGCCGGGGTTCGCACGGCCAGGCCGTGCGAGGCGGCGGATGACGCCGCGAGGGCGCGATTGTACCGCTAGTGCCGCCTGGGATGGATCGGGCAGGTGCTACCGGGCGCCACCGAAATCGAGGGCGCGACGGAACCGGTGGCACCTGCGGATGAGAAACGGCGCCACCGGCGCCACCGCGTACGGCCGGATGCGCCCCGCAGGAGCCGACGGGGCCGACGGGGCCGACCGCGACGCCCGCCGTCAGCCGAGCGCGGCGAGCGTCGCGTCGGTGGTGTCCACCACCATCAGCCCGGCGCGCAGGCCCGGCTTCACCGACGGATTCGGAAACACGATGCGCTCCTCGTCGTGCGACACCACGTAGCGCTCCTCGCCGTCGCGCGCGACCAGCGTGCCGCGCGCCATCGGCGTGAAGTTCGGCACGTCCTTCGCGACGAACAGCTCGAACGCATCGCTGCGCCTGGTGATCTGGTTGATCACCGTGAACACGCGCGGCGGGGCGGACTCGGTACCCGAATCGGCCATTGCTTCCACCGCGCCGGACAGCAGCCGCCGCACGGCCGCGTCGGCCGCCGCGAAGCGCGACAGGTCGTTCTGGCCGAACGGCCGCACCTTGCCGAGCTCGAGCGTGCAGGCCAGCGCCGCGCACGCGCTGGCCGTGAACTGCGAATAGGTGTTGCCCTTCTCGGTGTGCAGCAGCACGGCATCGATGCGCGCATCGGCCAGCCAGCCGATCATCGCGCGCGCCGGCGGCGCGCCCGTGTGCGGCAGCAGCGCGAAGCGCTCGAACAGCGAGGCGCGGATCGCCGTGTGCAGATCGAGATGCCAGCGCGCGAGCGGCGCGTCGGCGAC
>JASLEG010000017.1 GCA_030151225.1 Burkholderia sp. | reverse complement strand
TTCCTGGGACGCCGCGATCAACCGTTCGCCCAGGCTCCGGTCTTTCTCCGGTTGCCTGAGTGCGTAGGTCGCCACCCGGCGGCTCAGCCCCAGGTAACGACATGCCTTGCGTTGCGATAATCCCCGCCGGGTCAGGACTTCGAGCGCTTCGCGCCGGCCCGTCGGGGAATTCATTTTTTTCGGCTGAATTCCTTCAGACCATCGATCACCAGCAGTTGCTCGGCAATCAGGCGCTTGAGCCGATCATTTTCCGATTCCAGCTCTTTGAGACGCAGGGCCTTGGCGACATCCATGCCGCCGAACTTGTTTCGCCAGCGGTAGAAAGTCTGTTCCGTGATGTTGTGCCGTTTGCACAGATCCTTCACCGCTTCTTCGCGGCTCTCGGCTTCCCTGCAGGATGCGAATGATCTGTTCGTCGGTGTGGCGCTTCTTCATCGAGTTCTTCTTGCCTCTAGGATAAGAGAACTCACTTGCCGTTTGGCTACATGATCCGTCTCAGGTCAGGGGGACGAGCAAGCATTGTTGTCCGGACCGCCGCCAGATTCCAGGTCTCATCAGGTTTTAGCTTGCCTCCGTGGCCGGCGATGCTGACGCTATGTAATGCCTTGCTTCTTCCGCGAGCATGGGCCGGGAGAAATAAAAACCCTGAATTACCCTTCCACCCAGTTCGACGAGCGTCGCGAGCTGATCTTCGGTTTCTACACCTTCTATAACGCATGCGAGACCCATATCGTTACAGAGTGAAATCAAAAATCGCACAATGCTTCTACTAGAAGGATTTGTGCCTATGTCCTGGATGAAACTTCGATCGACCTTAATCTTGTCGAGCGGCAATGCACGAATATACGAAAGGCTCGAATAACCGGTTCCAAAATCGTCAAGGGATATCTTGACTCCTATTTTTCGCAGCATCGTGATATGCGTATTCGTCTGAACAAAATTCTGTACCAGCGCCGTTTCGGTGATTTCAATTGCTACCCTTTGCGGATCGATCCCACTTTCTCTGATGATTCGAATGATGTTGACTGTGTTTTCCAGGCTTGCAATGTCGTAGGGAGAAACATTGAACGACAGATGCGTTTCCATACTCCAGCCGACAGCCTCCTTGAGCGCCTTGCGCAGCAGAACGGGAGTCAAGTCGGTAATGATCCCTGCCTGTTCCGCTATGGGAATAAAACTGTATGGCGGCACATCCCCGAGCACCGGGCTTTTCCATCGAGCAAGCGCTTCAAAGGCAAGCGTCCGTCGCGACTGGGCATCGACAATTGGCTGGAACATCGGATAGAACTCGGCCTCGAGATTGGCACCGCGCAAGGTCTGCTCGACGATGCCCTGTTCCTTTATCAGTCTGGCGTGCTCTTCGGAGAACAACACCGCGCGGGATCGACCAGTGCGCTTGGCATGATAGAGCGCGTAATCAGCACGTTCGTATAAAACGTCGGCCGTGTCGCCTGCTTGAGGATATACCGCAAACCCGACCGAGCAGCCGACAGACGTAACCAGATAATCGACGATAATCGGTTGATCGATCATCTTGATGATCGATCGTCCCAATTCTTCAAGCTGCTGGTCAGTGACAACGTCCATCACGATAAAAGCAAACTCGTCCCCGCCGACGCGACAAACCTCGGTTAGCCCAAGCTCCTCACTGCGGAGGCGTGCCGCTACCTTCGAAAGCACGACATCGCCGACCCGATGGCCACGCGTGTCGTTAACAGGTTTGAACCCGTCCAGATCGATAAGACCCACCGCCATGCGCGATTTCTCACGCATGGCTGTCTGATGCGAGCGGTCCAGGACATCAAAGAACTGACGCCGATTCGGTAAATCGGTCAGCATGTCGAGATTGGCAAGCCGCAAATTTTCGTGATGTAGATTCGCGGCCTCTGCTTTCGACAGAATAAGGTTCGTAAAATCCCTCTGATAGCCGAGCATGGCGAGCACCATGACAAACGCTGTCACCACGGTGTTTGCCGCGGCTGCCACGTTGCTCGCGTGCCCCATGGACACCATCAGCCAAAAAAACGGCCCTATAACCGCTATGGCCATTGCGAGAGCGACGGAGCGCAACTGCATCAGGCAATAAAACCCGCTCATCGCCGAGGCCAACATCTGGAACAGGACGAAATATTTTGCGTCGACATTCCCACTGCGGAACAAAGCAGCATCCATTGCTATGACGACAGCCGTCGCTACCACCAGAATGCCCGTTGCCCGGTGAAGATAAGCTTTGGCCTGTGCGTCGCTTAACGCGTCGTTCTGATGCCTTACCCACCAGACTGCCCGCCAGCCTGAAAGCAACGTAGCAAACCCGGGTATGCCGACGGATAGAAAGGGTGAGGCCACGCCATAGAACACGTACGTGGTCGCCAGCATCATGGTCGCCACTGAGAAATAGTAAGCTGGCATCTTTTTGGCAAACGATCGAAACTGCGCGACTGCCACCCCCGGAAACGTGTCCTGCTTGATAATCCTATGATTTTGCATTCCAGACCCGGACGGAAAAGCCCTAATTCGCGTCGATATACAAAATTCGTATTTCCACGCAGACACCCATTTTTAACGGCCGGTCCTCGCAAACCTTTAGAGTCGCTAACACAAGTCATCCACGAATCTCGAGCAGATGATGGCGGCAGCCAGGACAAGCAGGGCGGCAAGAATATCGAGGCGGCGCTCGAAGCGAATCCGGAGCTTCCCGAATCCGGCGAACCAGGCATGCAGGCGCTCGACCACCCAGCGATGCCGTTCAAGGCGATCACGACTTTCAACGCCGCGACGCGTGATACGGGCCTTGATGCCGCGCTGTCTCAGATAACGCCGGCAACGCGCGAAGTCATACCCTTTGTCAGCATGCAGTTTGGTCGGACGCTTGCGCGGCTGACCGTTCAGGCCCGGTACCGCGGGAATGGCATCAAGCGTGGCCTCGAATGCCATCGAATCGTGTCGTCGGCTCCCGTGATCATGACAGCCAGCGGGATGCCGCGTGCATCTACGACGATGTGTCGTTTCGATCCGAGCTTGCCGCGGTCGGTCGGGTTGGGGCCGGTTTTCTGGCCCCCCGAAGGCTGGAAACGCTGGCTCCATCGAGGCTGGCGCGCTCCCAGTCGATCTGATCACGCTCACGCAGCCGACGCAGCATCGCCAGATGCAGCCGATGCCATACACCGGCCGCTTGCCAGTCTTGCAGACGTCGCCAGCACGTCATGCCGCTGCCAAAACCCAGCTCTCGCGGAAGGTCTTCCCACGGGATGCCGGTTTGCAGCACATACAGGATGCCATTGAGCGCAGCTCGATCGTCGACCGTGCGTCGCCGCCCACCCTTGGGTAACGGTACACGTTCACCACGCGGTGCTGTTTCATCGCGATTCCCCGCTGTCGGGGCGGCAGCCCGCTGCCGCCCTCAGGGGCCTATTCGAAGTCGCTGCCATGGTCGACGAAGAAGCGCGCACGCTCGATGCCTTCGCGCACCGCTTCCTGCTCGGTCAGCCACTCGGGCTCGACCGTTTCCTGCAAGGGCGGCTCGATGAGCAGGCCATTGCAGAACGTGACGATTTCCGGCGTCCAGCCGCCCCGCGCGTTACACGTGGCGCGAACGCGAATCTCGTGGCCGCGATAGAGCTCGGTGCCGCTCGATGGGATCGGGTTGCCCATGTATTCCCTCCAGTGAATGGTGATGCGAGCGCAGCACCTGCCGTCGCCGAGTCGGTATGCGCTATCGCCCGTCATCACGTCCTCCATTGCGTTTGCCTGCACAGGCGGCCCGCATTGCCCGTGCCCGGCTCGTTCAGCGGCGCGCGCGCAGCCGAGCGACGAGCAGGGTAGCCAGCCCATCAACGGCAGGATCGCGCGGATCGCCTTGGTGAAGGTGGCAAATCCTTCGAGGAATCCGCTGAACCCGAGCAGCCCGGCGCGGGGGGCGCCATCGATGCGCGCCGAGGCACGCAGCCTGCTCGAAAGCTTCGTCGGTTCCGGCGATGCCGCGCCGCGTCGCTCTCAAGCTCGGGCGGCCCAGGCCCCGGCACGCCGCGCGGGCAGCCTCGGCGCCCGCGGCGGCGAAGCCGAACATTTCGACAATCCTTGTAAAACCTACGTGTGACCCTTCCTCAAGGAGTACTCATGTTTTCCCACAATTCCAGATTGCAGTACACCGTCCGCGTGGCCACGCCCAACCCCGGCCTCGCCAACCTGCTGCTCGAACAATTCGGCGGTCCGCAGGGCGAACTCGCGGCCGCCATGCGCTATTTCACGCAGGCGATCACCGAGGAGGATCCGGGCCGCAAGGACATGCTGCTCGACATCGCCACCGAGGAGTTGAGCCACCTCGAGGTGATCGGCTCGCTGGTGGCAATGCTCAACCGCGGCGCGAAGGGCGAACTGGCCGAAGCCGTGGACGGGCAGGCCGAGCTCTATCGAAAACTGCAGGGTGCCGGCAACGACAGCCACGTCACTCAGGTGCTTTACGGCGCCGGCGCGCCGCTCACGAATTCGGCCGGCGTGCCGTGGAGCGCCACCTACATCGATACGATCGGGGAGCCGACGGCTGACCTTCGCTCCAACATTGCCGCGGAGGCGCGGGCCAAGATCATCTACGAGCGCCTGATCAACGTCACCGACGACGTCGGCGTGCGCGACGCGCTGGGCTTTCTCATGACGCGGGAAGTCTCGCATCAGATCTCGTTTGAAAAGGCGCTTTACTCGATCACGGCGAATTTCCCGCCGGGCAAGCTGCCGCCGAACCCGCCGTTCGATCACGTCTACTTCGACATGTCGCCCGATTCCGAGCCGATCCCCGGCCCCTGGAATCGCGGCAACGGGCTCAAGGTGCGCGAAGGCCAACCCGCCGTCGACGGTGGAGACGGCGAAGCGGGGGTCACGCTCGATGGCGCCCAGATCACGGCGATCGAGGCCATGGCCAAGCGCCTCGAATCCGATCCCTCGGCCGACCCAACTACCGGCGCCGAACTGGGCATGGGCCCGCCCGTGCCGCGCGACGACGTGCGTTGAGCGATTCACGCCAAACCCTTCCCGATTCATCACGACTGGAGCCAAGCATGACGGACAAAGCCGCCCCCACCCAGAAGCATCTCGACGACTGGCTGCGCGACGCGCACGCCATGGAGCAGCAGGCGGAAACGATGCTCACCGCAATGGCCAAGCGCCTTGAGCACTACCCCGACCTCCGCCAGCGCATCGAACAGCATCTGACCGAAACCCGCGAGCAATCGCGGCTGATCAGCATCTGTTTGAAGCGGCGCGGCTCCGACACCTCGACGATGAAGGATCTCGGCGCCAAAAGCGCCGCCGCGATGCAGGGATTCTTCGGCGTATTCTCGCCCGACGAGGTGGTCAAGGGCGGCATCGCCGGCTACACGTTCGAGCATTTCGAAATCGCCTCCTACCGCGCGCTGATCGCGGCGGCGCAGGAAGCCGGCGATGCGGAAACGGCGGCCGTGTGCGAGCGCATCCTGCCGGAGGAAATCGCGATGGCAGATTGGCTCGAGACGCACCTGCCGGCTGTCATCAGCGCGTACCTCGCGCGCTCGCGAGCGGACGTCGAAGCGAAACGCTGACCGGCCGCGCGCAAGGGCTCCGGCCCCTGCGCCCTTCAACGTCCTGGAGCACAACGCTTCGTGCGTGCGCCGGCTCCGCAGCCTCCTGCTTACGTTCCCGTCGCCTTGGCGTTGCCTGCCTTCTCGGCGTAACGCGTCAGCTTCAGATCGGTGGCCTTTTCCTCCTCAAGCGTTTCCGCCAGCAGCTTCACGCCCTGATCGAGGCCCAACTGCTTGCCGATCGCGCACAAGCTTCCGTAGGCCGCGATTTCGTAGTGTTCGACCTTCTGGGCTGCGGCCACCAGGCCGGCGTCGCGCACCGCGCCCTTCGGGCGATGGAAAAGGCCGGCAAGCTCAAATCCAGCACCCAAGGATGGGCGCGCACCACCACGGAGGACGGGAAGTGAGCGACGAACCCGAAACCGCCCTGACCTTGCAGCAGGTGGCCGACCGTTTGCAATTGTCATACGGCACCGTGTTCAGCATGCGCCAGCGCATCGGCTTCCGCCTGCCTGGATCCCGCGTCTGGCGCGTCTGGCCGTCACGACTTGCCGACCTGTCCGAAAAACGCAACAATCTGACCCGGCTGTCGCTGCGAGTCGGTGGAGAACAAGGATGTCAATCCACAAACGAAAAGGCTCGGAGGTCTGGTACATCGATCTCCGGTCGCCAAGCGGCGAAAGAATTAGACGATCTACTGAAACAACTGAAAGACGGGCGGCGCAGGAGTACCACGACCGCCTGAAGGCTGAACTCTGGCGTCAGGACAAGCTTGGCGAGGCGCCAGAGCGCTCCTTCGAAGAGGCCGCCAAGCGCTTCCTGGTTCTCTGCGCCGGGCAGCGCGATTTGGACGGGAAGATCCGACACGTCGAGTATTGGCGTGGGCAGTTCGCAGGCCGATCGGTTCGCTCATTGACTGCCGATGACATATTCGATGCCCTACCTACCTATCGCATCATCAATGGCAAGCCGGCAAAGCCGCTTTCTGCTGGAACGCGGAACCGATACGTCAACACGATTCGACGCATGCTGAATTTGTGTCACGAATGGGGATGGATCGAGCGCGTGCCGAAGCTGCACCGGTTTGAAGAACCTGATGTGCGAGTACGGTGGGAATCGCCCGAAACGATCGCCAAGATGATCAACGCACTTCGTATCCCTTGGATGCGCGATGCTGCGATCGTCGCTGTGGTCACTGGCATGCGATCGTCGGAGTTATTCGGGCTTCGCGTCTCGCAAATCGACTTAGCTCAATGCAATGCGTGGATCACCCACGAGGCCGCCAAGTCAAAGCGGGCTAGGTCGGTGCCGTTGAACGAGGATGCCATGCGCGTGATCGAACGTCGCATGCAGACGGCAACCGATCTCGTCTTCACGCGCGAGTACCAGCGTGGTGGTAGCGAGCAAAAGCTGATCAGGCAGATCGACAAGCGTGATTTCCACCGGGCCTGCGCCGCGGCCGGCATGCGCAATTTTAACTGGCATGACCTGCGGCACACATGGGCGAGCTGGCACGTGCAACGTGGTACACCGCTGATGGTGCTGAAGGAATTGGGAGGCTGGGAAGCTATCTCAATGGTGCAGCGGTATGCGTACTTGGCGCCGAGCCATTTGGCGCAGCACGCCGGGACGGTCACATTTTGGGCACAGAACGGTGCTGTTGATGCTTCTAAAGACAGCAAAGAATCCGTGAAAATCCTTGCTGCATAAGGATTTTGACTGGCCCGCCCTACACGATTCGAACGTGTGACCTACGGCTTAGAAGGCCGTTGCTCTATCCGTCTGAGCTAAGGGCGGTCATGAGACAGGCGACACGGCAATCCGCGCCGCCAGCGGGAAATACAGAGCCGAAGATTATACCCGATCATCGGGCCCCGACCCGCGCACTGACAACATCCTCGCGCAGAAACGCAAACGGGCGGCTCGATCCACGAGCCACCCGTCCACTCACGTCACCGAGACATCAAACCGGTTGCGGATGCATCGCGAACCACACGAGGCAGAAGATCCCCGCCAGCACGCAGTACACGCCGAACGACGCGAGCCGGCCGCGACCCTCGAAATAGCGCATCAGGAAACGCAGGCTCAGATACGCCGCGATCGCGGTCAGCACGCCGCCCAGCGCGGCATCGGCCAGTTGGCCCGGCGCATGGAGCAGCTTCGGCAGTTCCAGCACGCCGGCCGCCAGGATGATCGGCGTGCCGAGCAGGAACGAGAACTCGGCCGCCTTCTCGGTGGTGAGGCCGGCCGCGTTGCCGGCGATCATCGTGAGGCCGCTGCGCGAGAAACCCGGAATCAGCGCGCCGACCTGGGCGAGGCCCACGAGGAACGCATGGCCGAAGCCGAGCTTCTCGGGCGCGCGATGCGCACGCGAACGCTGCAGCCGGTCGCCGAACCACAGCAGGATGCCGTTCACGATCAGCGCGCCGGCCACGATGCGCAGGTCGTGGAACACGTGCTCGATCTTCTTCTCGAGCACGAGGCCCACGAGGCCCGCCGGAATCGTGCCGATGATCAGCGCCCACATCATGTGCGCGTCGTCGTTGGGACGGCCCGCGAAGGAGGCGAAGAAGCCCCGCACCAGCGCACACCAGCGCGCCCGGAAATACCACAGCAGCGCGAGCGCGGTGCCGAGATGCAGCGCCACCAGGAACGGCAGCAGTTGCGGCGCGTGCTTGTCGATATGCATGCCGAACAATGCCGGCACGAGCAACGTATGGCCGAGACTGCTGACGGGGAAGAGTTCGGTCACGCCCTGCAGGACGCTCAGAAATACCAGAAACCAGAGGCTCACGCGTCGGTCCTTTGTCGATGGAGGGTGGGAGAGAACAACTCGGAAAGCCGGGCAGGATCGCCGGCAGCGCCCCGATTATGCACAGCAGCATCCCTCGCGCCAAGCCGGAAAGGCGCATCCCCTCGCGATCGACCGAAGCCACGCGCGAATCGTCAGCAGAATGAAATGAACACAAAGACAAACGGCCCGCGATCGGGAAGATCGCGGGCCGTTCGGTACGGAATCGGTAAAAAGGCGGAATCGAGCCTGTTGGGTGGCCGCGTCAGCGGCCGAGCTGATAGAAGAACAGCAGCGTGCTGCCGGTGAACAGGCCGAACAAAGCGAGTCCCATTGCCATTGCCAGATCCATGCTGCCCACTCCTGTCACTCGAAACGCGGCGCAACGAACGGCGCCCTGGGGAATGATTATGCGGCCAAACGTACAGATTGCCACCCGAAATTACCCGAGCGGGATTTCCCTAGGCAAAATTTGCCGAAAATCGCGGCAAGCGCGTCTCGCGCACCGTTGCCCGGCATCGCGAATCGTGCGCCGATCCGTTATGCTGGGCGGCCGTTTTTTCGTTGACACCGACCGAAGGACACCATGCCCATCTTCCAGCAGCAGGACATCATCGAACTCGTGGACGGCCCCTCGCGCCTGCGCCTCGCACCGCAGGCAGGCGGCCGCCTGCTGTCGTGGGACATCGGCGGCGAGCCGGTGATCTTCTGGCCCGACCAGGCCGACTGGAGCGCGCCGGCCAAGGTGCGCGGCGGCAACCCGCTGCTGTTCCCGTTCCTCGGCCGCCATCGCGTCGGCGACACGATCGGCCGCTGGCGCGACGAGGCCGGCGTGGTGCGCGACCTGCCGATGCACGGCTTCGCGCGCGACCTGCCGTTCGCCGCCCACGTGGACGCGGACGGCCGCGGCATCGACATGACGCTCGAGAGCAGCGAGGCGACGCGTGAAGGCTATCCGTTCGCGTTCCGCTTCGACGCGCGCTACCAGTTCGCGGACGCGCACACGCTCGACATCGAGCTGACCACCCGCAACCTCGGCGACACGCCGCTGCCCTATTACGCCGGCCATCACTTCTACTTCGCGCTGCCGCACGGCGAGCGCGCGCAGACCACCATCGAGCTGCCGCCCACGCAGCGTCGCCATCAGCAGCCCGACGGCTCGATCAGCGCGCCGGAAGCCGGCGATGCGCGCTACACGCTCGACGAGGCGCGCATCCTCGACCGCTTCCACTGCCTCGAGGGCGTGCCCTCGCGCCCCGTGCGCATCACGATGCCGGGCCGCCGGCGCCGTATCGAGATCGACCTGAACCGTCCCGGCTCGGTGGAGTGGTACACGGTCACGACCTGGACCGAAAAGCCCGAATCGGATTTCTACTGCGTGGAGCCGTGGCTCGGCCTGCCCGACGCGATCCACAACGGCCTGGGCCTGCGCATGCTCGCGCCGGGCGCGACCGAAACGGCGTCGCTGCGCATCAGCGTGTCGTCGCTCGCCTGAGCGACGGCGGGGCCGTCCTGCCTGCGCGGCGGCATGCCGCGCGATCCAACGCAAACGATCGAACCCGCATTTCGGCGATCGACACCGCGAACCCGGTAAAATCCCTCGTTTTTGCATCCCGCCGTCGCGCCGAGCGCGGCGGCATCCTGCGAGGCTCCATGTTGGTCAAGACCACGCGACGGTTCGTCGTTGCATCACTCGCCGCCCTGCTGGCCGCCTGCGGCTCGGCCCCGGTCGGCCCCGGCTTCTATCGCGTCGAACGCGGCGACACGCTGTCGAAGATCGCGCGCGCGAATCGTCAATCGGTGTCGTCGCTGGCGCGCTGGAACTCGCTGTCGAATCCGGACGCGATCGAGGTGGGCCAGGTGCTGCGCGTGGTGCCGCCGGGCAGCTCGGGCGCGGCCGGCGCGCCGATCCGCTCGGCCGGTGGCGGCACGCCGCCGAGCACGTCGTCGTCGGCGCCCGCCGTGGCTGCGGCACCGGCACCGCTGGCGAACGCGTCGATCTCGCTCGTCTGGCCGGCCGCCGGCACCGTGGTGCGCGGCTTCGACGGCGGCAATTCCAAGGGCATCGACATCGCGAATACGGCGGGCACGCCGGTGGTGGCGGCTGCGGCGGGCACGGTGGTGTATTCGGGCAACGGGCTGCGCGGCTACGGCAACCTGCTGATCATCAAGCACAACGCCGATTTCCTGACTGCCTACGCGCACAACCGCACGCTGCTCGTGAAGGAAGGCGAAGCGGTGGCGCAAGGCCAGAAGATCGCGGAGATGGGCGACACGGACAACGATCGCGTGGTGCTGCATTTCGAGCTGCGCTACAACGGTCGCTCGATCGACCCCGCGCGCTACCTGCCGGCGCGCTGAGGCGCGGCTGGTCGCGCCGGCGGAACAGCCAGCGCCTCGCGTGCGGCATCGTCGGGCGAGCGCCTGCGATGCGGTGTGCGGGGTGTGCAATGACGGCCGCCGACGCGACCGGACAGCGGATCGACGCGCATCGCGAACCACACGACCGCACCGATGCCGAGCAGGCTGAACCCCGTGGCGATACAAAGCCAGAGCATGTTTCGTTTCGAATCGTTGACCGGGCGATGGTACGCGGGATTCGTCCGGGCTGCGCTGGACACCATCGCCCGCGTGACTATCTCGCAATATTCGTGACGATACGGTGTAATGTCGTCGGAAATCGCACCCCGCGATGTCGCCAGGAGCACCGATGCTGCCCGATGCCGACGATTACCCCTCCCTCCTCGCCGCCTTCGCGTGGCAGATTCCCGAGCGCTACAACATCGGCGTCGACGTGTGCGACCGCTGGGCCGACGGCAATGGCCGGCTCGCGCTGATCGATGAACGCGAGGACGGCACCGTCACGCGTTACACCTTCGATGCGCTGAAGGCCGCCTCCAATCGTCTCGCCAACAGCTTTGCGCGGCAGGGCATCGTGCGCGGCGACCGCATCGGCATCTTCATCGCGCAGAGCCCGCAGACGGCGATCGCGCATCTGGCCGCCTACAAGGCCGGCGCGATCGCCGTGCCGCTGTTCGCGCTGTTCGGCGCAGACGCACTCGAATTCCGGCTGGCCGACAGCGGCGCCACCGCGCTCGTCACCGATTGCGCGGGCGCGGCCAAGATCGCGCCGCTGCGCGCCGTGCTGCCGGCCTTGCAAACCGTCTACTGCATCGACGGCGCCCCCGAGGGCACCGTGCCGTTCGATGCCGCGCTCGCGGCGGAATCGGACGACTACACGCCGGTGGACACCGGCGCCGACGATCCGGCCGTGATCATCTACACCTCGGGCACCACCGGCAAGCCGAAGGGCGCGCTGCACGGGCACCGCGTGCTGCTCGGCCACCTGCCCGGCGTGGAGATGTCGCAGAACGGCTTCCCGCGCCGCGCCCGGGTGTTCTGGACGCCGGCCGACTGGGCCTGGATCGGCG
Organism: Burkholderia sp.; assembly: GCA_030151225.1. Classification (GTDB taxonomy): domain Bacteria; phylum Pseudomonadota; class Gammaproteobacteria; order Burkholderiales; family Burkholderiaceae; genus Burkholderia. The sequence continues at coordinate 1,669 of JASLEG010000017.1, read as the reverse complement.
GCCTGCTGGACGTGTTGCTGCCGGCCTGGCATCACGGCGTGACCGTGGTGGCGCGGCGTTTCGAGAAGTTCGACGGCGAGGCCGCGTTCGCGCTGCTCGCGCGTCACGGCGTGACGCACGCGTTCCTGCCGCCCACCGCGCTGAAGCTGATGCGCGGCGTCGAGCGGCCCCGCGAGCGCCACGCGCTGGCGATCGAGTCCGTGGCCAGCGGCGGAGAATCGCTCGGCACCGAGCTGCTCGACTGGGGGCGCGAGGTGTTCGGCGTCACGATCAACGAGTTCTACGGGCAGACCGAGTGCAACGTCGTGCTGGCCTCGTGCAGCGCCCTGTTCGCGCCGAAGCCCGGCGCGATCGGCAAGTCCGCGCCGGGACACCGCGTGGAGATCGTCGACGCCGACGGCCAACCGGTGCCGGCCGGCGTGGAGGGCAACATCGGCATCCACGCGCCGGACCCCGTGATGTTTCTCGGCTACTGGCGCAATCCCGAGGCGACCCGCGAGAAGTTCGCGGGCGGCTATCTGCTGACCGGCGATCGCGGCGTGGCCGACGCCGACGGCTTCATCCGCTTCGTGGGCCGCGACGACGACGTGATCACGAGCGCCGGCTACCGCATCGGCCCCGGCCCGATCGAGGATTGCCTGCTGCGGCATCCGGCGGTGCGGATGGCGGCCGTGATCGGCGTGCCCGATGCCACCCGCACCGAGATCGTGAAGGCCTTCGTGGTGGTGCAGCCGGGCGTGAGCGCCGACGCCGCGCTGGTGAGCGAGCTGCAGCAGCATGTGAGGACGCGCCTCGCCGCGCACGAGTATCCGCGTGCGATCGCGTTCGTGGAGGCGCTGCCGCTGACGGCGACGGGGAAGATCATTCGGCGGGCGTTGCGGGAGATGTAGGAGGCGGAGGTCGACAAATGGCCGTCTGCAGGGGGCGGCCAATCACTACTCGTTTTCTGGTGATGTTTCAAGCGGCAATGGTGTGGCCGCGTGTTTCGCCGCCGCGATCGCGGCGGGCGGCAGGGGTGGCGGGTTCGGGTTCGAGCGCGACGTTACCGCCGTCTTCGTCGCGCCCGTCACGAAGATCCGCTCCGGCAGCGTGTAATGCCTCAGCTTCAGCACGTCGAGCGGGCCCGCGCCGGCCTCGCTGCGCAGTTGCACGCGCAACGGCATGCCCTGACGCGTGTCGGGCGTCCACGTCAGCGCGTAGCGCGCGTTGTCCTGCTGCACGATCTTGGCCCGCTCCATCAGACGGATCAGGCCGAATCGCCCCTGCGCGTCGAGCGCCGTGCGCAGCCCGCCCTGCTCGGTCTGCCATTCGATGTGCGAAAGATTCTCCAGCGCCTGCCCCGGCCACTCGAACGGGGTCCACGCCTGTTTCTGGTTGAAGTAGTGCAGCTCGCGGCCCGACAGCACGAAACGCATGTCCGTGACACCCGGCGTCGGCTCGGCCTGCAGTTCGTAGCGCAGGTGTGCGTCGCCGGACGGGAACAGCACGACCGACACCTGCATCAGCCGGTTCAGGCTCGCCAGGAACTGCGGATCGATGGCGAGCGCGCCGTGGTCCGCACCTTGCGCCGCCACCCATCGATCGCCCTGACGCTCCACCACGCCGGCCAGCTGCGTCGTGACGAACTGCGCGATCAGGCCGTTGTCGGGACGCATGAAGCGCGCCATTT
>JASLEG010000306.1 GCA_030151225.1 Burkholderia sp. | reverse complement strand
TCCGCGCCGGCGCAACCGGCTGCTGCGGCCGCCGCAACTGCCGCGAGCAGCGGCGAACAAACGCCGGGCCCCCTCGATCCGGACCCGATGCGCTGGCTCGCCGTGTTCGGTGGCGCGACCAACGTGCTGTCGCTCGAGGTCGTGGCGACCACGCGGCTGCGCGTGGTGGTGGAGGATCCGACCGCCGTCGATCGCGAGCGGCTCGCGAGCGTCGACGTGGCCTGGGTGTCCACCGACACGTTCCACATCGTGTGCGGTCCGGCTGCCGCGCGGTATGCCCAGCAGCTCTCGACGCGTCTGTCGTCGCCGGGCACGGGCGGCGCGGCCGCGCAACCGGCCTGACGCGAATCGGCGGCATCACGCGGCATCATGAAGAAAGGCGCCCTCGGGCGCCTTTCCTCGTTTTCGTCACGACGTGCCGGGGCGGCCGTTCAGCGCGTGCCGTCCTTCGGCTGCGCGTCGAGCGCCTCATGGGCTTCGTGCGACTCGAGCCACATCGCGTTGATCACGCCGAACGACAGCGCGACGCCGATGCCGAGAATCCAGGTGAAATACCACATCGTCGATCTCCTTGATCAGTACATCGAATGGCGGTTGTCGCCGAGCACCTTGGCGGTGACCTTGCCGCGCATCACGCGATACACCCAGCCCGTATAGAGCAGGATCAGCGGCAGGAACACGATCACGGCCACCAGCATGACCTCGAGCGTGAGCCGGCTCGAGGTCGAATCCCACACGGTCAGGCTGCTGCGCGGATCGAGCGAGGACGGCATGATGAACGGGAACATCGAGAAGCCGGCCGTCAGGATCACGCCGACGATCTGCAGGCTGGTGGCGAGAAAGGCCGTCTTCTCGAAGCGCGAGCCCGCCAGCAGCACGGCGAGCAGGCCGCCCGTGAACGCGACGATCGGCGCGATCGTCATCCACGGATAGGCGTGGTAATTGGCGAGCCACAGCCCGTGGCCGATGGCGACCTGCTTCATGAGCGGGTTCGCCACGGTATCGGTGGGCGCCCCCCGGGTGATCTCGAAGCCGCCGATCGCGGTGCAGATCAGCGCGCCGGCCACCGCGAACAGCACGACGGCGGCGAGCGAGGAGAGCCGCAGCGCACGGGCCGCGCGCCGCGCGATGTCGCCTTCGGTCTTCATGCGGATGAAGGCCGCGCCGTGCGCGACGAGCATGGTGAGCGACACGAGCCCGCACAGCAGCGCGAACGGGTTCAGCAGCGCCCAGAAGCTGCCGGTATAGGTCACGCGCAGGTCGCTGTCGAACGCGAACGGCACGCCCTGCAGCAGATTGCCGAAGGCCACGCCGAACACCAGCGCCGGCACGAAGCCGCCGATGAACAGGCCCCAGTCCCAGCCGGCGCGCCAGCGCGGATCGGCGCGCTTGCTGCGGTAGTCGAAGCCCACCGGCCGGAAGAACAGCGCGAACAGCACGAGCAGCATCGCGAAGTAGAAGCCCGAGAACGAGGCGGCGTACACGAGCGGCCAGGCCGCGAACATCGCGCCGCCGGCCGTGATCAGCCACACCTGGTTGCCTTCCCAGGTCGCGCCCACCGTGTTGACGATGATGCGCCGCTCGTCGTCGGTCTTGCCGAGGAAGGGCAGCAGGGCGGTGACGCCCATGTCGAAGCCGTCGGTGAGGGCGAAGCCGATCAGCAGCGTGCCGACCAGCACCCACCAGATCACCTTCAGAGTTGCGTAGTCCATGGCGATTCCTTGTGCGGTTTCGGTGAAGTGGCGCGGCTCAGGCGGCCGAGCCGGCGCCGGCGGCCTGCCGCTCGTGGTGATAGCGGCCCGTGTGCAGCGAGGACGGACCGAGCCGCGCGTACTTGAACATCAGCGTGATCTCGATCACGAACAGCACCGTGTAGAACAGGATGAAGCCGGCCAGGCTCAGGTACAGGTCGGTCGCGCCGAGGCTCGATGCCGACAGGTGGGTGGGCAGGATGCCGGCGATCGTCCACGGCTGGCGGCCGAGCTCGGCCACCACCCAGCCGAATTCGGCGGCGAGCCACGGCAGCGGGATCGCCCACACGGCCCAGCGCAGGAACCAGCGGCGCTTCGGCTGCAGCAGCTCGCGCCGTGCGCAGAACCAGAACGCCAGCACGAAGGTGGCGAGCAGCAGGAAGCCGAGCAGCACCATCAGACGGAACGAGAAGAACACGGGCGCCACGGGCGGAATGGTCTTCTTCGCGGCCGCCTCGATCTGCTGCGGCGTGGCATCGGTCACGTTGGCGGTGAACTGCTTGAGCATGAGCCCGTAGCCGAGGTAGGTCTTGTGCGCATCGAAGCGCGCGCGCACCGCCTCGCTCGTGTCGCCGGCCTTCAGCTTCTGCAGCGCCTCGTAGGCGATCATGCCGCTGCGGATGTGATCCTCGCTGCGCTTGATCAGGTCGGTCAGGCCCACCACCGGCTCGTCGATCGAGCGCGTGGCGATCAGGCCGAGCGCGTACGGGATGCGGATCGCGTAATCGGTGCGCTGCGCCTGCTGATTCGGAATCCCGAACACCGTGAACGCGGCCGGTGCCGGCGCCGTGTCCCATTCCGATTCGATCGCGGCGAGCTTGACCTGCTGCACCTCGCCGGTGGTGTAGCCCGATTCGTCGCCGAGCACGATCACGCACAGCGTGGAGGCGAGGCCGAAGCCCGCGGCCACGGCGAACGAGCGCAGCGCGAAGGCCGTGTCGCGACGGCGCAGCAGATACCACGACGACACGCCGAGCACGAACATCGACGCGGTGACGTAGCCGGCCGACACGGTATGCACGAACTTGACCTGCGCGACCGGATTGAACAGCACGTCGAACAGGCTCGAGAGCTCCATGCGCATGGTCTGGTAGTTGAACTGCGCGCCCACCGGGTTGTTCATCCAGCCGTTCGCCACGAGGATCCACAGCGCCGAGAGGTTCGAGCCGAGCGCCACGAGGAAGGTGACGATCAGGTGCTTGACCTTCGACAGGCGGTTCCAGCCGAAGAAGAACAGGCCCACGAAGGTGGATTCGAGGAAGAAGGCCATCAGCCCTTCCACGGCCAGCGGCACGCCGAAGATGTCGCCGACGTAGTGCGAGTAGTAGGACCAGTTGGTGCCGAACTGGAATTCGAGCGTGATGCCGGTGGTCACGCCCATCGCGAAATTGATGCCGAACAGCTTGCCCCAGAACTGGGTCATGTCCTTGTACACCTGCTTGCCCGTCATCACATAGATGGCTTCCATGATCACGAGCAGCCAGGACAGGCCGAGCGTGAGCGGGACGAACAGGAAGTGGTAGAGCGCTGTGACACCGAACTGCAGTCTCGACAGATCGACGACTTCGCTACTGATCATGATGGTCTCCCTTGGCGGTATCGGGGGTGGTCGGCCCGAGCAGTCGGGCGGCGACGACGGCAGACGGCAGCGACATGTGCTGCGCCTGCGGATGATTGAAGAACGCGTACTTGAGCGCCATCAGCAGGACGAGCTTGATGGCCAGCACGACCGACAGGTCGCGCACGAGCGTCGGCCCCCGCACCCAGGCGGCAAGGTGCTCGCGCAGCGTGCGCGGCCCGTCGTGGGGGGAGGATTTGCGGGTAAGGATCAGCGGCATGGTGGTACGCACGGCGGCCCGGAATGACTGCGTTGTCAGACGTATCGACGCCGTTTGGCGTCGCTCGGGAGAACACCAAAATTCTAAAATTGTGCGGTGCGATAGTTGCTGGCCAAGCTGCGGCGGACGGTCGCGAAAGGGCTCCTGGCGTTTGATGTGCCGCAAGGGCTGAGCGAATCGTGGGGTGGGGAGTGAAAAAGTCAGACCGATTACCGACAGTCTCTATCTATCGGTCGGCACCGGGCGACTGTCAGGGGCGCGGTGAAAAAAGCGGGCGACAGGCGGGATGTGTGGGTACCAAACAAAAGGGCCCGCCGTCTTTCGACAGCGGGCCCCAGCGATACCTTGCCTGGGAGGCGGGGTTACGCGTATTCGGCGAGTGCGGCGCGCATCTTCTTCATCGCGCTGGCCTCGATCTGGCGAATGCGCTCGGCCGAGACGCCGAATTCCGCGGCCAGATCGTGCAGCGTGGAGCCGCCCGAGCCGTCGTCGTCCACATTGAGCCAGCGCGCCTCGATGATGCGGCGGCTGCGCGCGTCGAGCGATTCGAGCGCCTCCGAGATGCCGTCCGTCTGCAGGCGATCACGCTGGCGTGCCGCGATCACGGCCGTCGGTTCGTTGTGCGAATCGGCCAGATAGGCGATCGGGGCGAACGATTCCTCGCCGTCCTCGACCTGCCCCTCGAGCGCGATGTCGCCGCCCGACAGGCGCGTTTCCATCTCGGCCACTTCCTCGCGCTTGACGTTCAGCTCCTGCGCGAGGCCGTCGATTTCCTCGGGCGTCATCGCCTGCATGCCCTTCTTGTGGCTGCGCAGGTTGAAGAACAGCTTGCGCTGCGCCTTCGTGGTGGCGACCTTCACCATGCGCCAGTTGCGCAGGATGTATTCGTGGATCTCGGCCTTGATCCAGTGGATCGCGTACGAGACCAGACGCACGTTCTGGTTCGGATCGAAGCGCTTCACGGCCTTCATCAGGCCGATGTTGCCTTCCTGGATCAGGTCGCCGTGCGGCAACCCGTAGCCGAGGTAGTTGCGCGCGATCGACACGACGAGCCGCAAGTGCGACAGCACCAGCCGGCGGGCCGAGTCGAGATTGTTCTGGTCACGGAATTCGGTCGCATACTGGCGCTCTTCCTCGAGCGTCAGCATCGGGATCCGGTTCACGCCCTGGATGTAGGCGTCGATGTTGCCGAGCTGGCCGGGCAGCATCGATTGGGATGCGAGCGCCAGCGAACCTGCCGAAGAAGCCTTGGCAGGCGATTGGCCAATCATGTTCGGAAGGGTCAGAGCGTTGCTCACGTAAATAAACTCCTCTGGAATCAGGGACAAGCCCCGTCAATAGGCGATTCCACCGCGACAATCTTAGCACTCCCGCCAAGTGAGTGCTAAATACTTAGAGGCGGCAGGGCCATTCGAGTTCCGGGTTGCCTATCAATAATTCCATTTTGATAGAGCGTGAACCGAACGTTTGCAGGGTGACCGTTCAGTTTGTCGAGTTTTCTTGAACTTCCGGGCACAGGATTTCGATTCTTGTCGATTGCGAAGCAAACCATTTCGCGAGACGACGCCGATAAGAAATCTCCTTTACCATAAGATGCTGTTCGTTTTGAGCCGGACGCGGATACCGCGCCGGTGCTCCATTCAACCCCGGAATCTGGAGTGGCGGATGCACAACAAGAAAAGTCCTTCAAGGGGACGGTGGCTGTCCGGCGTGGCGCTGACGGTCGCATTGGCGGGAGGGTCGAGCGCGGCACATGCCGACCGTTGGGGTGTACAGCTGGCCGGCGGCATCGCCGACCACGACATGAAGAAGGTGGATGTCGGCGTGGTCTGGGATCCGGGCTGGTCATGGTGGCAGATCGGCGACTGGCACTTCGCGTTCGTGACCGAGGGGCATGCCTCCTACTGGCACTACGGCGGGGATCATGCCGTGCACGCGAACCTCGGCGAATTCGGCATCACGCCGGTGTTCCGCTTCATCAAGGGCACCGGCTACGTGCGGCCGTTCATCGAGGCCGGCGTGGGCGTGCGGCTGCTCACGCATCCGACCATCGCCACCAACTACACGATGTCCACGGCATTCCAGTTCGCCGACATGGTGGGCGTGGGCGCGCAGTTCGGCGGTCATCAGCAGTATCAGGCCGGGTTCCGCTTCCAGCACGAGTCGAACGCCAGTATCAAAGATCCGAATCCTGGTATAAATTTCAGCCAGATCTACGTGCAGTACAACTTCTGAACGGCACGCGTCTCGCGCGCGGTCGGGGAGTGCGGCGATGGCGGCGAAGCAGATCGAGGCGATCCGGGCGCTCGAGCGCGACCGGTTCCGGGCGATGGTCGATGGCGACGGCGAGGCGCTCGAGGCCCTGCTGTCCGAGCACGTCTATTACGTGCACACGAACGGCAAGCGTGAGTCGAAGCGTCAGTTCATCGACGCGATCACGGCCGGGCGCCGCCGCTATCGTCAGATCGAGGTGCAGTCGCAGGACGTGATGCCGGCCGGTGGCGGCGCGTTCGTGGTGACGGGGCGCGTGATCGTCGAGTTGGAGGCGAACAACGGCGGCATCGTGTTTCCGATCGCCTATACCGCGCTGCAGACGGAGGAGCGCGGCCAGTGGCGCCTGCTCGCCTGGCACGCCACACGCTGCGCGACCGAGACCTGAACCCCGCCGGTCGCGGGACATTCGGTGGAGGCGCGTCACCTCCGTGTCGGTTCGATCCGGGCGGCCTGTGGGCCGCCTTTTTCATGCGCGCCTGACCGGGATTGCCGGGCAGGCGCGTCGGTCGCGCATCGCGTGCCGATCGTGCTTGCCGAAGGGCTCAGGCCGCCACGCGGCGATCCGAGCAATGCCAGTCGGAGCGGTTGATCGCGCTGGCCACCGCGTCGATCGCGGCCACCACCGGCTCCTCGTGCGCGCCGACGCCGTAACGCATCGCCGCGTCGCCCACCTTGATCCCCACGAACACCGCGGCGCGGCCGTCCACGGCGCGTACCGTCTCCACCGACACCACCTCGATCGTGGCGCCGGCCGCGGCGGCATACGCCGCGGCGGCGTGCGCGACCACCGCTTCGTCGCTGGCGTCGCGCGCGATCGCGCCGCTCGCTGCGATCTCGTGATGGGCCCAGCTCATCGTGCCGCCCGTGCGTGCGGCCGGCCCCTTCGTCTCGAAGTACTCGCGTCGGAACAGCGTGCAGATCGCGTCACCGGTCACTTCCTCGCCGGAGCGATCGGCCACCGTCTGCACCGCGTGGCTGAATTCGATCTGCACGCGACGCGGCGGCGTGAAGCCCATGCCGCGTTCGAGCAGGTAGGTGGCGCCGCCCTTGCCGGACTGGCTGTTGACGCGGATCACGGCGTCGTAGCTGCGGCCGAGGTCGGCCGGGTCGATCGGCAGGTACGGCACTTCCCACACCGCGTCGGGGCGCTGCTGCGCGAAGCCCTTGCGGATCGCGTCCTGGTGCGAGCCCGAGAAGGCCGTGAAGACCAGGTCGCCCGCGTACGGATGGCGCGGATGCACGGGAAGCTGGTTGCAGCGCTCGACCAGGCGGCGCACCGCGTCGATGTCGGAGAAGTCGAGTTGCGGATCGATGCCCTGCGTGTAGAGGTTGAGCGCGAGCGTGACGAGGTCGACGTTGCCGGTGCGCTCGCCGTTGCCGAACAGGCAGCCTTCGATGCGGTCGGCGCCGGCGAGCAGCGCGAGTTCGGCGGCGGCCACGGCGGTGCCGCGGTCGTTGTGCGGATGCACGGAGAGCACGATGCTGTCGCGGAAGCCGAGGTTGCGGTCCATCCACTCGATCTGGTCGGCGAACACGTTCGGCGTGGCGGCCTCGACCGTGGCCGGGAGGTTCACGATCATCTTGTGATCGCGCGTGGGGCGCCACATCTGCGCCACCGCATCGCACACCTCGCGCACGAAGCTGAGCTCGGTCATGCTGAAGGTTTCGGGCGAATACTGGTAGGTCCAGTGCGTGTCGGGGCGCGCCGCGGCCTGTTCCCGGATCATGCGCGTACCGTCCACGGCCAGCGCCTTCACGTCGTCCTTCGAGAGCCCGAACACGATCTTGCGGAACGACGGGCAGGTGGCGTTGTAGAGGTGCACGATCGCTCGCGGCACGCCGTCGAGGGCCTCGAAGGTGCGCTCGATCAGGTCCTGGCGCGACTGCACGAGCACCTCGATCGTCACGTCGTCCGGAATCCGCTTCTCGTCGATGAGCTTGCGCACGAAGTCGTAATCCGTCTGCGAGGCCGACGGGAAGCCCACCTCGATCTCCTTGAAGCCGATCCCCACCAGCATCTCGAAGAACTCGAGCTTCTGCTCGATGCTCATCGGCTCGATCAGCGACTGGTTGCCGTCGCGAAGGTCGGTGCTCATCCAGATCGGAGCGCGTTCGATGCTGCGGCTGGGCCACTTGCGGCCATTCAGGCGGACGGGTTCGAACGGGCGGTACTTGTCGGCGGGGTTGCGCTTCATCTTGGCCTCGGGGCGAGTTCAGTCGCGAGCGAAGAAGGGGCGGCAACGGATTCGGTGACGCTGCCTGCGCACGGTCGCGCGGGCTCGCGTGACGAATGCGGCGGATCTTCGCGTATCGCCCGACGGATGGACGGACGACGGCTGACGACTACGGGTTTTAGAAAACGAGAAGGAACTGCGAGAACTGCTCAGGGGGGACCGTGCCAGCGGCAGCACGGCGCGACGACAGCTTTACGCTAGTCGTAGCGATAGCGACCGCGCTAGGCGGCCGGAGGTAATTCGGAGGGTGTTCGGGAAGCAACGCATGGCGACAAATGTATTCGATGTCGTTCGGCGTTGTCAATCGGCGCGATACAGGTCGCGCAACGCGGCGAAGCGCGGGCGGGGCGATCCGGCCCCGCCAGGGAAGGTCCGCCGCGGTCTCAGCCGGCGATCCGCGCGACGCGCACGATCGTCTCCACCTGCAGCGCGAGCGCGTCGGGCACCGCGATCTCGCCGTCGAGCACCGCGCGCGTCCAGGCGGCCGTGGTGGCCGCGTCCTTCGATTCGGGCAGTGCCACGGGCGGCGCGTCGGGCGACGAGCGTTCCGGCGCGATCAGCGTCTCGCAGGCGCCGTCGTGCAGCCAGTCCACCTGCACCTGGCGGCGCGTGTCGGCCACCGCCTCGCCCTCGGTGCCGCGCGCGAGCAGCGCGCCGCCCGCGGCCGCATCGGGGTGCTCGCGGAACAGCTGGGCGAGGCTGTCGCGATACGGCGGATGCGTGTAGTTGACGAGCCGCAGCCCGTGCGGCGCGAACGGCTGCAGCAGCTTGACCAGCGTGTGGGTGGAGTTGCGCACGCCGAGCACGCGGCGCAGCGCGAGCAGGCGCGCGAGCTTCGGCGCGAGCGCCTCGAGCGGCATGAAGGCGGCGTGGCGCCCGGCCAGGTCGCGCTCGGCATCAGCGTGCGAGTCGGCGGCGGGCAGGCCCAGCTCGGCGAAGATCTCGGCGCTGGTCACGCGGCCCGGATCAACGCTCACGCCGTGCACCAGCACCGGCACGCCTTCGCGCGCCAGCAGCAGGGCCAGCAGCGGTACGAGATTCGGCTGCTTGCGCGCGCCGTTGTAGCTCGGGATCGCCACGGGCCGGAACGCGCCTGGCTGCACGGCGAGCGGCGCGAACGACGCGTGCGAGGCGGCCAGCATCGCGGCCAGCTCCTCGGCCGATTCGCCCTTGAGGCGATAGGCGATCAGCACGGCGCCGAGTTCCACGTCCGACACGCGGCCGTCGAGCATCGCCTGGTACAGCGCGAACGTGTCGTCCGGCGACAGCGCGCGGGCGCCATGCGGGCCGCGGCCGATCTCCTTGATGAAGCGGGCGCACGGAAACGGTTCGGTCGGAGCGAGAGGGGGGCGGACGTCGGTCATCGAGGCGTGATGTGGGTGCGGGGGCGCGGCATCGCGCTGGCGCGCCGCTGCCCCGGGATGCGGGAAGCCGATGAATACCGCATTTGCCGCGTTCTGGCAAACGCCCGGCGCCAGCGGGCCGATGCCGGAGGCGGCACAATGGCGGATCGCAACGGCCGGGAGGCACCGATGAAGCTGTACGGCTATTTCCGCAGTTCGGCGTCGTTTCGCGTGCGCATCGCGCTGCATCTGAAGCGGCTGCCGTTCGAGTATCACGCCGTGCACCTGGTGCGCGGCGGCGGCGAGCAACTGCACGACGACTATCGCGCGCTGAATCCCGACGCGCTCGTGCCCACGCTCGTGCACGACGGGCTCACGCTGCAGCAGTCGCTCGCGATCGTCGACTACCTCGACGAGATCGTGCCCGAGCCGCCCCTGCTGCCGGCCTCGGCCGCCGATCGCGCACACGTGCGCGCGATCGCGCTGCAGATCGCCTGCGAGATCCACCCGCTCGACAACCTGCGCGTGCTGCGCTACCTGAAGCGCACGCTCGGTGTGGCCGAGGAGGCGCGCGACGCGTGGTATCGCCACTGGATCGCGCAGGGCTTCGCGACGCTCGAGACGAAGCTTGCGCACGACCCGCGCACCGGCAGGCTCTGCTACGGCGACACGCCCACGCTGGCCGACCTGTGCCTGATCCCGCAGGTCTGGAACGCGCAGCGCTTCGAGATCGACCTGAGCCCGTATCCGACCTTGCTGCGCATCCACGCGCATGCGATGACGCTCGACGCTTTTCGCGCGGCGGCGCCGGAAGTGCAGCCCGACGCGCAATAGCTGCGCCGCACAGCGACAAGGGACGCCGAAGCGTCCCTTGTCGAATGGCCGAACCGAGCGGCCGAGCCTCAGCCGAGCAACGCGTCCGCGAACTCCTCGGCGCTGAACGGCTGCAGATCCTCCACCTTCTCGCCCACGCCGATGAAGTACACCGGCACCGGGCGCTGACGCGCGATCGCGGCGAGAATGCCGCCCTTGGCCGTGCCGTCGAGCTTGGTGACGATCAGGCCGGTGAGCCCGAGCGCGTCGTCGAAGGCCTTCACTTGAGTCAGCGCGTTCTGGCCCGTGTTCGCGTCGATCACGAGCAGCACCTCGTGCGGCGCGTCCGCCTGGGCCTTGCCGATCACGCGCTTGACCTTGCGCAGCTCCTCCATCAGATGCAGCTGGGTGGGCAGGCGGCCGGCCGTGTCGGCCATCACCACGTCGATCTTGCGCGCGCGCGCGGCGCCCACGGCATCGAAGATCACCGCGGCCGGGTCGCCGCTTTCCTGCTGCACCACCGTCACGTTGTTGCGCTCGCCCCAGATCGCGAGCTGTTCGCGCGCGGCAGCGCGGAAGGTGTCGCCGGCCGCGAGCAGCACCGACTGGTCGAAGCGCTGCAGGTGCTTGGCGAGCTTGCCGATGCTGGTGGTCTTGCCGGCGCCGTTCACGCCCGCGATCATCATCACGAACGGTTGCGCGCGTCCCAGCATCAGCGATTTCTCGAGCGGCTTGAGCAGGTCCACGAGCAGCGTGCGCAGCGCGGCCTTCACCTGCAGCGGATCGGTCAGGCGCTGCGCCTTCACCTTCTCGCGCAGCGCGCCGAGCAGGTATTCGGTGGCGTCCACACCGGCGTCCGACATCAGCAGCGCGGTTTCGAGTTCCTCGTACAGGTCCTCGTCGATCTTCGTGTTGACGAAGACGCCGGTCAGGCTCGAACTGGTCTTGGACAGGCCCGAGCGCAGGCGCGCCATCCACGACTTCCTGGCGGCCGGTTCCGCCTCGGGCGGCGGCACGATCTCGACGGCCCGGGACGGTGCAGGGGCGCTTGCCGGTGCGGCCGGTTTCGGTGCCACGGGGGCGGTTGCGGTCGGCGCCGCCTCGGCCGTGACGTCGGCGGAGCGGGGAGCGGATACGGGCGCGACCGGCGCGGGGTCGGCGACCGGCGCGACAGCCGCGGATGCATCGGCCGCGGCCGCTTGCGGCGCGTCGACGTCGGCCGGCGCGTCCTGCGATGCCTCGTCGGCCTTCGAGCCGATCAATCGTTTGAAGAAGCTGAACATGGTCTGCTGACTTGGGGGAAGAGGGTCGGGGCCGGTGCGGCGCGGGCCGCCCGCCCGAAACGCGTGATTTTATCAGGCGCGCCGCGCGGGCAGCGGCGAGGCGCGCGGCCGGGCTGTGGTAACGTGCGCCTGTTCCGGGCCAGCGGCCCGTCCCGATCATCGCCGTTCATCCGCTTTCTTCCGGTTTCCGTATGCCCCGTCCGTCCTCCGCCCGCCCGTCCGCCCACGCCAGCCGCGGCAAGCCGCACTCGGTCCGCATCATTGGCGGCGAGTGGAAACGCACGCCGCTGCCGGTGCTCGATCTCGATGGCCTGCGCCCGACGCCGGACCGCGTGCGCGAGACGCTGTTCAACTGGCTCGGCCAGGATCTGGAAGGCCGCCGCTGCCTCGACCTGTTCGCCGGCACCGGCGCGCTCGGCTTCGAGGCCGCCTCGCGCGGCGCGGCCAGCGTGGTGATGGTGGAGCGCAATTCGCGCGCGGCCGAACAGCTGCGTGCGATCCGCGACAAGCTCTCGGCGCGCACGGTGGAGGTGGCCGAGGCCGACGCGCTGCGGCTCGCGGCCGGCCTCGCGCCGGGCTCGTTCGACGTGGTGTTCCTCGATCCGCCGTTCGGCGACGCCGCGCTGTTCGAGCGCGCGCTCGCGCTGGCCGCGAAGCTCGTGGCCACCGACGGCCAGCTGTACGTCGAGGCCGGCGAGCCGCTCGACCCCGCCGCGCACGAGGCGCTGGCCGGCTGGACGGTGGTGCGCGACGGCAAGGCCGGCGCCGTTCACTATCATTTGCTGCAACGCCAAAATGATGAATAATGCGCGTTCGATAGCGGTTCAAGACGAGGCGCCGCGCGGCAGCACGCGACGCGCGCCCATCATGGCGGCGGCGCGAGATTGCTATTGCTGCGGCCCCAATTGCATGTTCACAGGAGGAGCGACATGGTAGTCGCCGTGTACCCGGGTACGTTCGATCCGCTCACGCGCGGGCACGAGGATCTCGTGCGGCGTGCCTCGAGCATTTTTGATACGCTGGTCGTCGGCGTGGCCGACAGCCGCAACAAGAAGCCGTTCTTCTCGCTGGAGGAGCGGCTGAAGATCGCGAACGAGGTGCTGGGCCACTATCCGAACGTCAAGGTGATGGGATTCACCGGACTCCTGAAGGACTTCGTGCGGGCGAACAACGCGCGCGTGATCGTCAGGGGCCTGCGCGCGGTGTCCGATTTCGAGTACGAGTTCCAGATGGCCGGCATGAACCGCTATCTGCTGCCCGATGTCGAAACGATGTTCATGACGCCGTCCGACCAGTATCAGTTCATCTCGGGCACGATCGTGCGCGAGATCGCGCAGCTGGGCGGCGACGTCAGCAAGTTCGTGTTCCCGTCGGTCGAGAAATGGCTGACGGAAAAGGTGGCCGCGATGGGCCACGGGCCGGCTGCCTGAGGCGCGCGAGCGCTTCCGGCCGGCAGGCAGGACGTGCCGGCGTGGCCGGCGAAAGCGAGACCAGCATGGCTTTGATGATTACCGACGAGTGCATCAATTGCGACGTGTGCGAGCCCGAGTGCCCGAACGGCGCGATTTCGATGGGTCCGGACATCTACGTGATCGATCCGAACAAGTGCACCGAATGCGTCGGCCAC
>JASLEG010000305.1 GCA_030151225.1 Burkholderia sp. | reverse complement strand
CGTGGCGGCCTGATCGGCCGTGCCCGCCGCTCCGCCGAGCCGGCCGAACAGCGCGCCGCCGAGCTGGGCGCGCCACGGCGAGCCGCCGGCCGAGGCCGCGATCGTGGGAGACGACGCGGCCGCGCGGACCGCGTTCGAGGTGTCTGGGGTCATGCGTTTCCTCCGGAGGGAAGCCTGGAATGAAGCCGCCGCGCCGCGCTCAGGCGATGCGCGGATCGAGCCAGGCCTGGAACAGGTCGACCAGCACGTTGGCCGCGATCACCACCAACGAGGACAGCAGCAGCACGCCGAGCAGCACGTTGAAGTCGCGCGCGAGCACGGCGTCGAGCGCGAGCCGGCCGAGGCCGGGCCAGCTGAACACCGTCTCGGTCACGGCCGCGCCGCCGAGCAGCGTGCCGACGTGCAGGCCCACCATGGTGGTGAGCGGCATCAGCGCGTTGCGCAGCACGTGGCGCACCGTCACGCGCAGCGGATGCAGGCCCTTGGCCTGCGCGGTGCGCACGAAATCCTGGCGCTGCACCTCGAGCATCGCCGCGCGCACCAGCCGCGCGTAGATCGCCACGAAGAAGGCCGCGAGCGTCAGCGCCGGCAGCAGCAGGTGGCGCCCGATGTCGGCCAGCCACGCGAGGCCGTGCAGCGAGGCGCCGATCGTCACGTCGCCGCCGCTCGGCAGCCAGCCGAGCCGCACCGAGAACAGCACGATCGCGAGCAGCCCGATCCAGAAACCCGGCGTGGAATAGAACAGCAGCGCGAACACCGACAGCACGCGATCGGGCCAGCGCCCGGCCCAATGCGCCATCGCCGCGCCGAGCACGATGCCGCCGAGCACCGCGAGCGAGAGCGCCGCGCCCATCAGCAGCAGCGTGTTCGGCAGGCGCGCCAGGATCAGCTGCATCACGGGCATGTCGTAGCGCGGCGAATAACCGAGGCTCAGGTGCGCGAGGTTCGACAGATAGCTGGCCAGCTGATGCAGGATCGGCTGGTCGAGGCCGAACTTCGCGCGCAGCATCGCCATCGTCTCGGCGGTGGCCGAGCCGGCCTCGCCGGCCAGCACGTCCGCCGCATCGCCGGGCAGCAGCCTGAGCAGGAAGAAGTCGAGGATCACGATGCCGAGCGCGGTCGGCAACGCCTGCCACGCGGTGCGCCGCAGCACCGCGAGCCAGCGTCGGTTGCGGGGGGTCATGGGGCGCTCCGCGGCTCAGGCCGATGCCAGGGTGGCGGGCGCATGTCGCCAGATCCGGTGCGCGTAGGCCTCGGCCGGGAAGTCGGCCGGCACCTCGCCGCTCATGCGCGCCGCGTGGGCGTCCAGATCGGCCGCGAACAGGTCGGCGCTGATGCGCGCGATCACGGCCGGGATGTCGCGCTTCATGCACGGCACGTCGCCCACCGGCACGCCGAAGCTGACGAAGCCGGCCGGGTTGTGCACGTGGATATGGCGCAGGTACGGCGCCGCGCCGGGCGTGCGCGCCTGGTATTCGAGCGCGGTGCCGAGATACGGATGCGCGCCGAGCGCGTCGTCGCGATCGTGCGGCGCGGGCTGGTAGCGATCGCGCCAGAGCAGCACCTCGTCGGCGAAGTCGGCCAGCTCGGGGCGTGCGTGCAGATCGATCGCGTAGCCGGTGCCGGCGATCGCGAAATCGAAGGCGAAGTGCTCGTCGGCGGCCTGCGCGATCACCTGCCCGCCCTCCACGCGCGCGGCCTGCCACGGCGCGCCGAGATGCAGGTGGAAGTTGGCGTGGCGCGTGGCGCGTTCCACCGCATCGGCCGGCGCGGTGGAACCGGCCTCGCGGAAGCGTCGCGCGAGCTGCCAGCGCAGCGCGTCGGGCAGCGACGGGTAATTGTCGTAGGCGCCCGGATAGGCCCGCGCGCGCGACACCGGCAACGCGGCCAGCGCGGGGCGACGCACGAACAGATGCACCTCGGCCGCGCCGGCCTCGAGCGCGGTGGCGGCCGCGTCGAACGCCGAGGCCGCGCCGCCGATCACGGCCACCCGGCGGCCGCGCAGCGCCGCGAAGTCGATCGCGTCGGAGGTATGCGCGAGATGCGTGCGCGGCAGCCCGGCCAGCACCGGCGGCAGGTTCGGCCGACCGTTGCCGGCCACGCCGTTGGCCAGCACGATCTTGCGCGCGGTTTCCACCACCGTGTGCTCTCCCAGCGCGTCGCGCACCACCAGATGCGCGCGGAAGTGATCGCCGGCCGGCTCGATGCGCGCGAGCCGCGTGCCGTAGCGAATCGCGATGCCGAGAAAGTCTCGATACCAGGCCAGATACGCGGCCCAGCGCTCGCGCGGAATGCGCTCGAAGGCATCGAACGCGTCCACGCCGTAATGCGCGTCGTGCCAGGCGCGAAAGCCCAGGCCGGGCAGCCCGGCTTCCGGCCCGGCCAGCGTCTTCGGCGTGCGCAGCAGGCGCATGCGGGCCCGCGTGGTCCACACGCCGGCCCGCGACGGATCGGCTGCCGCGTCGATCACGGCTACCCGCCCGATGCCGGCGCGGCGCAGCCCGAACGCATAGGCCGCGCCGCTCTGGCCGCCGCCCACCACCAGCACGTTGTGGTCGATGCCGGGGCGATCGGGCACCCAGTTCTCGGGATCGGGGCCGATCAGGCGCAGCGTGTCGCGGGCGTCGCGATTCGGGTCGGGCGATACGGACATCGGGGGCTCTCCGGGAAACGTGAAGGGTCGGCGGGCCCGTGCCGCGGCAGCGCTGTGCATGCCGGAACGACGGCGCACCGGGCGGACGCCGGATCGATTCAGTATCGGCCCGGGCACGGCCCGCTCCAACCAAGCATTCCCGCTTTGCTTATCGCGCGGCGCGACCGAATCCATCGCCGGGTTCGACAATCGAAATCAGAAATGCTTCGTTGTCCGGCTCAATCGGTGCGTGCTTGAATGGCCGCCACGTGACACGAGCGCCGCCGGCGCGCCGCAACGGCGCCATCGCGGCATCCGCGCCAATCCAGCAGCCACGCCGAGCCCGGCCCGGCTCCGAACCGATCGCCAACGTGAACCAGACTCTCGCGCCCGACGCGCTTCAATCCCCTGCCGACGCCACGGCCCGGCACCCGGCCACGCCGTTCCTGCCGGTGCCCTCGCCGGCCGAGTTCCCCGACAGCCCGGTGTCGCGCGTGTTCGCGCAGCCGCTGATGCTGGGCCTGTTCCTGCCGATCCAGGCCGGCGGCTGGAGCGCCTCCACGCTGCCGCGCAGCACCGACTGGTCGTTCGACTACAACGCCGAGCTCGTGGCGAAGGCCGAAGCGCTCGGCTTCGACCTGGTGTTCGCGCTGTCGCAATGGCTGCCGAAGGGCGGCTACGGCGGCGTGTTCGACGGCCACGCGCTCGACTCGTTCATGACGCTCGCGGCGCTCACCGCGCGCACCGAGCGCATCATCCTGGCCGCCACCAGCCACGTGCTGTACGGGCCGTGGCACCCGCTGCACTTCGCGAAGTTCACGGCCACGCTCGACCACATCTCGAAGGGCCGCTGGGGCATCAACGTGGTCACCGGCCACCGCGCGATCGAGCACGAGATGTTCGGCTGGCAGCGCATCGAGCACGATCAGCGCTACCGGCTCGCCGCCGAGTTCCTCGACGCCGTGCAGCAGCTGTGGGTGCAGCCCGAGAACTTCTCGTTCGCGCCCGAGCTGTCGCGCTGGCAGCTCGGCGAGGCCTTCGTCACGCCCAAGCCGCGCCACGGCCGCCCGCTGCTGATCAACGCCACCGGCTCGGACGCCGGCATCGATTTCGCTGCCCGCTATTCCGACGTGGTGTTCATCACGAGCCCCGGCGGCCCGACGCTCGAGGCCGCGCTGGACACCGTGCCGGCCCACGCCGCGCGCGTGAAGGCCGCCGCGGCTTCCTACGGGCGCCGCATCCGCACCCTGCTGAACCCGATGGTGATCTGCCGCGAGACGGCCGCCGAGGCGCGCGAGTATCGCGAGGCGATCGTCGCCCATGCCGACCAGGGCAGCTTCCACCGCTTCGACAGCGACGCGCACGCGTGGCGCGGCAACGCGGCCGAGCGCGCCAAGGCCGAGCACCGCGCGCTGGGCGGCAACATGTCGATCACCGGCTCGCCCGAGGAAGTGGCCGACGCGATCGTGCGCCTGCACGCGGCCGGCGTGGACGGCGTGCAGCTGAGCTTCTACGACTTCCGCCCCGACCTCGACCTGTTCGGCCGCCGCGTGCTGCCGCTGCTGCGCGAGGCCGGGCTGCGGCACTGAATCCGCCCCGTCGCGCCCGCGCTCCGTTCGCCCGCCACTTCAGGACCCCATCATGACCACGCTCTGGTACACCCGATGTCCCGCCCCGACGCCGTTCGGCGTGGCGATCCGCCAGCGCCGGCTGCACGACGAATTCGCGGCCGACGGCTTCGCCATCGCCGCGCTGCAGGACGCCGACGATCCGCGCATCCGCCGCTCGCATTTCACCCACGGCCAGCCCTGGTCGTTCCGCCAGGGCGGCAACATCCCGGCGCTATGGGCCCGCGCGCAGGGCAGCGACACGCGGCTCGTGGCGCTGTCGTGGGTCGACGAATTCCAGGCGCTGATCGCGCTCGATCCGAAATGGGCCGCCTCGCCCGACACGTTCGCGCGGGCCCGCTTCGGGCTGCCCGTCAACACCCGCGCCGGGGTGGTGGATTTTCATCGCGCCACGGCGCTGCGCGGCTTCGCCTCGCTGCTCGACGTGCACGGCGTGCCGCTCGACGCGGTGCGGCTCGTGGAGCTGCCGCACGCGCCACTGAGCCTGGCCGACGCCGCGCCGGCCGCCACGCTGCCGGTGGCCGCGTGGCTCGCCGCGCAGCGCCCGCACGAGTTCTCGCGCGAGGCCGCGGCGCTGCTGCGCGGCGAGGCGGACGTGGTGTTCGTGAAGGGCGCCACCGGCCTCGACATCGCGAACCAGCTCGGCGCGCACGTGCTGGTGGAGATCGGCGAGCAGCCGGATCGGCACCTGCACGCGAACAACGGCACGCCGCGCCCGCTCACGGTGGACGCGAAGCTGCTGCGCGAGCGGCCCGACATCGTCGAGCGCGTGCTGGCGCGCACCCTGGAGGCCGGCGCCTGGAGCGCCGCGCATGCCGACGACACGATCGCGTACCTGGCGCGCGAGACGCGCAGCGCCGAGCACTGGGTGCGCCGCGCCTACCGGCCCGACGTGCACCGGCAGATGACGATCGGCCTGGACCGCGCCTCGCTGGCCGCGCTCGACGGCTTCAAGACCTTCCTGCACACGCAGGGCTTCCTGCCAGCCGATTTCGATCTGGACGCGTGGGTGGAGCCCGCGCCGCTCGCGGCCGCGCACGAACGCGTGGCCGACGCGAGATTCGACGCGGCGCAAGCGCTGGCCGAAGCGGAACAAGCCGCCGCCGCCGCCGTCACCGTCCCCCGCGCCGCGGCCGCCTGAGCGCGCGGCGCATCCGCCTTCATCCCCCGGCCTTCATCACCCGACCGGCCGCGCCCGGCCCCATCGCAGAGACATGACCGCTTTCTCCCGTTTCGCCTCCCCTGCCCGCCGGCGCAGCCTGCTCGCCCTCGGCCTCGCCTTCGCGCTGGCCTGCGCCACCGCCCACGCCCAGACGCGCGGCGGCACGCTGAACTTCGTGGTCACCCCCGAGCCCACCTCGCTCGTCGACTTCGCCACCACCGCCGTGAACGTGCTGAAGGTCAGCCCGAAGGTGGTGGAAGGCCTGCTCGACTACGATTTCGCGTTCGCACCGAAGCCGCTGCTGGCCACCTCGTGGGAGATCGCCGACGGCGGTCGCCGCTACACCTTCCACCTGCGCCACGGCGTGCAATGGCACGACGGCCAGCCCTTCACCTCGGCCGACGTGGCGTTCTCGCTCGAGCTGCTGCGCAAGTACCATCCGCGCGCGCGCGGCACCTTCGCCAACGTCGCCTCGGTGGCCACGCCCGATCCCTACACGGTGGTGCTGACGCTGTCGAAGCCCGCGCCGTATCTGATCAAGGCCTTCTCCGCCACCGAGACGCCGATCCTGCCGCAGCACGTGTACGCACACGGCGATCCGCTCACGAACCCGGCCAACGACGCGCCGATCGGCACCGGCCCGTTCCGCTTCGTGCGCTGGGTGCACGGCAACTACATCGAGTACGCACGCAACCCCGATTACTGGCAGGCCGGCAAGCCCTACCTCGACCGCCTGTTCGTGAAGATCATCACCGATCCCGGCGCGCGCACCGCCGCGTTCGAGAGCGGCGCCGTGGATCTGGGCGGCGACATCCCCGTGCCGCTGGCCGACCTCGCGCGCCTGAAGGCGAACCCGAAGCTCGCGCTCGACACGCGCGGCTACGAATTCCAGGCCGGCGTGGCGCGCATCGAGTTCAATCTCGACAACCCCGTGCTGAAGAATCCGCAGGTGCGCCAGGCGATCGCGCACGCGCTGGACCGCGAGGTGATCCGCAAGGTCATCTACTACGGTTACGCCACGCCGCTCGTGAGCCCGCTGATGCCGTCGAATCCGTATCACGACGCCGCCCCGAACCCCTATCCGTTCGACCCGAAGCGCGCCGAGGCCCTGCTCGACGCGGCCGGCTACCCGCGCCACGGCGACGGCCCGCGCTTCACGCTGACCGTCGACCCGCTGCCGATCGGCGACCTGCCCGCGCGCACGGCCGCCTACGTGAAATCGGCGCTGGCGCGCGTGGGCATCGCCGTGACGATCCGCAGCCAGGATCTGCCCGCCTACCTGAAGCGCATCTACACCGACCGCGATTTCGACTTCAGCGTGAACGGCATGAGCAACCTGTTCGATCCGATGGCCGGCGTGGCGCGACTCTACACCAGCGACAGCTTCCGGCGCGGTGTGCCCTTCACGAACGGCTCGCACTACGCGAACCCGCAGGTGGACCGGCTGTTCGCGCAGGCCGCCGTGGCAACCGATGAGGCCGCGCGCCACGCGGATTTCGCGCAGATCCAGCAGATCCTCGAGCGCGACCTGCCCGACATCGACCTGGTGGCACCGCAATACGTGACCGTGGCCTCGCGTGCCGTGCACGCGCATACCGTGTCGCCGGACGGCGTGTCCGGCAGCTTCGCCGACCTGTGGATCCAGCGATGAGCGCCCTTCTCGACCTTCATGCGGTGACCGGCCGCGACGACACCGACGACGCGCTCGACCGCGCCCGGGCGCTGGCCCGCGAATTCGCGCCGCTCGCGGCCGAGCACGATCGCAGCGGCGCGCCGCCGGCCGCGCAATTCGCGCGGCTGCACGCGGCGGGCCTGCTGCGGGTGCCGATCGAGCGGCGCTTCGGCGGCGCCGGCGCGGG
>JASLEG010000300.1 GCA_030151225.1 Burkholderia sp. | reverse complement strand
GGCGCGGGCGTGGCGGCCTCGCCGGCCGGCCCGGCTTCCGCCCGCGGTGCCTCGAGCAGCACCACGTGTGCATTGGTCCCGCCGAAGCCGAACGAGTTGACGCCGATCGTGAGCGGCGTGTCGCCCTGCGCCTCGAGCGGCGTGTAGCGGTCCGCCACGCGCAGCCGGCCGCCCGCGAAGTCGATCGAAGGGTTCGGGGTCTCGAAGTGCAGCGAACGCGGCACCGCGCGGTGCTTCAGGCACATCACGGCCTTCAGCAGGCCCGCCATGCCGGAGGCGGTTTCGAGGTGGCCGATGTTGGTCTTGATCGAGCCGATCAGCAGCGGATCGTCGGCCGGGCGGCTCGAGGACAGCACCTCGATCAGCGCGCGCGCCTCGATCGGATCGCCGACCGCGGTACCGGTGCCGTGCGCCTCGAGATAGGACAGGGATTGCGGGTCGATACCGGCGCGCGCGTAGACGCTGCGCAGCAGCGCCGCCTGGGTGGGCGCGCCGGGCACGCTGATGCCGCCCTGCGTGAAGCCGTCGGAATTGACGCCGCTGCCGGCGATCACGGCGTGAATCGTGTCGCCGTCCGCGAGCGCGCGCTCGAGGGGCTTGAGCAGCACGAACGCGCCGCCCTCCGAGCGCACGTAGCCGTCGCCGGTCGCGTCGAAGGCGCGGCAACGGCCGCGCGGCGACAGCATCGAGGCTTTCGAGAAGGTGACGAAGCCGAACGGGTGCATCAGCAGGTTCACGCCGCCGGCCAGCGCGAGCTCGGCCTCGCCGGCGCGCAGTGCCTGCACCGCCTGGTGCAGCGCGACCAGCGACGACGAGCAGGCCGTGTCGATCGACATGCTCGGGCCGCGCAGGTCGAACAGGTAGGACACGCGGTTCGAGGCGATGCTCAGCGTGTTGCCGGTGGCCGAATACGGATCGACCGAATTCATGTCGTCGACGGTGCGATTGCCGTAATCGGGGCTCGCGACGCCCACGAACACGCCGCAATTGCGGCCACGCATGTCCTGCGGGCGCACGCCTGCGTTCTCGAACGCCTCCCAGGCCAGTTCGAGCAGCAGGCGCTGCTGCGGATCCATCTGAGTGGCCTCGCGCGGCGACACACCGAAGAACGACGCGTCGAAGCCGGCGATGTTCTCGAGCACGCCGGCCGAGAACGTGTAGCTCTTGCCCGGCTCGCGCTTGGAAGGATGCTGGTAGAACTCCGTGCCGAAACGCTCGGCCGGAATCTGCGTGACGGCATCGCGCTCGTCACGCAGCAGGCTCCAGAGCGCATCGGGATCATTGGCGCCACCCGGGAATCGGCAGGCGATCCCGACAATTGCAATCTTTCCGTTCATCTTTATGTCGTTTTCTCTGGTGCCGGCGATTCGTCCGTGCCATTTCCCCCCTGTTGCGCAACTTGCAGCAACAGGCTACCCAACTGCTCGGCGCCGAGGTCTCGCCGGTGGGGCGGCACGACCTCGAAATTTCGCCATATGAAATAATCGCTGCGATCCGGAGCGGCGCCCAATCGATCATATATTCGAGATAGGGCAGGAACATGATCGCCATAAAAACAGACGACAGCCTTGCGACTACTGGACCGAAGATGATCCAGCAGCCGCCCGATCATTGCATCAGCATTTTCAATATGTCGCAAATAGGCGGTCAGATCATGCCATGACGGCCCGTCGCCGAGCGAATGCCGGGGCACCGCCTCGCCCGGCAGGACCGTCTCGAGATGCAGCGGGCCGTGATTCTCCATCGTCATGGCGAATACGAAGCGCGGCGGGGCGTCGGCGTCGTCGAACTCGGCCAGCACCGCGTCGGCCACCGCCGCATCGGCGACATAGGGCCCGACCCGGCGCGCCTCGCGAAAATGTGCGATATCGAGGAAACGTTCGAAGCCCAGCAGCGGAAACACCCGATTTCGTCCGAAGAAATCGGCGTAGTAAGGATGTACGGCGACCGTTTCATAGCCTCGCCGTCGAAACCACGAGGCCAGCGAGGCGAGCGGCCGCCTGACGAAAGCGTAGGGATAGAAGCGCGCATAGCCAAGCGCAGCGGATTTCGTGCCTGTGAGCACCGCGAATTCGGTACGCATCGTGTTGGCGCCCCAGGCCGGCACCGTCATCTCCCCATGAAACACCGCTTCGCGGCGAGCCTCGTCGAAACGCGCCAGCAGCCCGGGTTCGATTTCCTCGCCGAGTCGGCGCACGTCGAAGAACGATTCGCTCTGGATCACGATCACGTCGGGACGCTGTCGCGAAGCGTGCACCTGCAACGCGTCGTCGTGCACGAACGGCGCGGTATCGACGACATGGCGGAAGTGGCGCAGCGTGGCCGGTCGCAATCCGTTCATCAGGTACGCGACGAACACCGCGAAAAAACCATGGCGGCGCTGATCGGCATTCGGCTCGAGCACGAGCGGCAGGCGCGCGCAGGCCGCCAGCACGGCGGCGAACGGCAGCGCCACCGCGAGCCAGGGCAGCACGGCCGAATGCGACGACGAGGGCGGTTCGGCCACGAAGCCCGCGATCACGAGCACGACGCCGGCACCGATCGCCACCACCTTGCCGACGCTCAGGAACGGCAGATAGAGCCGGGGGTGGGCAAAAAGCTGGCTGAACAGGCTCAGATCCGTGAACACGAAGGGCTCGCGCAGCGACTCGTACTTCGCATTGCTGATCGCGGCCAGCAGCCCGACCAGCGCCACCGCCACGAAGGCGGAGAAAACGGGCCGCGACGTCAGCAGGAACGCGAGATCGGCCACGAAGATGACGGCCAGCGCGTGCAGCGACAGCGACCACGGATGGCGACGCCAGGACGCGCGTGGCACCGCAATCGCATCGAGCGCGAACGACAGCGCCACGGCACAGGCCAGCGTCGGGGCAAGCGGCACGCTCACGAACGGGCATCCTCGGTGGGCAAGTACGACAGACGGTCGAGGATCGCGTCGGCCAGCGCGACCGGAAGCAGCGGCAGCAGACGCATGCCGAACGCCAGCAGCGCGGGGAATGCGATTTCGGCACGACCGGCTTCGAGCCCGCACCAGATATGGGTCGCGGCACGCTCGGCACTCCACAGGAACGGCTTGTCGCCCGGAAACACGTCGCTCATCGCCGTCTTCACGAAACCGGGCAGGACCACCGTGACCGCGATGCCGTCGCGCTTCAGGAGCGGGCGAACCGAATCGGCCCAGGACTTGATCGCGGCCTTGCTCGCGCAATAGGCCGGCGAGATTGCCATGCCGCGCAAGGCCGCGATCGACGCGACGAGCGCCACACGACCACGCCGGCGCGCGCGCATGCGCTCGATCACGGGCAGCGCGGCGTGCAATGCGCCGTAGAAATTCGTGTCCACCACGTTGGCCGTGCGCGCGAGGTCCTCCCAATCGGTGGCCGAGCGGATCGTGCTGGCCACGCCGGCATTGGCGATCAGCAGGTCGATCGGATGCGCGGCGTCGAACGTGTCGAGCCAGGCCGCGAGCGGCGCCGCGTCGCGCACATCGAGTGCGGCCACCTCGACCGCGGCACCGCGCGCGCGGCAGGCCTCGGCCGTCGCCTCGATACGCTCGCGGTCACGACCGATCAGGCCGAGCACGACGCCGGGGCGGGCACGTGCCAGCGCGAGCGCGCGGCCCAGGCCGGCGCTCGCGCCCGTGATCACGACGTGGCGCGCATCGGTATCAGTCATGCGTGCCATCCAGGCGCGCCAACGCGCCGCGTACCGCCATGGCAATGCCGGTACGCGTGTAAAAGTCGCCGTTGATCTGCGTGTGATGCATCACGTAGTCGAGGAACGCGTGGTAGAGATCCATGTCGGGCAAGCTGGCGCCGCGCCAGAAATCGTCGAGTTTGCCCTGCCAGGTCAGGCCGCGCAAATGATAGATGGCGGTGCCGAGCGCGATCAGCGGGCGCCCATGATGCAGGGCCGACAAGCCCACGGTACTGTTCACCACCACCACGCCGCGCGCATGTTCGAGCAGCGTCGGCAGGTGCCCCGAATTCACGAACCGCAATCGGTGCGCCACGCCCACCGAACGCGCGACGCCCAGCGCGAAGCGGTGATACTCGATCATCCCGGTGTCGAGCGGGTGGTTCTTGATCAGCAACATCGCGTCGGCCGGCGCGTGGCGCGCGAACGAGCGCACCACGTAGTCGATCGCGTCGCGCACGCCCTCGAACGGGGAATGCACGACGATCTGCGAATCGGAATTCAGTTGCAGCGGAAACAGATAGTAGGGGTGCCCGGCATCGACCAGCTCGCGTGTGACGATTTCCGCCTGCCGGCGGTGCCGGCGCTGCAGCAAGGCACGGAACGCGAGGCCCCCGTATTCCACGAAGCCGTTGTGCGGACGATGGCTCCGGTAGCGCGGAAAGCGCCAGGCGAACGCGGCATTGGCGACGCGATAAGTGATGTCGTGGAAAACGCGTTCGTAGAGGTTGTAGCCGGTGGGCTTCCCCGGCGCGGCGGGCGGCGTGACGACATGCTCGCCGACGAACGCCTCGGGCTCGATCGGCATCAGCGAGCGGCCGTTCACGCCGTGCCGCTCGAGCGTGATCCAGTGCGGTCGGACATAGCCCTCCTCGAACACGTGCACGCGCAGGCCGAAGCGCTCGGCAACGGGATGCAGGTGACGATGGATCTCCCGGCAATCGCCGAACATCAGCACGTCGGTTACCGACTCGCGCTGCACGATTTCAGCGTACCACGCCGGAAGATCGGACAATTTTCCGCGGTAGTTCAGCGAGCCCTTGGTTCTGCCATAAAACCAGTCGCCCCCGCAGAAATTGACACGACGCACGGCATGGCCCCGCGCGATCAGCGCGTCGGCGAGTCGACTGAAGAACAGGGAAGCCGTGCCTTGCAGCACAAGAAACGAGCGAGGCATCGATACGCTGAGGACAGTGAGGCGGTTGACGGCCTGCGGCGCCCGTTCGAGCGCCTTTCCAATGGCCTTTTTAAACTTTCGAAAGTGGGCGACATGCCCGGCCGGCGGCCCATGCAGACTCGCAGCAACCTGCCACGCAGCGCACAAGCCCCGATTCTATCCTGAGCAGAACGAAGGTGGTCACATTCTTGCCGAATCGATATAATCGTCGCTCCCGGGAAACGGCAGGACGCTTGAAAATTCGCATTCCGGCCACGGCACGCTGCCCTACGTCCGATGCCGCTGCCCTGCCTGCCGGCCGCCCCCGGGCGGTAACCAAACCGCCGGCCAGCAGGATCGGCCGATCCCCATCCGCCTGTCACACCGCCGACGCATGATCATCGAGCGTGGTCCGGCGCGCGGAAAACCGAATTGCTTTTTGGATGAAAGAAGTTGGGAAACACAACTGGTAACGCAATGCCCACCGATTCGCAGCCGCGAGGTCTGGTCGGCAGGCTCAGGAAAGTCAACCGCCTCTTCCTCATCACGGTATTCGTTCCGACCGTTCTCGCCATCATCTATTTCGGCGTATTCGCCTCCGACATCTACGTCTCGGAATCGCGTTTCGTCGTGCGCTCCGCCGCCCATCAATCGCAGCCGAGCGTGATGGGTGCGTTGCTGCAGGGTTCGGCGCTCGGTCATTCGCAGGACGACACCTATCCGGTGATCGACTACATCCAGTCGCGCGACGCCCTGCGCGAGCTGAACCATGGTGACTACATCGCCAAGGCGTATTCGGATCGCGGCGACTGGATCAGTCACTTCAATCGCTCGATGGACGACAGCTTCGAAGCGCTCTGGAAGTACTACGCCCATCGCATCGTCACGATCGACCTCGACGCCACCTCCGGTATCGCCACGCTGCAGGTGCGCGCCTACACGGCGGCCGACGCCGAGCACGTCAACTCGACGCTGCTCGGCATCAGCGAACGACTCATCAATCGCATGAACGACCGCGCCACGAGCGACACCTTGCACTACGCACAGGTTCGTGTCGATCAGGCCGCGGCACGCGCGAAGGATGCGGCGGCGAAGATGGCTGCCTACCGCAACTCGAACACCGTGTTCGATCCGGACAAGCAGTCGAACATGCAGCTGCAGCAGGTCACGCTGCTGCAGAACCAGCTTCTGTCGGCTCGCACGGAGTTGCTGCAGCTGCAAAGCATCTCGCCGAAGAATCCGCAGATTCCGGTCCTGCAGACCAACATCGCGACGCTCGAAAAGCAGATCAGGGACGCCACGAGCGGCGTGGCCGGCGGCAAGGGCTCGCTGTCCGACAAGGCGGCCACCTACGCGCGCCTGCAGCTCGACTCCCAGTTCTCCGAGAAGCAGCTCGGCGCGGCGATGACGGCCCTCGAGAACGCGCAGGCAGACGCCGAGCGCAAGCAGCTGTATCTCGAGCGCCTGGTGCAGCCGAACACGCCCGACGTCGCCACCGAGCCCAAGCGGCTCAAGGGCATCCTCGAGGTATTCGCACTCGGCATGATCGTGTGGGGCGTGCTGAGCCTGCTGCTGGCCGGCGTGCGCGAGCACCACGACTGACCGGCGGGCCCGCGCCTGACGCCGCGCGGCCCCGTCCGCCGCCGTGGCGCACGCGCCGGCGCCTCTCCGTCAACTGCCCGAGTGTGGAGCCGACATGATCGAATTGTTCAACGTATTCAAGGCCTATCACACGCGCCAGGGAACCCGAACCGTTCTCAACGACATCAGCCTGCGCGTGGAGAAGGGGCAGAAAATCGGCATCCTGGGGCGTAACGGCGCCGGCAAGTCCACGCTGATCCGCATGATCAGCGGCGCGGAGCTGCCGACCTCGGGTTCGGTGCACCGCGACATGAGCGTGTCCTGGCCACTCGCCTTCGGCGGGGCATTCCAGGGCAGCCTGACCGGCATGGACAACCTGCGCTTCATCTGCCGCGTATACGGCGCCGACGTGCAGGCGGCCGAGCCGTTCGTCCAGTCCTTTTCGGAACTTGGCTACTACCTTCGCGAACCGGTCAAGAGCTACTCGGCGGGGATGCGCGCGCGACTCGCGTTCGCGATCTCCATGGCGATCGAGTTCGACTGTTTCCTGATCGACGAGATCATCGCGGTGGGCGATGCGCGCTTTCACGAAAAATGTCACTACGAGCTGTTCGAGAAGCGCAAGGACCGCGCGCTGATCATCGTCAGCCACGACGCCAACTACATTCGCCATCACTGCGATCGCGCCGCCGTCCTGATCGAGGGCCGGCTCCACACGTTCGACGAGGTGGAAGAGGCCTACGCGTTCTACCAGGCAAGCCAACTCAGTCAATGAGCGTCGCCCGCCCCTGATGAAGCCGCATCCGCCACACGGAAGGCCGCCACTTTCGCTGCGGCTCCATTGCCGGCTCGCCGCCGCATTCCCTCGCCTGTTCCTGCGCTCCGCGCGCGCGCGAGCGAGGGCGTGTTCGGTGCCTTCGCTGCCCGCGCAGGCATCACGTCGCATGCTGATCGACGTCTCGATCATCGCGCAGCACGACGCGGGCACCGGCATCCAGCGCGTCGTGCGACGCATCGCACAGGCACTGCTCGACGATCCTCCCGCCGGCTACACGGTGCGGCTCGTGCGGGCCACCCGCGCGAGCTCGTACCATTACGCGGACAGCTATGCCGCGACGCTGACGGGGCACGCCGACGCCGGGCATCCGGGCACCGCCGACGCGCCGCTGGAGGCGCGAGCGGGCGACATCTTCGTGGGGCTCGATCTCGGCAGCCGCATCGTGCCGCGCCGCACGAACGACCTGCTCGCGATGCGCGCACGCGGCGTGCGACTCGCCTTCGTCGTCTACGATCTGCTGCCCGCCACGCATCCACACTGGTTCACGGGCCGCGCCGCGCGCGACTTTCGCCGCTGGCTCGCGATGCTCGGCCTGCACGCCGATGCGCTGCTCTGCATTTCAGCCACGATCGCGACCGAAGCCCGCCACTGGTTCCACCATGCATTCCGGCTCGGCGACGCGCTGCCGGCAATCGCCGATTTCCGGCTCGGCTCGGATTTCGCGCGGCTACCCGACGTGCAGCCGCGCACCGCGCCGGCAGCCGGCGATGCCGTGTCGCTACTGATCGTGGGTACGGTCGAGCCTCGCAAGGGTCACGCGTTCGTGCTCGATGCAATGGAGCGGCTGTGGGCGCGCGGCGTGCCGGTGCATCTCGTGATCGCGGGCAAGCCGGGCTGGCGTGTCGACACGCTGGCGCAACGCCTGCGCGAACATCCCGAAGCGGGCAAACGCCTCGTGTGGCTGCAGAAGCTCGACGACGCCGAGCTGGCGCACCGCTATGCCGAGGCACACGGACTGATCATGGCGTCGGAGGCCGAAGGGTTCGGCCTGCCGCTCGTCGAAGCGGCACTGCACGGCGTGCCGATCCTCGCTCGCGATCTTCCGGTATTCCGTGAAGTGGCGGGCGCTCATGCGCGCTATTTCGCATCGGGCGACGCCGAGCGCTTCGCGCTGGCGATAGAGACATGGGCGGCGGAACTGCGCACCGGCATGGCACCGGACAGCCGCGGAATCGAATTGCTGACCTGGGCGCAGGCGAGCGAGCGTTTCGCCACGCTCGTGCGCGCGGTGGCCGAGCAAGGCGGCACGGCGGACGCGGCGAACTGATAACCGCCCGGCGCCTGCCGCGTACCCGCCCGACGGCTTCGTCAGTGCCCGCCGGATGCGTTTGCGTCACGCCGCTGCTCGGCGTCCTTCAACATGCTCGCCACCACGTGTTCGACCGGCAGCAGTGCCTGCCGCTCGGGCAGCAGGGCATCGAGCTTCGCGGTGCTGCCGAGCAGGCTGAACACCTCGTTGGCCCGAATGAATTCCGGTGCCTGGATCACCTCGATCGGGTGGCCGCTGACCTCGCGCAGGATGTCGAGCAACTTCTGCACCGACGTGCCACGCCCCGAGCAGATATTGACGACGTCGCCGAACGACGCGGTCTGCTCGAAAAGCCGCTCGAAGATGTCGCAGCTCGATTGCACGTCGATGTAGTCGCGCACCGGCTCAAGCCGGCCAAGACGGATCGACGGCTCGCGCGATGCGAAGTGGCGCACCAGCTTCGGCACCACGAAGTTGCCGTTCTGACCGGAGCCGATCACGTTGAACGGTCTCGCGATCGTGACATCGTGCCGCTCCGCGTAATTCATCACGATCCGCTCGCACGCAAACTTGCTGATGCCATAGTGACTCACCGGCATCGGCGTGAGCGCCTCGTGCAGCACGTTGGTCGGCTGATTGCCATAGACGCCGGCGGTACTGACGAATATCAGACGGCGGCGGCGGCCGGCGGCATCGAGTGCCATCAGCAGGTTTTCGGTGCCGATCAGATTCGTTTCGTAGTACTGCAGGGTACGACCTTCCGTGACCGATGACAGCGCGGCGAGGTGGACGACCACATCGGGATCGACGTCGTCCACCACCGCCTGAATCTGGTCACGCTCGCGCAGATCACAGACACGATGCGAGCCCAGGCCTTGCATCGTCGTGCCGACGACCGTATGGCCCTTCGACACGAGATGATCGGCCAGATATCGTCCGATGAATCCCGACACACCGGTAATCAACACTGAAGCCATTTCGTTTTCCGTCGTGAATTAGTGGGCGGCCTTCGCGGCCGCGCCGGATGTCGTGCCGGTGCGTTCTCCGCCCGGCCTGGCGCGCAGCTTCTCGGCATGTGCGGCGTGCAGGGCATCAAGCAGCATTGCCGTGGATTCCTTCCAGCTGCGCGGCGTCCATTCCTTGCGGATACGCGCGGCGCGCGCCGCGACCTCGAGCGGATGATCGAGGTAGTGGCCGATACGGTCCGCCCATGCAAAGGTGTCGTGCGGATCGACGTACTCCACCAGATCCCGGCCGGTTTCCTTCAGCGGATCGGAGTCCGCTGTCAGACAGAACTTGCCGTAGCTGAGGCTCTCCGGCAAGGTCAGGCTCCAGCCCTCGTAATACGAGGGGAGCAGCGTGAAACGACAACGGCGGTACAGCACGTCGAGTTCCTCGTCGGTCGGGCTGACGATCACGATCAGATCCTTCATGCGGGCGTCGGCGCGCATGATCGTCAGGAAGTCGGTGGATTTCCAGCCCTCCTTGCCCACGAACACGAGCTTGGGCAAATTCTTCACACCGCGCGCGAGCAAGGTCACGTAGGCCTTGTACAAGGTATCGTGGTTCTTGCGCGGCTGGATGGTTCCCACCGTCATGATGAAATCGGTGCCGACACCCAGCCGCTCGAGCACTTCCCGCTCCTGCTTCGGCGTCATGGAGGCGACCGCATTGATGTCGGACCCGAATTCGACGTAATCGCTGCGCGGCGTTTTCCAGCCTTCGTCCTGCTGGATCCGTCGGCCGTCACGCAGCGCGGTCTGGCCGCCGTAGATGATCTGGTCGAAGTGCTGCGACGCGTACTCGAAGAACCGATGATAGCCCTCGCACGTCTCGGGCTGGTGCAGATGCGGCACGAGGATCGGCGTCAGATCATAGACGAGCTGACTCGCGATCACGGCTGCGTGCCCGGCGCTCGCGCGTGCGGCCATGGACATCAGCTTCTGGTCCCACTCGATGCCGGCGAACAGCACGATCGCGTTGTCGGGGAATTCCTTGAGCAGCGCATGGTGGCCTTCCTGTACGCCGTTGGTCGCACGGAACGGGCTGCGATAGCCGCTGCCCTGCCGCTCGTGCATCTTCCAGAATTCGGTGAAATGCTGGTACGCCGTGGTCAGATCGTCGTCGTTGAACAGCCACAACAGCATGTCCTTCGGGATCTCGAACAGGTGGCCGTGATCCTGTGCGAAGAAATGCGTTTTCGGCGCGAGTTCGTTCAGATGACGCGCGAAGGTCAGTTCGGCACGCACGATGCCGTTCACGCCGCCGGTCCATTGCAGGAACGTCAGCGACAGGTCCATCCACACCTCGGGCGCACGACGCTCGGGCACGCCGGCGCCCTGCACGAAGCGGTTCACGCGGCCGTGGATCGATGCGGCCGTATCCTGCCAGGTGGTGATCGTCCAGTCTGCCTTGATGCGTTGCTCATAGTGGTGAAGCGCGGCATCGTCGGTCGCGTAGAGGCGGATCTTCTCTGCCCAGCTGCGAGCGTCCCACGGCTGCACGAAGTCCACCAGATCACGGCCGATCTCGCGCAGCGGCGGCGTGTCGGCGGACAGGCAGAACTTGTGCTGACTCAGGCTTTCAGGCAGCGTCAGGCTCCAGCCTTCGTACAGCGTCGGGAGCACGGTGAACCTGCAGTGCTTGTACAGCGCGGCGAGTTGTGTGTCGGTCGGCGACAGGCGCAGGACCTTGCCCTTCAGACGCGGATCCCGATCGAGGGAGTCCACCAGATCCCCGACCTGACCGATCACGCGGCCGCAGATCACGAGCTGGGGCATTTCGTCGTAGTAATCGGAGTGCGCTGCGATCAGATAGGCGCGATACAGCGTGTCGTGATTCTTGCGCGGTTCGATCGAGCCGACCGTGATGATGAACGATCCGGTGATGCCGAGCTCGCGAAGGATCTTCTCGTCGTTGCTGCTGTCGGCGAGCTTGACGATGTCGGAGCCGAACTGCACCGCCTCGCCCGGCGGCGAACGCCAGCCCATGCGCGCCTGCAGCTCGCGTGCATCCTTCTTCGCGGTTTCGCCGCCGAACAGCGTGAAATCCACGTTCTCCGAGATCCAGTTGACGTAGCCCTCGAATTTGTTCTGACCGATCTCCGGGTAGAGATGGCGCGTTTCGGGGCGCAGCAGGATGATGTCGTAGATCAGGTAGACGAGAAAGAATTCGGGGCAGGACGCCTTGACCTTCTCGAAGTAGGCTTCCTTCTGGCTGTCCATCCAGCCGACGCTGACCACCACGTCGCCCGGGCCGTACGGATAATGCAGCTGCGACGGGTCCGGCATGTCCACCACCATGCTGCGCGCGTTCGACGGCGCGACCTCGTCCTTCCCGCGATAACGATCGAAGAACTTCATGTAGGCGTCGGTGACGTTGTCCGCCTCGAACAGCCAGGCGAGCTGATCGGCCGGAATCTCGACGAAGCCGTTGCCACGCTGCATCGAAAAGCGCACCGAGGCATCGGTCTTCTTCAACCCCCAGGCGATTTCGAGTTCGGCTCGCACGATGCCGACCACGCCACCCGTCCATTCCATCGACGTGGTCAGATCGAACCAGAAGGTCGGCGTGTCGCGCAGCGGGCCTCGCGTCACCCCCACCCTGCCGGACGCAACCACGGTCGGAGCCCGTGCCGGTGCCGGTGCCGATGCAGGTGCGGGCGGCACGGCAGGTGACGACTGGGCAGGCAGGTTTGGCGTGGTGCGCCCTGCGGGCGCGGCCGGCCGCGCCTCGAACAGTTGCGCCACGCGATGCAGCGGCGAGCGACTGCGA
The DNA here is from genome assembly GCA_030151225.1 of Burkholderia sp. Taxonomy (GTDB): domain Bacteria; phylum Pseudomonadota; class Gammaproteobacteria; order Burkholderiales; family Burkholderiaceae; genus Burkholderia. The sequence continues at coordinate 13,474 of JASLEG010000300.1, read as the reverse complement.
CGCCGGAACGCGAGCACACGTTCGTCGAGACCGGGAATCACGGCAGCGCGTTGCCGGCCTTCGGCCGATTCGCGCAGGTCGGCCAGCACCCGCATCTTGCCGTTGCTGCGGCTCAGTTGCGCCGAATAGTGCTTGAAGCCTGCCTGATCGACTGCACGGCCGAGCACCGTCTGGTATGCCAGCTCGATGAACTGCCAGCCGTCGGCCGCGAGAATCGTCTCGACCGGAATCTGCGGGGCGAGCGGGTCGGGGTAGTTGGTGTGCTGACTCATTCTGAATGATCGGAAAGCAAAACGTGAATGTCGGACTCAAATTGCAGCCACCGATCGACGGTGTGCAGATCGTCGATCCCGGCTCCGTGACGCGATCTCGCGCCTAATCCTGTGCTGCCAGCCTGCGGCACAGCGCCAGCGTTGCCTCGGCGCAGCCCTGCCAATCGCGCCGACTCGCCACCCTCAGCCCATCGATGCGGGCCGCTTCGCGCCACGTATCGTCGGACAGCACGCGCTCGACGCCGGCGCGCAATGCGTCGTCGTCGTCGGGGCTGACCAGCCATGCCGCGCCGCCGGCGACTTCCGGCAGCGACGAGCTATCCGACGTCAGCGTGGGTACGCCGCTGGCCAGTGCCTCGAGCACCGGCAACCCGTAGCCCTCGTAGACCGACGGAAACAGGAACGCACGCGCGCCAGCGTACAGCAACGGCAGCGACGCTTCCGCGACATAGCCCAGATAACGCAGCCATCCCTCGCTTTCGGCCTGCGCGATTCGGGCCAGCAACGCGTCGCTGAGCCACCCCCGGCTGCCCACCAGCACCAGTGGCCAGGTACGGCGCATGGCGTCGGGCAATCGCGCGTAGGCGGCGATCAGCCGCTCGACCCGCTTGCGCGGCTCGAGCGTGGACACGCAGAGCGCATAACCGCCAGGCGAGAGACCGAACGCATGCAGGGCCGGCGCCAGCTCGTGCGCGTCGCGCGGCCGGTAATCAGGCGACACGCCGAGCCCGATCGCCGTGATGCGCTCGAGCGGCCAGCTGAAGTAGTCGGCCACTTCGCGGCGCGTTGCCTCCGAATCGGTGATGAGATGCGAGGCGCGCGCCAGCGTCGATCCGAGGGCGGTCTCGAAATGGCGAATCCGCTCGACGGGATGCGTTTCCGGAAACTTGAAGACCGACAGATCGTGAACCGTCGCCACGCCGCGCACCGCGACATCGGGCAGGAAGAAGTTCGGACCGTGAAAGAACGCGGACTTCAGTCGAGGACGCAGCCACCAACGGTGAAGCTGCCGCGTCCGACGCACCGACAGCAGCCCGCCCAAGCCGCGCTGCAACGGCGGCGGGTCGCCGACCAGCAATGCGGCAGGATCATCGATCCAGCGCTCCCGATGCAGCAGGCGTGGGCGATCATCGGTGACGCCGGCAAGCGAGTGGTAATGACGTGCGAGCTCCCAGGTGTAACGCCCGATGCCGGTCAATGGCTGCGAAATCGCGTCCACGGAAAGAATCAGCTTCACGAACAGTATCCTCGGGGTTTCCGGGAACCGGGCGGCAACCTCGGCCGGCGGCTCGCATCTCGCGCGGCGCAGGCGGGCGCCGCGACACGAACCGGGCAACCTCCTGCGAGGGCCCGGCCGGCACGGCTTCCGGTCAGAACGACTTGCCGGCCTCGTTGCGACGGATGTCGGCTTCCACCATCATCTGGCACAGCTGCTCCAGGGTCGTCTGCGGCTTCCAGCCGAGATCTTCCTGCGCCTTCCTGGGATCGCCGATCAGCAGTTCGACTTCGGCGGGACGATAGAAGCGCGGGTTGATACGCACCAGCGTCCTGTTGCTGGCGCGGTCGATACCCACCTCGCTTTCCTCGCTGCCCTCCCAGGCCAGATCGAAGCCGGCGGCCTTGGCAGCCATCGTCGCGAAGTCGCGCACCGTTTCCGTACGATTCGTTGCCAGCACATAGGTATCGGCCGTTTTGGCCTGCACCATGCGCCACATGCCCTCGACATATTCCTTCGCATAACCCCAATCGCGCTTCGCATCGAGATTACCGAGTTCGAGCACATCCTGCTGACCGAGCTTGATGCGTGCCATCGTGTTGGTGATTTTGCGCGTCACGAATTCCTGACCGCGCAGCGGTGATTCGTGATTGAACAGAATCCCGCTGCACGCGAACATGTCGTAGCTCTCGCGATAATTGACGGTGATCCAGTGCGCATAAAGCTTGGCAACGCCATAGGGACTGCGCGGATAAAAAGGCGTGTCTTCCGTTTGCGGAATGGTCTGCACCTTGCCGAACATTTCGGAAGTGCTGGCCTGGTAGAAGCGGATCTTCGGATCGACGAGGCGAATGGCCTCGAGCATGTTCAGCGCCCCGATGCCGGTGATTTCAGCGGTCGTGACCGGTTGTTCGAACGATACGCCGACGAAGCTCTGAGCCGCGAGATTGTAGACTTCGGCGGGCTGGGCGACATGCAGCAGACGCACGTTTGCGCTCAGGTCGGTCAGGTCGCATTCGACCAGCTTCAGATTGGGATGCTTGGCAATACCGATGTCTTCGATACGCCAGAAATTCACCGAACTCGTCCGACGATACGTACCGTAAACCATATAACCTTTCTCAAGCAGCAATTGAGCAAGATATGCGCCGTCTTGACCGGTGATGCCGGTGATGATTGCTGTCGTAGTCATCGATAATCTCAAAGGTAGTCGGACAAAAACTTGAAACGTCGAATAATCATTCGAAAATGATTTAACCCGCCATTTATCAATAATAAAGAGATAGCAAGCCCGACAAACTCTCGTCCAATGCAGATACCGGCACCCGCCCGATCGTTCTGTGCAATAACGGAGAATTTGCCGGACCGCCGGCGCAACTCAGCGCGTGACCTCGACCCCGGTCAGCACCGGATAGCCAACCGAGAACACCACGTTCAGGAACTTCTGCAGTTCGGCGACCGGCGCATTCGAGACGTACAAGATATCCTTGTTCGCCATCATGAAGTCCTGCGCGACGAAAAACGCGTTCGGATCGCGCAGATTGATGCGGTAGACGACCGGCACCTTGCCGTCGGCCGTGGTCCTGACCCCGGCGGGCCACTTCAGCGCATGCGCGTCTTCCATGCGGAAGATGAACACACCCTGCGCATCGGAACGCGCATCCTGCAGCCCACCGGAGCGGGCGAGCGCCTGGGCAAGCGTGATGCCCTGGGCCTCGAAACCGACCTCGTCGTTCTTGCCGGTGGCGCCGAGCGCCATGAAGCTGTACGGCTGGAACAATGCCGTCACGACGTCGCCCGCATGCAACGGCACGTTTTGCCCGGGATCGCGAATCACGGCCTGCAGCGGCATCGACACGACCTTGTCGCCACGCGTCACCTGGATCGTCATCTTGTCGACGGGCTGCCGCACGCCACCGGCCGCCGCGAGCACGTCGAGCACACGCTCGCCATGCGCGGTCAGGGGCAGACGGCTGTTGTTCACCACGTCGCCGACAACGGTCACATACGAGGTCGCGTTATGCGCCAGATTCACGAGTACCTGCGGATCGTGTGCGATGTTCTTGAGCCGGCCGACGATCGCCTTCTGCAACTGCACCGGCGACAGACCCGCGGCCCTGACCTGCCCGACGAACGGGATATTGATCGTGCCGTCGCCATCGATCATCTGCTCGGGCAACACCGTGACCGGCGAACCACCGCTCGCGCCACCGCCCTCGCCCTTGACGTCCCGGCCGCCGCTCGCGCCGAACAGCGTGGCGGGCGGCGCCTCCCAGATCGAGATCTGCACGCTGTCGCCGACCCCGAGCTCCTGATTGAAGACGGAACGGTTGCCCAGCGAGGTGGAGAACGTACTGGCAATTCGCTCTGCGAACAACTGGCGCGCGATGTCGTTGGTGACATCGACGACCTGGATCCCGTCCTTGCCCACCTGCGCGGCCGAGCCGATCTGCGAGCGGCTCGGTCCCGAGGTCGGGATGCTCGAACAGCCGGCAAGGACACCGCTCAACGCAACTGCCATGCAACCCAATCGAAATGTCCGACGCAACATTTATCCAGACTTTAGAAAATAAATTGTCGTGTATTGTCGCACGCCGTAAGTTAAGATGACTGTTGCGCTACAAAATAAATGTCCGAAGCAAACAAATTCGTAAGACACTGCAGCGACGGATAGATTGCACTATCGTGTCATTATTACTTCTCGATGTAACTCGCCTGCTGAATCGCCTCCATGACGGCACGCTGCCCACCGGTGTGGATCGGGTCGGCATCGCCTACATCGAGAAATATGGTCGACGGGCCCGCGCGGTGCTCAGCGAACGCGGCCATATCGTCACCCTCGGCGAGCAGGACTCCCAACGAATCTTCTCCTGGCTGACCTCGCGCACCACGACCTCGCGTCACGCCATCCGCATGATGGTCGCGAAAGCCGTGGCGACCGGTTGGCGCCGCGCCGCACAGACACCCGGCATTCTGCTCAACACGAGCCATACCGGCATGGAATTCGGCCGCTACTATCGCAACGTGGCGACCCGCAACGCGCGCTCGGTGTTCATGATCCACGATCTGATTCCACTCACGCACGCGGAATACTGCCGGCCCGGCGTCGATGCGATGCACCGGCGCCGCGTGCGCACCGCGCTGGCCCACGCCGACGCGCTGATCGCGAATTCACAGGCAACTCGCGACGCGCTCGCCCATGAGGCAAAAATTGCCGGTATCGCGCTGCCGCCCACGGTGGTCGCGCTGCTCGCCTCGGGCATGCAGTCGCGGCACCACACGGCGCCCGATGCGCCGCTGTCGCGCCCCTATTTCGTCATGCTCGGCACGATCGAGGCGCGCAAGAATCACTGGATGATGCTGCACGTCTGGCGCCAACTCGTCGAGGCCCACGGCGCGGATGCGCCGACGCTCGTGATCATCGGTCGGCGCGGCTGGGAATGCGAGAACGTGATCGACATGCTGGAGCGCTGCGAGGCGATCCGCGATTTCGTGATCGAGCGCTCGAACTGCTCCGACGCGGAGGTGCAGGCCTGGCTCGCGCATGCGCGAGCCCTGCTGTTCCCGTCGTTCGCCGAAGGCTACGGCATCCCGCTCGTCGAGGCACTCGAACTCGGGGTGCCGGCGATCGCAAGCCGGCTCGATGCGTTCCGCGAGATCGCCGGTGACATTCCCGACTACCTCGACCCACTGGACGGTCCCGGCTGGCGGCACGCCATCGAGCAGTATCGCGAACCGGACAGCGCTGCGCGCGCCGCACAACTCGTGCGAATCCAGGATTTCGTCGCACCATCGTGGGATACGCACTTCGCGCGAATCGACGCGCTCCTGCACACGCTGGCCGCCCGATGACGGTGCACGTCCGCGCCGCCGACAAGGCGTGTCTGGGGCCGATCCGGTCCGCCCATTGCGCGTTGCCGCTGTCGACCTATCGCCGCGAGGCACTGCCCGATGACCGCAGCGCCACCTGGACCCGCGTGCTCGAGGCACGGCTGCGCGAGAGGGGCGCCGCGCCGGCGACGCGACTTGCCTCGCTGATGCAGCGTGTGCTGGCGGCACGTGCCGTGGCCGGGCCGCACCCGTTTCAGCCCTCCCCGGCCGATTGGCAAACGCCCGATGCGAGCACGGTGCGCGTGCTGATCGTCGACGAACGCCAGCGTGTCGCGCGCGGCCGGGATGCCCGGCGGCCGCGCGATTTCGCGGCGCTGCTGGCGGCCGTTCGCGAACGACATCGCGGCGCCGATGTCCGGATCGCCGCGTCCGCCGACGGTGGACGGGGCGCCTGGCTCTCGTCGCGATGCGCCGCCTCGCTGATCGACGGCTTCCGGCTCGCGTCCGATCCCGGTCTCGCCTGCGCGATGCTGCCCCACGCCGATCACGTCTACGTGCTCGGCGCCTCGGAAGGCATGCTGGCCCTGCTGGCGGGCAAGCCGGTCCATGTATTCGGCATGCCGAACTATGCCGGCTGGGGGCTCACGCACGATCAGCGGCCCATTCCTGGGCGCACGGCACGCCCGTCGCTCGAACGCCTGTTCGAATGCGTGTATCTCGATCTCGCCCGTTATCTCGATCCTGCCACGCACGGCGAGGGCAATCTCGACGGCGTGCTCGCCCATCTCGAGTTGCAGGCGGCCGTCCGGGCGCGTTTCGCCATGCTGGATCGCGTGGCCGGCGTGCGTTTCCAGTGGTGGAAGCGGCCCTTCGCGACGCCCTATCTGCAGGCCGGCGCCGGCCGCCTGCGCTGGGAGCGCGAGCCGCGGCACGTCGCACCCGGCGAAACCGCCGCGCTCTGGGGGGGACGCAATCGCGATGCACTGGCCGCCGAGGCGGCCGCGCTCTCGATCGAGGACGGCTTCATTCATTCCCACGGGCTCGGCTCGGACATGATCGCGCCACGCAGCCAGGTGCTCGATCTGAGCGGCATCTATTTCGACGCGACGCGCCCCAGCGACCTGCTCGCGATCCTGAACCACGCCAGCTTCGACGCCGACGAACTCGTGCGCGCCGAGGCACTGCGCCAGCTCGTCGTCGCGCACGGCATCACCAAATACAACCTCGGTCGCCGGCAGCCGGCCTGGAAACGGCCGACCGGACGTACCGTGGCGCTCGTGATCGGGCAGGTGGCCGACGATGCGTCGATCCGGCTGGGCACGGCGACGATTCGCACCGCCGACGAATTGCTGCGCACCGTGCGTGCGCGCCATCCCGACGCGTTCATCGTCTACAAGCCTCACCCGGACGTCCTGTCGGGCAACCGCAATGGTCTGATCGAAGCCGCGGCGCTGGCGGACGTGGTCGACCCGCATGCCGACGTCGTATCGCTGATCGAGGCATGCGACACCGTGCACACGCTGTCGTCCCTGGCAGGTTTCGATGCGCTACTGCGCGGCAAGACCGTGCATACTTACGGCCTGCCGTTCTACGCAGGATGGGGCCTGACGATCGACGAACTCGCGCAGCCACGCCGCGAGCGGCCGCTCTCGCTCGCGATGCTGGTGGCAGGCGTGCTGCTGCGCTATCCCGTCTACTGGGACTGGCGGCTCGGCATGTACACCACGCCCGAAGCGGTCGTGCAGCAACTCGCGCCGCAGGCGGCACGTGCGCTGACGCGGCTGCGCGGCGACCGCCTGCGACCGGCGCGCAAGGCGCTGCGCTGGCTGCGCAATCTCGCCTGGCACGCCGTGTGGCGGTATCGCAATCCCGATGGCCGTGCAAGAATCACCGACAGCTGAGCCCAAGGCTGCGTGCTTTCAAAACTCTCTCGTTACAGAAGACAGCCCATGAACATTTTTCCGATTATCTTGTGTGGCGGCAAAGGTACGCGCCTGTGGCCGATGTCGCGCGGGGGCTATCCTAAGCAGTACCTGAAGCTGACCGGCGAGCGCACGCTCGTGCAGCAGACGGCCCATCGCCTGCGTCATATCCCCGGCGTCGCGGCGCCGATCGTCGTCAGCAACGCGGAGCAGCGCTTTCTGGTGGCCGAGCAGATGCGACAGATCGATATCACGCCCTCCTCGATCGTGCTCGAACCCACGCCGCGCAACACCGCGCCGGCCATCGCGGTCGCCGCGCACCTGGCGGTGCAGGCACAGCCCGATGCCTTGCTGCTGGTGCTGCCGTCCGACCACGTGATCCTGAACGAGGCAGCCTTCGTGGAAGCCGTGGAAAACGCAGCGGCGGTCGCGGCCGACGGCTATCTCGTCACGTTCGGCATCGCACCGAAGGAAGCGCACACCGGTTACGGCTACATCCATCGCGGCGAGGCGCTGTCGGCCGACAAGGGCGTGTTCCGGGTCGACGCGTTCATCGAGAAGCCGGATGCGGAAAAGGCGCAGCGTCTGCTCGACGAAGGCGGCTACTACTGGAACAGCGGCATGTTCCTGCTGAAGGCGTCCACCTATCTGGAGGAACTGCAGCAGCATGCGCCCGACATCGCGCGCCAATCGGTACTCGCGCTCGAGCAATCGAGCCGCGATGCCGACTTCGTGCGTCTGGACCAGGACGCGTTCGACGCGAGCCCGAGCGTGTCGATCGACTATGCCGTGATGGAAAAGACCACGCGCGCCGCCGTCGTCGAAACCACCGATCTCGGCTGGGACGACATCGGCTCGTGGAGCGCGCTGGCCGACATCGCCGACAAGAACGACAGCGGCAACACGCTGATCGGCGATACCTACGCCGATGCCGTGAGCAACTCGTACATCCGCGCCGAACACCGCATGGTCGCCGCGATCGGCGTGCAGGATCTCGTCATCGTCGAGACCGCCGACGCGGTGCTCGTCGTGCATCGCGACAAGGCGCAGGACGTCAAGAAGATCGTGGAGTGGCTCGATGCGTCGGGCCGCCACGAGGCGATCACGCACCGCCGCGTGGTGCGCCCCTGGGGCGACTACGAGGGCATCGATCAGGGCGATCGCTTCCAGGTCAAGCGCATCGTCGTGAATCCGGGCGCCAAGCTGAGCCTGCAGATGCATCACCATCGCGCGGAACACTGGATCGTCGTGAAGGGCACCGCGCTCGTCACGAACGGCGACAAGGAGATCATGCTGACGGAAAACCAGTCGACCTACATCCCGCTCGGCGCCACGCACCGCCTCAGCAATCCGGGCAAGATCCCGCTCGAGATGATCGAGGTGCAGTCGGGCTCCTACCTCGGCGAGGACGACATCGTCCGCTTCGAGGACACCTACGGCCGCGCTCCGAAGTAAGCGTCACCGCACACCGGCGCCGCCTTCGTGGCGCCCGGGTCCGTGCCGGCCCGCCGGCACGGACCACCCCCACCCGCTCCCGCGTTTTCCGCTATGCTCGCCTGCATCCCCGAACGGCGTGGCCCGTGCACGGCCACCCCACCGCTGCAGGAGACTCCCCGATGTGTCGCTGGCTCGCCTACACCGGCAACCCCATCCCCCTCGAAGCCGTGCTGTTTCGCGCGCGCCATTCCCTGATCGACCAGAGCCTTCACTCGCGCATGGGCGCGACGACCACCAACGGCGACGGGTTCGGCATCGGCTGGTACGGTCGCCCCGACGAGATTCCGTTCCGCTACCGCTCCGTGCATCCGGCCTGGAACGACCGCAACCTGCGCGAGGCGGCGCGCGCGATCCACTCGTCGCACTTCGTCGCGCACATCCGCGCGGCCACCGACACGCCGATCCAGGAAACCAACTGCCACCCGTTCCGTCACGGCCGCTGGCTGTTCGTGCACAACGGCCTGATTCGCCGGTATCACAAGCTGCGCCACGATCTGATGATGCGCATCGATCCCGCGCTGTTCCCCTCGATCGAGGGCTCGACGGACTCCGAGGTGATGTTCCATCTGGCGCTGACCTTCGGCCTCGAGCACACGCCGGTGGCCGCGCTCGAACGCATGGTGGGCGTGATCGAGGAGACGGCCGCGCGGCGCGGCGTGTCCGAGCCGATCAACATGACGGTGTGCGCGACCGACGGCGCGCAGGTGGTGGCCGTGCGCTACTCGAGCGAGCGGCAGTCGCGCACGCTGTTCCACAGCACCTCGTTCCGCCATCTGCACGCGCTCTATCCCGACGATCCGCGCATCGCGGCCGTCGGCAACGACGCGTTCCTCGTGCTGTCCGAGCCGCTCGTGGACCTGCCCGATGCCTGGGAGGAGATTCCCGAAGGCATGGCGATCGTCGCCCGCAAGGGCGCGATCGAGCAGCACGCATTCACGCCGCGCCTGCCGCGCGACGGCAACCACGGCAACCACGGCGGCAACGGCGCGATCGGCGGCCACGCTCCCGGCGGCTGAGCCCACGCCCCCCCGGCATTCGCCATCGCATTGCCGGATCCGCCGCCGGCCGAAGCCGGCCCGCGTCACTGCCCCCTCAAGGCCCGAATCACGGCCCCGCCAACGAAAACGCCCGCTGAAAAGCGGGCGTTCCTCATCGCGATTCACATGCGCGGCGCCGGACTCAGCCGCGCCCGCGCTCGCCGGCATTCGACACCGAGGGACGGCGGCGAAGCAGCTTCCACAGCCCACCGATCACCACCGGCACGGCGGCCGCGCCGATCCCCACCAGCACGATCACGTTCAGGTACTGACGGATGTACGGGAAGTTGCCGAAGAAATAGCCGAGCAGCGTCAGCAGCAGCACCCACAGCAGCGCACCGGCGATGTTGAACAGCTGGAAGCGCGCGAAGCGCATCTGCGAGACACCCGCCACGAACGGCGCGAAGGTGCGCACCACGGGAATGAAGCGCGCGGCCACCAGCGTCTTGCCGCCGTGGCGTTCGTAGAAGTCGTGGGTCTTCTGCAGCGCGGCGCGGTCGAGGAAGCGCTCGAGCACCGGAATGTGCGTGTCGAACACCTTCGGCCCGATCGCGCGTCCCACCAGGTAGTTGACGGTGTTGCCGAGCGTGGCGGCCAGGAGCAGCAGCACGATCAGCGCGGCCAGGCTCATCTCGCCCGACGCGGCGAACGCGCCGGCGATGAACAGCAGCGAATCGCCGGGCAGGAAGGGCAGGATCACGAGCCCCGTCTCGCAGAACACGATCAGGAACAGCACGAGGTACACCCATGCGCCGTATTGCCGAATGAACTGGCCGAGGAACGCATCGATGTGCAGAACGAGATTGACGAAATGAATCAGCGTATCCAATGCGTGTCCTTCCAGGTCGAGACGGTGCCGGAACAGCGCGCCCAGGGGCGGGCGCAAACGCCGGAATGATACCGAAACAAGCTTAAGGCGCCGTGAAAAAGTGTAAGTCCGCTGGCGCACCGAACGCCGGTGCGCCAGCCGCGGCGTCGTTATAATTCCGCCATGTCCGAATTCACCGACTCCGCCGACGCCGGCGCCGCCCCCGAGGCCGCCCCCGAGGCCGCGCCCGCCTCCAGCCCGCGCCCGCTGCGCGCGATCCAGGCCCTGCCCGACCAGTTGATCAGCCAGATCGCGGCCGGCGAGGTGGTCGAGCGCCCGGCCTCCGTCGTCAAGGAGCTGCTCGAGAACGCGCTCGACGCCGGCGCCGGCACCCTGCGCATCGTGCTCGACGAGGGCGGTGTCAAGCGCATCTCGATCACCGACGACGGTTGCGGCATCCCGGCCAGCGAACTCACGCTCGCGCTGATGCGCCACGCCACCAGCAAGATCCGCTCGCTCGACGAGCTCGAATCGGTGGCCACGCTCGGCTTCCGCGGCGAGGCGCTGGCCTCGATCGCGTCGGTGGCCGAAATGTCGATCACGAGCCGCACCGAGGACGCGCCGCACGCCACCCGCATCGACGCCGACACCGGCGCGCTGTCGCCGGCGGCCGGCACCCGCGGCACCACGATCGAGGTGCGCGAGCTGTACTTCAACACGCCCGCGCGCCGCAAGTTCCTCAAGAGCGAGCAGACCGAGTTCGGCCACTGCCTCGAGATGATCCGCCGCGCGGCGCTGGCTCGCCCCGACGTCGCGATCTCGGTGCTGCACAACGGCCGCGCCGTCGAGCACTGGAACGCGAGCGAGCCGGCCGTGCGCGTGTCGAAGATCCTCGGCGAGAGCTTCGCCACCGCGCACCTGCCGCTCGACGAACAGGCGGGGCCGCTTGCCGTGTACGGCTGCGCCGGGCTGCCCACGGCGAGCCGTGGCCGCGCCGATCAGCAGTATTTCTTCGTGAACGGCCGCTTCGTGCGCGACAAGCTGCTCACGCACGCGGTACGCGCGGCCTACGAGGACGTGCTGCACGGCGATCGCTATCCGTCCTACGTGCTGTTCCTCGACCTGCCGCCCGAGGCGGTGGACGTGAACGTGCACCCGTCGAAGATCGAGGTGCGCTTTCGCGATTCGCGCTCGATCCACCAGTACGTGTTCCATGCCGTGCAGCGCGCGCTGGCGCGCCATGCGGGCGCCTCGCCGGAAACCACGGCGGGCGGTCATGCCGCGCATTTCGCGCCGGGCGGCACGCCGGGCGCGTTCGAGCGCACGCCGCTCGGGGCCGCGGCAGCGGGCGAGGCGGCCGGCGGCGGGCTCGGTGGTGGTTCCGCTTCGTCGGGCGGTGGCTTCGGCGGCGCGAGCAGTTTCGGCAGCACCGGTGGCTTCGGCGGCACGGCCCGCCCGAGCGCCGGAGCAGGCGCGGGTGCTGGCTCCGGTGGCTCCGGCAGCACCTGGATGCGCCAGTCGCGCATGACGCAGGGCACGCTGCCCGTCGCGCAGCCGCTGGCGCTGTACGACGCCCTGTTCGGTCGCAAGGATGCCGACGGCGCCTCGCCCTCGCCCGGCGCGGCCGAACCCGCCGCGCCGCCTTACGGCACCGGCCCCGCGCCGTTCCCCGGCGCGAGCCCCGGCACGCTGCCGGCCGCCGCCGCCCACGACACCCAGCCGCTCGGCTTCGCGCTGGGCCAGGTGCACGGCATCTACGTGCTCGCGCAGAACGCGCAGGGGCTCGTGATCGTCGACATGCACGCGGCGCACGAGCGGATCCTCTACGAGCAGTTCAAGAGCGCGATGGCCGACAAGGCGATCGCGGTGCAGTCGCTGCTGCTGCCGGTATCGATGGCGGCCACGCCGGTCGAGATCGGCGTGGTGGAAGAGGAACGCGAGACGCTCGACGCGCTCGGCTTCGACCTCGCGGTGCTCTCGCCCACCACGCTCGCGATCCGCGCGGTGCCGGCGCTGCTGAAGGATGCCGACCTGCAGACGCTCGCACGCGCGGTGCTGGCCGACCTGCACGAATTCGGCGGCTCGCGCGTGCTGACCGAGCGCCAGCACGAGCTGCTCGGCACGCTGGCCTGCCACCACGCGGTGCGCGCGAACCGGCGCCTCACGCTCGACGAGATGAACGCGCTGCTGCGCCAGATGGAAGCCACCGAGCGCGCCGACCAGTGCAACCACGGCCGCCCCACCTGGTACCAGCTCACGCTCGGCGATCTCGACCGCCTGTTCATGCGCGGTCAATGAGCATGACCGGCCGCTCCGACGACCACGGCCGCCTCGCGGTGGCCTGCCTGCTCGGCCCCACCGCCTCGGGCAAGACCGCCGCGGCGCTGGCGCTGGCCGACCGGCATCCGATCGAGATCGTCAGCGTGGATTCCGCACTCGTCTATCGCGGCATGGACATCGGCACGGCCAAGCCGAGCCGCGAGGAGCGCGAGCGCGTGCCGCATCACCTGATCGACATCATCGACCCGGCCAGCGCCTACTCGGCCGCCGAGTTCCGCGCCGACACGCTGCGCCTGATCGGCGAGATCGTGGCGCGCGGCCGGCTGCCGCTGCTCGCGGGCGGCACGATGCTCTACTACAAGGCGCTCACGCAGGGCCTCAGCGATCTGCCGGCCGCCGACGCAGCGGTGCGCGCGCAGCTCGACGCGGACGCCGCGCGCGACGGCTGGCCCGCGCTGCACGAGCGGCTCGCGGCCGTCGATCCAACCACCGCCGCGCGGCTCGCGCCGAACGACGCGCAGCGCATCCAGCGCGCGCTCGAGGTATGCATGCTGAGCGGCCAGCCGATGTCGGCGCTGCTCGCCGCGCCGCCGCGCGAGGACGAAGCCGCC
>JASLEG010000160.1 GCA_030151225.1 Burkholderia sp. | reverse complement strand
ACGTCGCGTAGCGCATCCGCGTCTTGGCGGGGCTGGCGAACTGGCGCACGGTCTTGCGGTCCTCGAAGATCACCTTCGAGAACAGGTCGCGCAGGAAGAAGCCGTTCTTCGAGAACGCGCTGGGCGGCTTGGGCAGCGTGTCGCCGTCGAGCGCGAAGCGCGTGGCGATGCGCTGCGCGGCGGCGCTGTTGGTTTCGCCTTCCTGCAGCGCGCTGGTGAAGTAGAAGCCGCGGAAGATCGGCTTGTACTGGAACGGGTTGTTCTCGAACAGCGTGGCCAGGAACGCGCGCAGCGTCGGCTTGATCGAGGCGAATTCGAGCGGGAAGCTCAACTGGCCCGGCGACAGCATGTTGCCGCGATTGATCGACAACTGCGCGACGCTGATTTCCTTGAGGCCGTCGTACAGCTCCTCGAAGCGCTCGTCGAACAGCGCCACCACGTCGCGCTTCTCGTCGGGCTCGTAGGGCAGGGTGGCGCCCCACACGCGCTCGTATTCGTTGCGCTCGCCGCTGCTGAAGAATTCGGTGAAGCCGGTGATCAGGTCGGCCTTCGTGAACATCACGTACACGGGCGCGAATACCTCGAGCTTCTCGGTCAGCTCCTGCACGCGCTGGCGCAGGTTCTTGGCCAGGTTGATCGCGAATTCGGGGCGGTTGCCGGTCAGCTCGGCGATGCTGGCCGTGACGATGATGCCGTTGATCGGCGCCTTCGGGCGGTGCTTCTTGAGCAGGCCGAGGAAGCCCAGCCATTCGCTGCGGTCTTCCTCGTGCACCGAGTAGCGGCCCGCCGTGTCGAGCAGGATGCCTTCGGTGGTGAAGAACCAGTCGCAGTTGCGCGTGCCGCCGATGCCGTGGATCACGGCGTTGTTCTTTTCCGCGAACGGGAACTGCAGGCCGGAGTTGATCACCGCGCTGCTCTTGCCCGCAGCCGGGTTGCCGATCACGATGTACCACGGCAGCTCGTAGAGCGCCTGGCCGCCCGACACCTGGCCGATCTTCGAGGTCTTGATGGTCTTGACCGTGTCGACGAGGCGGGTGCGCAGCGTGTCGAGCTCGGCCGCCTTGGCCGGCTCCACCGGCGCGACGGCCGCTGCCGCCGCCTTGTCCACCTGGGCCTGCTCCTCGAGCATGTCGCCGAGCTTGTCGTTGGCGCGGCGCACGCGCAACCGGCGGATCAGCGCCACCAGCAGCCACAGCACGAGGATCACGCCGAGGATCGCGAGCGGATACACGAAGCTGATCTGCAGGGCGTCCGCCGCGATGAACAGGATCGCGGCGAGCGCGACGAACCCGAGGATCGAGAGCGTGCGCGGATGAGTCAACACGTTGAGGATGCGTTGCATAGGACGGTCAGGTTCCGGTGCGAATCAATGGAGCAAACGGGGCAATGCGGGCGAGGCGATGGCGCGCATGCGCCGACAGCGTGACGACGGCCGATGACGTCACGCTGACAGCCCTGCGGATCGGATGTGGTGCCGGGCGCGGTCGGGGCAGGCCCGCGCCGGTGCATGCTGGCGAGCGGCGGCCGCGCGTGCGCGACGCCCCCCGTGATGTGGATGGCCGGTGTGCCGGCCGGCCGTGTCGTTCATCTGCCCCATACCGCCCTCAGGTGTGCCGACGCCGTCATTGCGGCGGCGGATGCCCCAGTTTGAAACCGGGTTTATGGTATTCGACGTGGCCGAGGTCCATCATTTTCCACCGGCCACCCCAGGTCAAGCCCACCTGCTCGGCGACTTGTCCGTACAGCTGATACCCGCGCATGGCCCACGGATCCTTCTCGGAAATCACCAGCTTGCCGTCCCTCAGGAAGGCGTTGTCGGCGGCGAGGCCGAACTGGTGATAACTCTGGTACGCGGCCGCGTTGGTCACGTTCGTGCCTATCTGCGCGAGACGGTTCTGCCGTTCCGGGCTTCGATAGCCCTCGAGCAGCGCCATTTCATAGCCGTATTGCTCGTGCATGATCTTGTAGACCAGCAGCAAGCGCGTGCGGAAATCCGGGTCGAGCAGGTTCCAGTCGCGACTCGCATCCTTCAGCGCGGGCCGGATCTGCTCGACCTCGCGCGTGGCGAACACTTCGGGCGGCAGCGGCGGCGGCGGGACGAGCTGTTCGCCTTGCAAAAGCGCGGCGATCTTTTCGTCGGGAACGCGTATGGTGTCATCGTATTGGAATAATTGCCGACCACGTAACGCTATCGCGATCAACGGAGGCGTCGCAAGAATACCCGTCGCGCAGATAATCAGCAAGCGGCGCCGAACCAGTAAATTTTGCAGTTCATTTAAAGAGCTGCGCGAAAATTTTGCCGATCTGGCAATTCCCCCGCGGGTGCGCATTGCGCGCTCGGAAACCCGCCGGCTTAATCGGCCATGAAACTGCGAGACCGACGAGAACAGGGTGGCGCGCACGCCCGGCAATAGGAACATGGCGGCGATCAGCACCGCCAGGGCGAAATACGCGATCAGTACGACGGCAATCACAGAAAACCCCGGTTTTTACAATCGATTGTATTTTAGAAGGCTTGCTCTTAGAATCAGGCCTGCTTCGAGTCGGCCGGACGATATTATTGCGGCGAATTAAACCAGGATTCAACGAGACATTGAATGAGTGCGCCGGAAGATTCAAATCGGAAAGCCCCACCGAGTCTGCTTTCAGAGCCGGGTAAGTCGGGCGGGCAGAATGCCTCGCGTATTCTCGCCAATCTCGAAGGGCGGGTTTCTCCCCAGCAGGCCAGCGACGGTGCGGGCGCCCGGCGCTCGCGCAAGGGACCGCTCGCGCTGATCGCGCTGGCGGTGATCGCCGTGGCCGGTTGGGGTGCCTGGCGCGTGCAGACGCACAGCGTGGACACGCCCACCGTCACCGCGAGTGCCGCAGCGTCGGCCTCGTCGGCGTCGGCCGCGCACGCGGCCGCCGCCGACGAGGCCGACGCTGCGCACTCGCGGTGACGGTGGGCGTGTCCACGCTGTGCGTCTGCACGCGCCAGGCACCCCAACCGGCCACGGCGATCACCGCCAGCGCGATCAGCGCGAGCGGTCCCT
>JASLEG010000158.1 GCA_030151225.1 Burkholderia sp. | reverse complement strand
TTTCCTTGGCGGCCATTTCGGCGAACTTCCATTCGTCCTGGAACCACGGCTCCTCGGGCTGCTTCACGAGGAAGCCGATCTTCACCGGATCGGCCGCCTGGGCCACGGGTGCCGCGCCGGCAAGGATCGCCGCTGCCGTGGCGAGCATGACAAAGCTTCTGCGTTTCATCTGTTTCGTCTCCTGTTGATGCCATTTCGGGTCCGGCCGCCTGTTGTCTTGACGCGGCACGCGCGCGGCCTTCGCGTGCTGCGGTCTTTCGGTGTCCTGTCTTTCCGTCCTGCCTGCCGCCCCGTCGCGCGGGGCCGCCGGCCTCAATCGTGGTACAGCGCGGTGCGTCCGCCGTCGATCGTGATGCAGGTGGCGTTGATGAACGGCGCCTCGTCGGAGGCGAGGAACACCGCCGTCATCGCCACCTCGTCGGGGCGGCCGATCCGGTGAAGATCGGCTTCCTCGTGAAGCAGCCCGAGGAGCCGTGGTTCCAGGACGAATGGAAGTTCGCCGAAATGGCCGCCAAGGAAAAGGGCTTCACGCTGGTGAAGATCGGCGCGCCGTCGGGCGAGAAGGTCATGAGCGCGATCGACAACCTGTCGGCGCAGCAGGCGCAGGGCTTCATCATCTGCACGCCGGACGTCAAGCTCGGGCCGGGCATCGTCGCCAAGGCCAAGTCGCACAAGCTGAAGATGATGACGGTGGACGACCGCCTCGTCGACGGCAGCGGCAAGCCGATCGAATCGGTGCCGCACATGGGCATTTCGGCCTACAACATCGGCAAGCAGGTCGGCGACGGCATCGCCGCCGAGATCAAGAAGCGCGGCTGGAACATGAACGAAGTGGGCGCGATCGACATCACCTACGAGCAGCTGCCGACCGCGCACGACCGCACCGGCGGCGCGACCGACGCGCTGGTGGCGGCCGGTTTCCCGAAGGCGAACGTGATCGCGGCGCCGCAGGCCAAGACCGACACCGAGAACGCCTTCAACGCGGCCAACATCGCGCTGACCAAGAACCCGAAGTTCAAGCACTGGGTGGCGTACGGCCTGAACGACGAAGCCGTGCTCGGCGCGGTGCGCGCGGCCGAGGGCCGGGGCTTCAAGGCCGACAACATGATCGGCATCGGCATCGGCGGCTCGGATTCGGCGCTGTCCGAATTCAAGAAGCCGCAGCCGACCGGCTTCTACGGCACGGTGATCATCAGCCCGAAGCGCCACGGCGAGGAAACCAGCGAGCTGATGTACGCGTGGATCACGCAGAACAAGATGCCGCCGCTGCTGACCCTGACCACCGGCATGCTGGCCACGCGCGACAACGTGGAGAAGGTGCGTACCGAAATGGGTCTGGCCTCGAAGTAGGCGGTCTGCAACACGATGGGCGGCGCCACGGCGCCGCGTGAGGCAAGGGGCCGTCGCACGCCGCGGCGCGCGGCGGCCCGGTAACGGAGAGTGGAGGCGGAAGTGGCAGCGGTTCTGCGTTTCGACAATATCGGCAAGGTCTTTCCCGGCGTGCGGGCACTCGACGGCATCTCGTTCGACGTGCACGGCGGGCAGGTCCACGGCCTCATGGGCGAGAACGGCGCGGGCAAGTCGACGCTCCTGAAGATCCTCGGCGGCGAATACCAGCCCGATTCGGGCAATGTGCTGGTGGACGGCGAGCCGGTGAAATTCACGAGCGCGGCGGCGTCGATCGCCTCCGGCATCGCGGTGATCCACCAGGAGCTGCAGTACGTGCCCGACATGACGGTGGCCGAGAACCTGCTGCTCGGCCGGCTGCCGAACGCGCTCGGCTGGGTGCGCAAGGGCGATGCGCGGCGCTACGTGCGCGAGCGGCTGGCCGCGATGGGCGTCGATCTCGACCCGCAGGCGAAGCTGCGCCGGCTGTCGATCGCGCAGCGCCAGATGGTGGAGATCTGCAAGGCGCTGATGCGCAACGCGCGCGTGATCGCGCTCGACGAGCCCACCAGCTCGCTGTCGCACCGCGAGACCGAGGTGTTGTTCAAGCTGGTGGACGACCTGCGCGCCGAAGGCCACGCGCTGATCTACATCTCGCACCGCATGGACGAGATCTACCGGCTGTGCGATGCCTGCACGATCTTCCGCGACGGCCGCCGCATCGCCTCGCACCCGACGCTGGCCGAGGTGCCGCGCGAGCAGCTGGTGAGCCAGATGGTGGGTCGCGAGATCAACGACATCTATCACTACCGGCCGCGCGAGCTCGGCGCCACGCGGCTCGAGGTCAAGGGTCTGGCCGGCGACGCGCTGAAGGCACCGGCCGATTTCACGGTGCGCGCGGGCGAGATCGTCGGCTTCTTCGGGCTGGTGGGCGCGGGCCGCAGCGAGCTGATGCGCGTGATCTACGGCGCGGACCGCAAGCGCGGCGGCGCGCTGGTGCTCGACGGCAAGCCGATCGAGGTGCGCCGCACCGGCGACGCGATCCGCCAGGGCATCGTGCTGTGCCCCGAGGATCGCAAGGAAGAGGGCATCGTGGCGATGGCCTCGGTGGCCGAGAACATCAACATCAGCTGCCGGCGTCATTCGCTGCGCGGCGGCATCTTCCTGAACGGCAGGAAGGAGGCCGAGACGGCCGAGCGCTTCATCAAGCTGCTGAAGATCAAGACGCCGAGCCGGCGCCAGAAGATCCGCTTCCTGTCGGGCGGCAACCAGCAGAAGGCGATCCTGTCGCGCTGGCTGGCCGAGCCGAACCTGAAGGTGGTGATCCTCGACGAGCCGACGCGCGGCATCGACGTGGGCGCGAAGAACGAGATCTATCAGGTGATCTACGAGCTGGCCGAGCGCGGCTGCGCGATCGTGATGGTGTCGTCGGAGCTGCCCGAAGTGCTGGGCGTGTCCGACCGCATCGTGGTGATGCGCGAAGGCCGGATCGCCGGCGAGCTGACGCGCGCGAGCGCGAACGAACAGGCGGTGCTGAACCTCGCACTGCCGCAGGGCCCGTCCGAGCAGGCCGCCTGACGGCCGGCGCTGACGGACGAGTGAACATGGAGACCGCGCGGGCGCCGGGCGGCCGCGCATAGCAGGAGCGACACGATGCAAGCCAGGGAAAATATCACGCAGGCCGCCGCCAAGCGCGCGGCCGACGCCTTGATTCCGCAGACCAGCGACAAGCAGAAGTGGTGGCAGCAGGTCACCGACTACAGCCTGATCGTGATCTTCGCGGTGATGTTCATCACCATGTCGGTGACCGTCGATCACTTCTTCTCGATCGACAACATGCTGGGCCTCGCGCTGTCGATCTCGCAGATCGGCATGGTGGCCTGCACCATGATGTTCTGTCTCGCCTCGCGCGACTTCGACCTGTCGATCGGCTCGATCGTCGCGTTCTCGGGCGTGCTCTGCGCGATGGTGCTCAACGCCACCGACAACACCTTCATCGCGATCGTCGCGGCGGTGGTGGCCGGTGCCGCGATCGGCTTCGTGAACGGCGCGGTGATCGCCTACCTGCGCATCAACGCGCTGATCACCACGCTGGCCACCATGGAGATCGTGCGCGGGCTCGGCTTCATCGTCTCGCACGGCCAGGCGGTCGGCGTGTCGTCGGACACCTTCATCGCGCTCGGCGGCCTGTCGATGTTCGGCGTGTCGCTGCCGATCTGGGTCACGCTGCTGTGCTTCATCGTGTTCGGCGTGATGCTGAACCAGACCGTGTACGGGCGCAACACGCTCGCGATCGGCGGCAATCCGGAAGCCTCGCGGCTGGCCGGCATCAACGTGGAGCGCACCCGCGTGTGGATCTTCCTGATCCAGGGCGCCGTGACCGCGCTGGCTGGCGTGATCCTCGCCTCGCGCATCACCTCGGGCCAGCCGAACGCGGCCGAGGGCTTCGAGCTGAACGTGATCTCGGCCTGCGTGCTCGGCGGCGTGTCGCTGCTCGGCGGGCGCGCCACGATCTCGGGCGTGGTGATCGGCGTGCTGATCATGGGCACGGTCGAGAACGTCATGAACCTGCTCAACATCGACGCGTTCTACCAGTACCTCGTGCGCGGCGCGATCCTGCTCGCCGCCGTGCTGCTCGACCAGTTGAAGAACCGCGGCACGCGCGACTGAGCGCCTGCCCGAAGGAATCCAGATGATGAATCAAGCGATCTCGGCCGACGATCTGAGCGGCGCGCGGTTCCCCAGCCTGACCGACCGCGCGGTGCTGATCACCGGCGGCGCCACCGGCATCGGCGCGGCCTTCGTCGAACACTTCGCGGCGCAGGGCGCGCGCGTGGGCTTCGTCGATCTCGATGCCGAGGCGGGCGCCGCGCTCGCCGCGCGGCTCGGCGAGGCGCGCCACGCGCCGGTATTCGCGGCCGCCGACATCACCGACATCGACGCGCTGCGCCGCGCGATCGTGGAAATCCGCACGCGCACCGGCCCGATCGCGGTGCTCGTGAACAACGCCGCGAACGATCGCCGGCACAGCATCGAGGAGGTCACGCCCGAGTCGTTCGACGCGGCGATCGCGGTGAACCTGCGCCACCAGTTCTTCGCCGCGCAGGCCGTGATCGACGACATGAAGGCGCTCGGCGGCGGCGCGATCGTGAACCTCGGTTCGATCAGCTGGATGCTGAAGAACGGCGGCTACCCGATCTATGCCACCTCGAAGGCCGCGATCCAGGGGCTCACGCGCACGCTCGCGCGCGACCTCGGGCCGTTCCGGATCCGCGTCAATGCGCTGGTGCCGGGCTGGGTGATGACCGACAAGCAGCGCAAGCTGTGGCTCGACGATGCGGGCCGCGCGGCGATCAAGGCCGGCCAGTGCATCGACGACGAACTGCTGCCCGACGATCTGGCGCGCGCGGCGCTGTTCCTCGCGGCCGACGACAGCCGCATGCTGACCGCGCAGGACATCGTGGTGGACGGCGGCTGGGCCTGAGCCCGCCGCGGGCAATCGATGCCGCCGGCGAGCGGCGCAGACAGGAGACGAGCATGACGACATCGACTTCGGGTTCCACCCCGGCTTCGGCCGCGAATGCGCTCAAGGCCTCGGCCGCCGCCGGCCGCGCACGCCGCGCCCGGCTCGCCGCCGCGGCGCAGCCGGTCAGCCCCGGCCCGCAAACCTCCAGCGTCGCGCAGGGCGTGCTGTCGGCGGCCGACGCGGCGGTCACGCTCGCCACCGCCGAGCTGCGGCTGGACGTGGTGCCCCACCTCGGTGGCGGCATCGCGCGTTTCGACTGGCGCGGCGACGGCGCGTCGAGCCCGATCTTCCGCGGCTGCGAACACGTCGATGCCGACACCGATCCGAACGCGCTCGGCTGCTATCCGCTGCTGCCGTATTCGAACCGCATCGGCGGCGGCCGCTTCGAATGCGGTGGCCGACGCATCGAGGTGCCGCGCAACCGCGCCGGCGAGCCGCTGCCGATCCACGGTGACGGCTGGCTCGCGCGCTGGCACGTGGACGCCGCCTCGGCCACCGAGCTGCAGCTCTCGCTCGATCGCAGCGGCGGCGCGCCGTTCGCGTATCGCGCCACGCAGTCGTTCGCGCTCGACGGCGCGACGCTCTCCATCACGCTGGCCGTCGAGAATGCCGGGCGCGTGCCGATGCCGTTCGGGCTCGGCCTGCACCCGTTCATCGTGCGCGACCCGCACACCGAGCTGGCCGCGGCCGCGGGCGGCTTGTGGCTGTCGGGCGCCGACTGGCTGCCGCGCCGGCAGGTGAGCGTGCCGCCGGCCTGGCGCTTCGGCATCGCCTATCCGCTGCCGGATACGCTCGTCAATCATGCGTTCACGGGCTGGGGCGGGCGCGCGAGCGTGGCCTGGCCGTCGCGCGGCCTGGCCATGACGATCGACGCCGATGCCGACTGCTACGTGCTCTACACGCCGCGCGGCGAGTCGTTCTTCTGCTTCGAGCCCGTCGATCATCCGATCAACGCAGTGAACCTGCCCGGCGGGGCCGAGGCGAACGGCATGACGCTGCTCGCGCCGGGTCAGCGGCTCGCGCGGCGTTTCCGCTTCACGGTGGAGCGCGCCGATCCGCGCGCGGCCAGGGCCGCGGCGCGCTGAGGTGCATTGAGGCACGCCCAGGCACCGGGCCGCGCTACCCGGGCGAGGCGGCGCAGCGGGTAAAATACGCGGCATTCACACACCATCGCCGCGAAACATGTCCGCTCCGCTGACCTTCATCGACACGCTGCGCGCCGCCTGGCAGCGCACCCACTCCCTGCTCTGCGTCGGTCTCGACCCCGAACCGACGCGCTTTCCGCCGCAGTTCGCGAATCGCCCCGACGCCATCTTCGACTTCTGCCGCGAGATCGTCGACGCCACCGCGCCGTACGCGAGCGCATTCAAGCCGCAGATCGCCTACTTCGCCGCGCATCGCGCCGAGGATCAGCTCGAGCGGCTGATCTCGCACATCCACCTCCAGCATCCGGGCCTGCCCGTGGTGCTCGACGCGAAGCGCGGCGACATCGGCAGCACTGCCGAGCAGTACGCGCGCGAGGCGTTCGAGCGCTATCGCGCCGACGCGGTGACCGTGAACCCCTACATGGGCTACGACTCGATCGAGCCGTACCTGGCCTACGAGGACAAGGGCGTGGTCGTGCTGTGCCGCACCTCGAACCCGGGCGGCTCCGATTTGCAGTTCCTCGAGACCGGCGGCCGGCCGCTCTACCAGGTGGTGGCCGAGCTGGCCGCGACGCGCTGGAACGCCAGGACGGGCCAGCTCGCGCTGGTGGTGGGCGCGACCTTCCCGAAGGAGATCGAGGTCGTGCGCGGCCTGGTGGGCGACATGCCGCTGCTGATTCCGGGCGTGGGCGCGCAGGGCGGCGACGTGCAGGCCACGGTGGCCGCGGGTCGCACCGCCGATGGCGGCGGCATGATGATCAACTCGTCGCGCGCGATCCTCTACGCGAGCAAGGGCGAGGATTTCGCCGAGGCCGCCGCGCGCGTGGCCGAGGCGACCCGCGACGCGATCAACGCGCATCGCTGATCGACGCCGATGCACGGCCGCGCTGCGGCCGGCATGAAAAAAGCGCCCCGCGGGGCGCTTTTTTCATGGGTGCGCGGGGTGGCTCAGCGCTCGCGTTCGTCGAGCAGCTTGAGCAGCCCGCGCAGCGCGTGCGCGGCGGCCTGCACGCGGATCTGCTCGCGATCGCCCTTGAACACCCGCGTCTCGACCTCGGTATGCAGCCGGTTGCTCCAGCCGAACGACACCGTGCCGACCGGCTTGTGCTCGGAGCCGCCGCCGGGCCCGGCGATGCCGGTCACCGACAGCGCGACCTGCGCGCGGCTGTTGCGCAGCGCGCCTTCCACCATCGCGCGCGCCACCGGCTCGCTGACGGCGCCGTGCTTCTCGATCAGCTCGGCGGGCACGCCGATCATCTCGCTCTTGGCCTGATTGGAGTAGGTGACGAAGCCGCGCTCGAACCACGCGCTGCTGCCCGAGATGTCGGTGAGCGCGGTGGCGATCATGCCGCCCGTGCAGGATTCGGCGGTGGCGAGCATCAGATGCTCGTCGCGCAGCTTGTTGCCCGCGCGGATGGCGAGCTGGTGAACGACGGAATCGGTCGGCATGCGGGCGGGATCAGCGTGGAGTGGAGAACAGGGCGTGCCACATCGCGACCACGAACAGCGTCACGAAGGCGGCGACGAGATCGTCGGCCATGATGCCAAGGCCAGCTTTCAAACGGCGATCGAGATGGCGCAGCGGCGGCAGGCGCAAGCGCTCGACGAGGCGATACAGCACGAACGCGGCCAGTTGCGCGCCGAAGCCGGCCGGCGTGATCACGAGCATCACGATCCAGACCGCGACGATGCGGTCCCAGACGATCGCGCGCGGCCGCTCCGTCACGGCCGCGCCGAGCGCGCGCGCCGTGTGGCGGGTGGCGATCACGCCGAGCACGAGCGCCGCGGCGATCAGCGCGAACCACTGCGTGGTGTCGAGGTGGCGGTTCAGCACGCTGAAGCTGAGCCAGCCGAACAGCGAACCGACCAGGCCCGGCGCGAGCGGCGCGAGGCCGGTGCCGAAGCCGAGCGAGACGAGGTGCAGCGGATGCGAGCGCATGAACGGCGCGCTCGCGCGGCGCGGCCGGGGCGGGGCGGATGCGTCGTGGATCGTGTCGGCGCCCGCCGCGCTCGCGGTATCCGGGCGCGGTCTGGCGTGCCAAGGGCGGCGCGTGCCGGAGTCGTCGCCGGCGGGGGCGCTCGTCGGTTCGGTGGCCGCGGGAATCAGCGGCAGGGCCTCGGGCCGGCCTTCGTTCTGGCCGTCGGGGGCGCGCTCAGGAGGCGTCATGGAAATGATCGAAGCCGTGCAGCGTCAGCGGGAGCGGGGTGCCCCGGCCGTCGTGCCAGTGGATCGCGGGCGATGCTCCGGCGGCCAGCGCGCGGATCGCGCCGATCCGCGTGACCGGCGTGCCGGCCGCGGTGCCCGCCGCGAGCACCGCCTCGCGCGCCGCGGCCGGCGCCGTGAAGCAGAGTTCGTAATCGTCGCCGCCGTTCAGCGTGCAGGTGCGCTGCACCGCCGGCGCGAGGGTGGCGAGCGCGGCCGAGCGCGGCACCGCGTCGACGTCGATTTCGGCGGCCACCCGCGAGCGCTCGAGGATGTGGCGCAGGTCGCCGGCCAGGCCGTCCGACACGTCGAGCGCCGCATGCGCGAGCCCGGCCAGCGCGAGCCCCAGCGCGACGCGCGGCTCCGGCCAGTCGAGTGCGCGGCTAAATGCCGCAGCTTCGGCTTCGCCGGCCTGCCATTCGCCGCGTGCGACGCCGAGTCCGGCCCGGGCGTCGCCGAGCGTGCCCGACACCCACACGTCGTCGCCGTCGCGCGCCGCGTCGCGGCGCAGCGCGCGCTCGGGCGCGACGTCGCCGAACACGGTCACGCACAGGTTCAGCGGCCCGCTCGTGGTGTCGCCGCCCACCAGCTCGCAGCCGTGGCGATCGGCGATCTCGAACAGCCCGGCCGAGAACGCGTCGAGCCAGTCGGCATCGGCGCGCGGCAGCGCGAACGCCAGCGTGAAGGCGCGCGGCTGCGCGCCCATCGCGGCGAGGTCGGACAGGTTCACGGCGAGTGTCTTGTGGCCGAGCGCGCGCGGCGGCACGTCGGGGAAGAAGTGGCGGCCCTCCACCAGCATGTCTGTCGAAATGGCCAGCATCGTGCCCGGATGCGGCGTCAACAGCGCGCAGTCGTCGCCGATGCCGAGCGCGGCGCGCGCGCCGGCACGCTGCGCGCGGCGCGCGAAATAGCGGTCGATCAACGAGAACTCGGACAGGGCGGGTGCGGCCACGGCAGGTGATTCCGGCGAGTGCAAAAGGGCAGTTATTGTAAGACGCGGCGCGCGGATTACGGGCATTCCCGTCAGGGTTGTCCTGACCGGCGCGACAAATTGATGCCACGGGATTGGCGCTACAATGTGGTCCGAACAGGTACTCCAGACCCCGCCTCCAGCTCTCATGTCCACCAAGCCCTCCTCCAAAGCCGATCTCCGCGCAGCTGCCCTCGATTACCACGAATTTCCGACGCCGGGCAAGATTGCCGTCCAGCCGACGAAGCAGATGATCAACCAGCGCGATCTCGCGCTGGCCTATTCGCCGGGCGTCGCCTTCGCCTGCGAGGAGATCGTCGAGAACCCGCTGAACGCCGCGCGCTTCACCTCGCGCAGCAACCTGGTGGGCGTGGTCACCAACGGCACGGCCGTGCTCGGTCTCGGCAACATCGGCCCGCTCGCCTCGAAGCCCGTGATGGAGGGCAAGGCCGCCCTCTTCAAGAAGTTCGCCGGCATCGACGTGTTCGACATCGAACTGAACGAATCCGACCCGCACAAGCTGGTGGACGTGATCGCCGCGCTCGAGCCGACCTTCGGCGGCATCAACCTCGAGGACATCAAGGCGCCCGACTGCTTCATCGTCGAACGCGAATGCCGCAAGCGCATGAAGATCCCGGTGTTCCACGACGACCAGCACGGCACCGCGATCGTGGTGGCCGCGGCCGTCACGAACGGCCTGAAGGTGGTGGGCAAGGACATCAAGCAGGTCAGGCTGGTGGCATCGGGCGCCGGCGCCGCCGCGCTCGCCTGCCTGGATCTGCTGGTCGACATCGGCCTGCCGCTCGAGAACATCATCGTGACCGACCTGGCCGGCGTGGTGTACAAGGGCCGCACCGAGCTGATGGATCCGGACAAGGAGCGCTTCGCGCAGGAAACCGACGCGCGCACGCTGGCCGACGTGATCGGCGGCGCGGACGTGTTCCTCGGCCTGTCGGCCGCCGGCGTGCTCAAGCAGGAGATGGTGAAGGGCATGGCCGAGCGCCCCCTGATCCTCGCGCTCGCCAACCCGAACCCGGAAATCATGCCGGAAGCCGCTCACGAAGTGCGCCCGGACGCGATCCTCGCCACTGGCCGCACCGACTATCCGAACCAGGTCAACAACGTCCTGTGCTTCCCGTTCATCTTCCGCGGCGCGCTCGACGTGGGTGCGACCACGATCACGCGCGAGATGGAAATCGCCGCCGTGAACGCGATCGCCGAACTGGCGCAGCACGAGCAGAGCGACATCGTGGCGACCGCCTACGGCATCGAGGATCTGTCGTTCGGTCCCGAATACCTGATTCCGAAGCCCTTCGACCCGCGCCTGATCGTGAAGATCGCGCCTGCCGTGGCCAAGGCCGCGATGGAAGGCGGCGTGGCGACGCGCCCGATCGAGGACATGGACGCCTACGTCCAGCATCTGCAGCAGTTCGTCTATCACAGCGGCAACACCATGAAGCCGGTGTTCCAGGCCGCGCGCGAGGCGTCGCCGGAGCGCAAGCGCGTGGTGTTCGCGGAAGGCGAGGAAGAGCGCGTGCTGCGCGCCGTGCAGATCCTGATCGACGAGAACGTGGCCAGGCCGATCCTGATCGGCCGCCCGTCGGTGATCGAGACGCGCATCAAGCGCTTCGGCCTGCGTATCGTGCCGGGCGTCGATTTCACGATCGTCAACACCGAGCACGACGAGCGCTATCGCGACTTCTGGCAGACCTATTACCAGATGATGGTGCGCAAGGGCATGGGCCATCAGCTCGCGAAGCTCGAGATGCGCCGCCGCACCACGCTGATCGGCGCGATGCTGGTGAAGAAGGGCGAGGCCGACGGCATGATCTGCGGCACGATCAGCACGACGCACCGCCACCTGCACTTCGTCGATCAGGTGATCGGCAAGCGCGAGGGCTGCAGCGTGTATGCGGCCATGAACGGCCTGGTGCTGCCGGGCCGCCAGATCTTCATCGTCGACACCCACGTCAACGTCGATCCCACCCCGGAGCAACTGGCCGAGATCACGATGATGGCGGCCGAGGAAGTGCGCCGCTTCGGCATCGAGCCGAAGGTCGCGCTGCTGTCGCACTCGAACTTCGGCACCAGCAACGCGCCCACGGCCGTGAAGATGCGCGAGACGCTGGCGATCCTGAAGGAGCGCGCGCCGGACCTCGAGGTGGACGGCGAAATGCACGGCGACGTGGCGCTCGACGCCGCGCTGCGCAAGGAAATCCTGCCGGATTCGACGCTGGAGGGCGACGCGAACCTGCTGGTCATGCCGAACATCGACTCGGCCAACATCGCCTACAACATGCTGAAGACGGCAGCCGGCAACAACATCGCGATCGGGCCGATCCTGCTCGGCGCGGCGCAGCCGGTGCACGTGCTGACCGAATCGGCCACGGTGCGCCGGATCGTCAACATGGCGGCGCTGTTGGTGGCGGACGTCAACGCGACGCGCTGAGCGGTCGCGCGGAACGCACGCGGTACCCATCGCCCGGTCGTTCGGCCGGGCGTTTTCATTTGGGGGCGGGCGCCGGAAAGAAAAGCGGCGTGCCCCAAGGTCAGGGGCACGCCGTCGGGCAGGGCTTGCGCCGCCCAAGTCGAACGACAACATCGCCGGGCCGCGGACGCTGGCGAGGAGGCGATGGTTCGCCAGCCGATGTTGTCGAGAACAATTCTATCTCTAACAAGATAAAAAAATCTTGATGAAGTGACAAAATTGCGCTAAATGTGTCAAATAGCCGCAATCGGGGCTTTCAATTCCGGGACGAACATTGATTCCGCCCGCCATTAGCGATACGCTTACGCCTTTCCTGGTCGTCAACTTGTTGATTTAACAGCGGGAACCCCGGTTCATGGCACGCAAGTGGCTCCGCAACGGCGCGCTCGCGTCCGTTTTCGCGCTCGTCGCACTGAGCACCGGCTTGCCGGTGGGCAATCCGGTTTCTTCCGCGATCTCCATCGCCCAGGCACGCGAAGTCGCGCCAGGCGGCGCGGCGGACGGCACGGTATCGTCGTCCAGCCTGCCCCGCGAGGCTGTCGCGACGCTCGGGCTGATCGCCTCAGGCGGCCCTTATCCGTACTCGAAAGACGGCGTCGTGTTCGGCAATTTCGAGCGCATCCTGCCGAAACAGCGGCGGGGCTTCTACCACGAGTACACGGTGCCGACACCGCACGCGCGCAATCGCGGCGCGAAACGGATCGTCTGCGGCGGCCCGCTGCGCCGGATCGACAACTGTTATTACACCGACGACCACTACGCCAGTTTTAAACGTATTGTTGAATGATTTCGGGATGATCGGCATGAGCGACACCACCTACGCGCACGATACGTCGGCTGCGGCGGACCTGTTCGCGGCCGGCGACGGCAATCTGTTCCAGCGAGTGATGCAGTTGCGAGGGCTCGCCCAGGGCGATGACGCGCCGCCGCTGCACGAACCGTCCGTCTGCCCGGAGCTTTCATCGACCGAGGAGCCTATGAGTCTTTTCGCGACCGTGCGACCCAATCTCGTGCAGTCGATCCGCGCATTCCGTGTCCACGATCTCGCGGAGGAAGCGGCCCGTCTCGGCCAGCATTTCCTGTTTGCGTATTGCGGCGCCGCGCAGTCGAAGCAGGAAGTGCTCGAAACGATCGCGACGTCCTTCCTGTTCCCGAAGCATTTCGGCAAGAACTACGACGCGCTGTACGACAGCCTCACCGATCTCGTCCACAAGGCCGGCGAACAGCCCGGTTTCGTGATCGTGCTCGAGGCGCTGCCGATCGCGCAGAAGTTCGACAAGGAAGGCCGCGAGACACTGCTCGACGTGTTCCGCGAGGCCGCCGAGTTCTGGGCGGAGCGCAAGATCGCGTTTCGCGTGTTTTATTCGTTCGCGTAAGGCGACGCGCGTCGGCGTCGCCGCCACTGCGTTGCCTGCCGCCGTGTCGAGCGGGTCGGGCCGCGCGTGTCCGCCGCGCGCCGCCTCGCCCGAGATATGGAAAGCCCGCCCGTGCGCGGGCTTTTTTGCGTCCGCGATCGGCGCCGGTGCCGGCCGATCGCTCCGAATGAGAGCCATCGAACCATGAATCCGCTTCGCTCGCCGCGCCCCTGGCTGGCCGCGCTCGCCGCTGCCCTGATGCTGGCAATGACGTCCGCCCAGGCCGCGCCGCTGTCGCCGACGCAAACCACGGCGCTGCTGCTCGGCTTGCTCGTGAATGGCGATCTGACCCAGGGCCAGCAACTGAACGACGCGATCCGCGCCGCTGCCGGAAGCGGCGCCGACGCGGCCGGCGCCGAGCCGATCGACCTCGAGGCGCTCGCGACGCTGCGTGCCCAGAACCCGCGCCTGCTGGCCGAACGACTGACCGAATCGATGCCGGCGGCGAAGCGCGCGGCGCTGGCCGAGCCGCTGCGCCGCGTGTTCGCGGCCGTGGCCGACACGATCCGGCGCTCGCGCTGCAGCGTGGGCAGCGCCACGCGCCAGCCCGATCCGGATGCGGACGGGCAGTGGATCGCCACCGTGAACTACACCTGCGTGGTGGCCGACATGGCGCCGGTGATGGAGCGGCTGCGCACCGTGCTGCCGCGTCAGCAGATCACCTCGGAGCGGGCCGCCGACGCGGCGGCCGCGATGCGCTTCGACAAGCTGGCCGACATGCTGCCGGGCGCGCCGATCGAGCTGCCGGTGACCGGCACGCTCCGGCTGACCGGCAGCGATCTGACGGTGTGGCGCGCGCCGGACGCGGGCGCGATGCTCGACGTGGTGTCGCGGCCGATCCTCGACGCGATCGGCGTGCCGACCGCGTTGTCCGGACAGTGACCCGGCAGGCGCCGCGCGGTTGCGGCGCGTCGCTTACCAGCCGCCCCAACGCGCGGCGAGCGCGGCGAGCATCGCCATGCCGGCCGTCTCGGTGCGCAGCACGCGCGTGCCGAGCACGATTGCCTGAAAGCCCGCGTCGCGCGCGGCGTCTTCCTCGGCCGGCGACAAGCCCCCCTCGGGGCCGATCAGCAGCGTGATCTCGCCGGCCGGCGCCGTGGGCGGCAGTTCGCCGAACGCGATGCTCGCGCGCGGCGAGAGCATCAGGCGCAGTTCGCCGTCCGCCGCGGCCGGCAGGCGGCCGAGCCAGGATTGAAAATCCGCGATCGGCGCCACCGCGGGCACGCGATTGCGCCCGCACTGCTCGCACGAGGCGCGCACCACGCCCTGCCAGTGCGCGACGCGCTTCTCGGCGCGCTCGCCGGCGAGGCGCACCACGCCGCGCGCGGTCGACAGCGGCGCCACGCGCGCCACGCCGAGTTCCACGGCCTTCTCGATGAGCCAGTCCATCTTGTCGCCGCCCGCGATGCCCTGGGCCAGCGTGATCCGGTACGGCGCCTCGGCCTCGCGCGGCTCGAACGCCACGGTGCGTGCCACGGCCGTGCGCTTGCCGACCTCGACGAGCTCGGCGCGGTGCTGGCCGCCACAGCCGTCGAACAGCGTGAGCGCGTCGCCGGGCGCGAGGCGCAGCACCTGCACGTGGCGCGCGACCTCGGCCGGCAGCTCGACCTCGGCCCCGGCCGGCAGCGGGATTTCGACGAAGAAGCGCGGTACCGAGGCGGTGCTGCTGCCCTGGCTGCCCAGGCCCTGGCTCATGACCCGAGCCGGCGCGCGAGCGCCCAGCGATAGCCGTCGAGATCCTCGACCTGGGCGAAGCGGTCGCCCCAGAACTGGTCGCACGGCTCGGTCAGCGATTTCGCGCCGGCCGCGAGCGCGCGGGCATGCACGGCGTCGACGTCGTCGACGTACAGATAGAACGACTGCGGCGCGATGGCGTCGGCGCTGCGCGGTGTGCGCGCGGTCGAGCCGAACGCGCCCTCGGGCGCGAACATCACGATCAGCTGGCCGTGGTAACTCATCTCGACGTGCATGATCGCGCCATCTTCGTCGATCATTTCGCGCTTGTCGAATCCGAACGCATCGGTATAGAACGCGATCGACGCCTGCGCGCTGCGCACCGTCAGATAAGGCGTCAACCAGGGCACGTCGGCCGGACGCGGGTCGGTCATCGGATCAATCTCCTGCGGGATGGGGGACGAAGCCGCCGGGCGGCGGGTTCAGCGATTCAGGCCGAGTGTATCGCGCAGCGTGCGGCGCAGGGTGAACAGCGCCGGGTGCAGCGCGGCGTCGTAGAAGCCGAGCGGGCCGATGCCGCGCGCGGCGAGCCGCGTCTCGACGTCGTGCGCAAACAGCGCGCCCGCGTCGAGCGTGTCGCTCGCCACCGCCATCAGCCATTCGCCGCCGTACAGCGGCACCGGCGCGGCGAGCGGCGCCACCACCGCGAAGCTCGCCTGCAGTTCCGCCACCAGCGCGGCGATGCGCGGCGCGTGGAACGCCGGCGCGCCGAGATGCATCGACACGGCCGCGCAGGGCGTCAGGATGCGCTTGAGGCGGCCCAGGAAGGCGCGCGTGTAGAGGCCGGCGGCCGGCGAATCGGGCGGCGTCAGGTCGAACACCACCAGATCGAAGGGCGCGCAGGCGCGCTCCACGTAGTGCGTGGCGTCGCCGATCACGAGTTCGACACGCGCATCGTCGAAGGCACCGCCGTGCACGCTGCCCAGATGGCGGCGCGCCATCGCCACCACGGCCTCGTCGAGTTCGGCGATCACGATTCGCTCGATCGACGGGTGGCGCAGCAACTGCCGTGCGGCGCCGCCGTCGCCGCCGCCGAGCACCAGCGCGCGGCGCGGCCGTGGATGGGCGAGCGCGGCCGGATGCGTCATGCACTCGTGATAGACGCATTCGTCGCCGGTCGAGGTCATCGGCCGGCCGTCGAGCGTGAACAGCCGGCCGAGCTGCGGCGTGTCCCACACCTCGATGAGCTGGTACGGCGAGGCGAGCGACTCGAGGCGTCGCGCGTCCGGAAAACCGTAGAACGCATCGGGGGACGGATGAAAGACGAGCGGGCTGTTCACGGCGGCAGGCGGCGGTGCGGGCGGGGCATGGCCTGAATTATAGGCAGGCGCAGGCGCCGCGCCTCGGTGCGGCAGCCCCCTGCAGGGAAGGGCGCCGCCATGAGAAGATGCGGCTTGCCGCGGCTTCGCCGCCGCGCCCTTGCCGCCGTTTTCGGCGGGGCGCGAGCCGGGGCATCTGTTAAAATGCCCCGCTTTGCAGCCGTCCCGTCTGTTTGCTCGTCCGCTTCGCGTCCTGATGGCGCCGCATCGCGCGCCGGGGTCGGCTGGCCCGCGAGCTTCCGGACATGCCGTGCCCTGTTTTCTCGACTCGTTCTCCGGACTCGACATGACGACCTCGTCTCCCGCCAACACCTCCCTGATGGCCAACGCGATCCGCGCGCTCGCGATGGATGCCGTGCAGCAAGCGAACTCCGGTCACCCCGGCATGCCGATGGGCATGGCCGAAATCGGCGTCGCGCTGTGGTCGCGCCACCTGCGTCACAACCCGACCAACCCGCATTGGGCCGACCGCGACCGCTTCGTGCTGTCGAACGGCCATGGATCGATGCTGCTGTACTCGCTGCTGCACCTGACCGGCTACGACCTGCCGATCGGCGAGCTGAAGAATTTCCGCCAGATGCATTCCAAGACGCCGGGCCACCCCGAATACGGCATCACGCCGGGCGTCGAGACCACCACCGGCCCGCTCGGCCAGGGTCTCGCGAACGCGGTCGGCATGGCGCTCGGCGAAGCGCTGCTCGCGGCCGAATTCAACAAGGCCGACGCGAAGATCGTCGACCACCACACCTACGTGTTCCTCGGCGACGGCTGCCTGATGGAAGGCATCTCGCACGAGGCCTGCTCGCTGGCCGGCACGCTCAAGCTGAACAAGCTGATCGCGCTTTACGACGACAACGGCATCTCGATCGACGGCGACGTGGTGCACTGGTTCCACGACGACACGCCGAAGCGCTTCGAGGCTTACGGCTGGAACGTGATCCCGGGCGTGGACGGCCACGATGTGAACGCGGTCGACGCGGCCATCGCGAAGGCCAAGGGCTCGGACAAGCCCACGCTGATCTGCTGCAAGACCGTGATCGGCAAGGGCGCGGCCACCAAGGCCGGCGGCCACGACGTGCACGGCGCGGCGCTCGGCGCCGAGGAAATCGCCAGGACGCGCGCGGCACTGGGCTGGAACTGGGAGCCCTTCGTGATCCCGCAGGAAGTGTATGCGGCATGGGATGCCAAGGAAGCCGGCGCGAAGTTCGAGGCCGACTGGCAGGGCGCGCTCGACGCGTACCGCGCGAAGTACCCGGCCGAAGCGGCCGAATTCGAGCGCCGTGCGGCCAACAAGCTGCCGGCCGACTGGGCCGAGAAGGCCGCCGCGATCGTCGCGGCCGCCAACGAGCGCGGCGAGACGGTCGCCACCCGCAAGGCCTCGCAGCAAACCATCGAGGGCCTGGCCGCGGCGCTGCCCGAGCTGCTCGGCGGCTCGGCCGACCTGACCGGCTCGAACCTCACCAACTGGAAGGCCTCGAAGCCGGTGCGCGCCGGCGAGCACGGCATCCAGTGGGGCAACCACATCAACTACGGCGTGCGCGAATTCGGCATGAGCGCGGCCATCAACGGGCTGGTGGTGCACGGCGGCTACAAGCCGTTCGGCGGCACCTTCCTGACCTTCTCCGACTACAGCCGCAACGCGCTGCGCGTGGCCGCGCTGATGAAGGCGCCGTCGATCTTCGTGTTCACCCACGATTCGATCGGCCTCGGCGAGGACGGCCCGACCCACCAGTCGATCGAGCACGTCTCGAGCCTGCGCCTGATCCCGCACCTCGACGTCTGGCGTCCGGCCGACACGGTGGAAACGGCCGTGGCCTGGACCCAGTCGATCGCCGCGCAGCGTCCGTCGTGCCTGATCTTCACGCGTCAGAACCTGCCCTTCAACACGCGCAGCGAATCCCAGCTCGCCAACGTCCAGAAGGGCGGCTACGTGCTGCGCGACTGGCAGGAAGACGTGGTCGCACGCAAGATCATCCTGATCGCGACCGGCTCCGAAGTGGAACTGGCGATGAAGGCGATCGAGCCGCTGGCGCAGCAGGGCATCGCCGCGCGCGTGGTGTCGATGCCGGCCACCACCGTGTTCGACCGTCAGGACGCCGAGTATCGCGAGCGCGTGCTGCCGGCCGGCGTGCGCCGCGTGGCGATCGAGGCGGGCGTGACCGATTTCTGGCGCAAGTACGTCGGCCTCGAGGGCGGCGTGGTCGGGATCGACACGTTCGGCGAATCGGCCCCGGCCGGCGTGTTGTTCAAGCACTTCGGCTTCACCGTCGAGAACGTGGTCGAGACGGCCAGGACGGTGCTCGCCTGACCGAGTGACATCTGGGCGCCGGCCCGCCCCGACGGGCGACGGCCGGCGCCGCCGTGAAGCTGCACGAAACGAATTTTTTCAGCCATCAGGAGATAGACCATGACGATTCGCGTTGCAATCAACGGTTACGGCCGCATCGGCCGCAACACGCTGCGCGCTTTCTACGAAAACGGCAAGAAGCATGACATCGAGATCGTGGCGATCAACGATCTCGGCGATGCCAAGACCAACGCGCACCTGACGCAGTACGACACGGCACACGGCCGCTTCCCGGGCGAAGTGTCGGTGGACGGCGACTACCTGATCGTCAACGGCGACCGCATTCGCGTGCTGGCCAACCGCAACCCGGCCGAGCTGCCGTGGGGCGAGCTGAACGTCGACGTCGTGTTCGAGTGCACGGGCTTCTTCACGACCAAGGAAAAGGCCAGTGCCCACCTGAAGGGCGGCGCGAAGAAGGTCATCATCTCGGCGCCGGGCGGCAAGGACGTCGACGCGACGATCGTCTACGGCGTGAACCACGACGTGCTGAAGGCCGAGCACACCGTGATCTCGAACGCCTCGTGCACGACCAACTGCCTGGCCCCGCTGGTCAAGCCGCTGAACGACAAGATCGGCCTCGAAAACGGCCTGATGACGACGATCCACGCCTACACGAACGACCAGGTGCTGACCGACGTCTATCACGAAGACCTGCGCCGCGCGCGTTCGGCCACGCACAGCCAGATCCCGACCAAGACGGGCGCCGCCTCGGCCGTCGGCCTGGTGCTGCCGGAACTGAACGGCAAGCTCGACGGCTACGCGATCCGCGTCCCGACCATCAACGTGTCGATCGTCGACCTGTCGTTCATCGCCAAGCGCGACACGACGGTCGAGGAAGTCAACGCGATCATGAAGGAAGCCTCGCAAGGCGCGCTGAAGGGCATCCTGGCCTACAACGAAGCGCCGCTGGTGTCGGTCGACTTCAACCACAATCCGGCTTCGTCGTCGTTCGACGCGACGCTGACCAAGGTGTCGGGCCGTCTCGTCAAGGTGTCGAGCTGGTACGACAACGAATGGGGCTTCTCGAACCGCATGCTGGACACGGCCGTGGCCTTCGCGAACGCGAAGTAAGCGCCGCCGCGGTGCCGTCGGCTTCGGCCGGCGCCCGAGCTGCATGAAAAACCCGCCGTCGCGCCTCGTGCGCGGCGGCGGGTTTTGTTTTCAGGGGCCGCCTCAGCCGCGCGGCGTCGGGAAGAACACGCCGGCGCGCTGCGCGGCGCTCTCGATGTGGGTCTCGATCGCGTGGCCCGCGGCGGCCGAATCGCGCGCGATCAGCGCATCCACGATCGCGCGATGTTCGTGCCATGTCGAGAGCATCAGTTCGCGCCGGTAGAACGGCATGCGCTGGCTTTCCTTCATGATGTCCGCGCTGTTGCGCAGCACCGATTCGATCGCCGCGTTGCCGGCCAGGCCGAGGATGCGCATGTGGAAGTCGAAGTCGAGCTGGGCGGCGTCGTCGAGCGTGTTGTCGACCAGCGCCACGTGCAGCGCCGCAAGGTTCTCCTCGAACCAGGCGAGATCGGCGTCGCTGACCGCGAGCGCGGCCATGCGCGCGGCGAAGCCCTCGAGCGCATAGCGCATCTGGTAGGTGTCGGGCGGCGAGGACTGCGCCGCGAAGCGCCACGGATGGCCGGCGGCGGCCTGCGCACGTTCGACGTAGACCCCCTTGCCGGGCCGGATCGTCAGCATGCCGAGCGCTTCCAGCGTGGACAGCGCCTCGCGCAGCGACGCGCGGCTGATCTCGAGCTCCTCGGACAGCTGGCGCTGCGCGGGCAGCAGGCTGCCGACGGGGTAGGCGCCGGTTTCGATGCGCGCCTGAATGGTCGCCACGGCGGCGTCGGTGACGGTATGGGGAACGTTCTTCATGACTACACGGGGGCCGGTCAGACCGGCATTGTAATCCGCCGCAATCGGCTGCGCCGCCCCGGCCGCGGCGCGCTGTCGCCAATCGGGTAATCCCGTTTTTTTACATGGTTGACGCCGATATATCGGCTTCCTACACTCCGTCATCACTGAACTGGTATGACCAGTATGAACAGTGTGGATGTGTCCTCTATGACCGTGGTGACGGGAGGTGCGATGTCGAGATTCCTGAATTCCCTGTTCGGGCGCGTGATGATCGCGCTCGTGATCGGCGTGGCGCTCGGCGCGGCGTTTCCGCACGCGGCGCAGTCGCTGCGCCCCCTCGGCGACGGCTTCCTGAAGCTGATCAAGATGGTGATCGGGCCGATCGTGTTCTGCGTGGTGGTGAGCGGCATCGTCAACGCCGGCGACCTGAAGAAGGTGGGGCGGGTAGGCGTGAAGGCGATCGTCTACTTCGAGCTGATGACCACGCTCGCGCTGGCGATCGGCCTCGCGCTGGCCGTGCTGACGCGCCCCGGCGCGGGCATGAACGTCGACCTGCATGCGCTCGATCCGGCCGCGCTGGCCGATTACGCGAAGAACGCGGCGAGCCTGAAGGACACGGCCGGCTACCTGCTGAAGATCATCCCCGACACGGCATTCGACGCCTTCGCGAAGGGCGACATCCTGCAGATCCTGGTGTTCGCGGTGCTGTTCGGCGCGGCGCTGGCGCTGCTCGGCGAGCGCGCCAGCCGCCTCACCGGGCTGATCGACGAGTTCGCCCAGGTGTGCTTCCGCGTGATGGGCTTCATCATCCGGCTTGCGCCGCTCGGCGTGCTCGGCGCGATCGCGTTCACCACCGGCAAGTACGGCGTGGCCTCGCTCGAGCAGCTCGGCATGCTGGTGGCGGTGTTCTACCTGAGCTGCGCGCTGTTCGTGGCGATCGTGCTGGGCGCGGTGATGCGGCTGGCCGGCTTCAGCGTGTTCAAGCTGATCCGCTACCTGCGCGAGGAGCTGACGATCGTGGTCGGCACCGCCTCGTCCGACGCCGTGCTGCCGCAGGTCATGCGCAAGCTCGAATTCATGGGCGTGAAGGATTCGACGGTCGGCCTCGTGATCCCGACCGGCTATTCGTTCAACCTCGACGGCTTCTCGATCTACCTGACGCTCGCCGTGCTGTTCATCGCGCAGGCCACCAACACGCCGCTGTCGGCGCACGACCTGATCGTGGTGCTGCTGGTGTCGCTG
>JASLEG010000151.1 GCA_030151225.1 Burkholderia sp. | reverse complement strand
GTCCACGAAAAAGCCCGCAGCGGCCTACAGCGAAGCATCGATCAAGGTGCTGAAGGGCCTCGAGCCCGTCAAGCAGCGGCCCGGTATGTACACGCGTACCGAGAACCCGCTGCACATCATCCAGGAAGTGATCGACAACGCGTCCGACGAGGCGCTCGGCGGTCACGGCAAGCAGATCACGGTCACCCTGCACGCGGATCAGTCCGTCTCGGTGGAAGACGACGGCCGCGGCATTCCCTACGGCATGCACCCCGAAGAGGGCGTGCCCGTGGTCGAGATCGTGTTCACCCGCCTGCACGCGGGCGGCAAGTTCGACAAGGCCGCCGGCGGCGCGTACACCTTCTCGGGCGGCCTGCACGGCGTGGGCGTGTCGGTCACCAACGCGCTGGCCACGCGCCTCGACGTCACGGTGTGGCGCGACGGCAGGATGGCCGAGCTCGGCTTCGCGCATGGCGACGTGGTGAAGCCGCTCGTCACGCAGCCCGCGGGCCGCGGCGAGAAGAAGTCGGGCACGCGCGTGCGCGTCTGGCCCGACGGCAAGTATTTTGATTCGCCGAACCTGCCGGCCGGCGAACTGCAGCGCCTGCTGCGCTCGAAGGCGGTGCTGCTGCCGGGCGTGGAAGTGGTGCTGATCACCGAGAAAACCGGCGAGCGCCAGAGCTGGAAGTACGAGGACGGCCTGCGCGGCTACCTGCTCGACGAGATGAATGGCAGCGAGCTGCTGATCCCGCTGTTCGAGGGCGAGCGCTTCGCCGATTCGAAGGCCTCGGGCGACGACACCTTCGCCGACGGCGAGGGCGCCTCGTGGGTGGTGGCCTGGAGCGAGGAAGGCTCGCTCACCCGCGAATCCTACGTGAACCTGATTCCCACGCCGGCCGGCGGCACCCACGAATCGGGGCTGCGCGACGGCCTGTTCCAGGCGGTCAAGAGCTTCGTGGAGCTGCACAACCTGCAGCCGAAGGGCGTCAAGCTGCTGGCCGAGGACGTGTTCGCGCGCGTCTCGTTCGTGCTGTCGGCCAAGGTGCTCGATCCGCAGTTCCAGGGGCAGATCAAGGAGCGCCTGAACAGCCGCGACGCGGTGAAGCTGGTTTCCTCGTTCACGCGCCCGGCGCTCGAGCTGTGGCTGAACCAGCACGTCGAGCACGGCAAGAAGCTGGCCGAGCTGGTGATCAAGCAGGCGCAGGCGCGCACCCGCGCCGGCCAGAAGGTCGAGAAACGCAAGAGCTCGGGCGTGGCGGTGCTGCCCGGCAAGCTGACCGATTGCGAAACGCAGGACATCGCGCGCAACGAGCTGTTCCTGGTGGAGGGCGATTCCGCGGGCGGCTCGGCCAAGATGGGCCGCGACAAGGAATACCAGGCGATCCTGCCGCTGCGCGGCAAGGTGCTCAACACCTGGGAAACCGAGCGCGATCGCCTGTTCGCGAACAATGAGGTGCACGACATCTCGGTGGCGATCGGCGTCGATCCGCACAGCCCCGACGACAGCGTCGATCTCTCGAACCTGCGCTACGGCAAGATCTGCATCCTGTCGGACGCGGACGTGGACGGCGCGCACATCCAGGTGCTGCTGCTCACGCTGTTCTTCAAGCATTTCCCGCAGTTGATCGAGCGCGGCCACGTGTGCGTGGCGCGCCCGCCGCTGTTCCGCGTGGACGCGCCGGCGCGCGGCAAGAAGCCGGCGCAGAAGCTCTACGCGCTCGACGACGGCGAACTCGAGGCGATCCTCGACAAGCTGCGCAAGGACGGCGTGCGCGAGACGCAATGGTCGATCAGCCGTTTCAAGGGCCTCGGCGAAATGAGCGCCGAGCAGCTGTGGGACACCACCATGAATCCCGACACGCGCCGCCTCACGCCGGTCGCGCTCGGCGGGCTCGACTACGACGCCACCGTCGCGCGCATGACGATGCTGATGGGCAAGGGCGAGGCCTCCGCGCGCCGCGGCTG
This sequence comes from Burkholderia sp., assembly GCA_030151225.1. Classification (GTDB taxonomy): domain Bacteria; phylum Pseudomonadota; class Gammaproteobacteria; order Burkholderiales; family Burkholderiaceae; genus Burkholderia. Next base: position 27,506 of record JASLEG010000151.1, on the reverse strand, counting down.
GCTCGAGGAAAAGGGCAACGAGGTCGAGGCGGACATCTGAGCGGCGTGACACGCGCCGCCCGCCGCCCCTGAACCGATACGGAAGCGATACCTGATGAACACCCCCGATTTTTTCGATGAGCCGCCCGCGCCGCCCGAGGGCGGCGACGTCCTCACGCTCGGCGATTACGCCGAGAGCGCCTACCTCAGCTATGCGGTCAGCGTGGTCAAGGGCCGGGCGCTGCCGGACGTGTGCGACGGCCAGAAGCCGGTGCAGCGCCGGATCCTCTACGCGATGAGCGAGATGGGCCTCGGCAACAACGCCAAGCCCGTGAAGTCGGCGCGCGTGGTGGGCGACGTGCTCGGCAAGTACCACCCGCACGGCGACCAGTCGGCCTACGACGCGCTCGTGCGTCTCGCGCAGGACTTCTCGATGCGCTACCCGCTGATCGACGGCCAGGGCAACTTCGGCTCGCGCGACGGCGACGGCGCGGCCGCGATGCGATACACCGAGGCGCGGCTCACGCCGATCGCGCAGTTGCTGCTCGACGAGATCGACCAGGGCACGGTCGGCTTCATGCCGAACTACGACGGCTCCTTCGAGGAACCGCAGCTGCTGCCGGCGCGCCTGCCGTTCGCGCTGCTGAACGGCGCGTCGGGCATCGCGGTCGGCCTCGCCACCGAAATCCCCTCGCACAACCTGCGCGAGGTGGCCGCGGCCGCCGTGGCGCTGATCCGCAACCCGAAGCTCTCGCACGCCGAGCTGATGCAGCTCGTGCCGGGCCCGGACTTCCCCGGCGGCGGCCAGATCATCTCGAGCGACGCGGAAATCGCGGCCGCCTACGAGGCCGGCCGCGGCAGCCTGAAGGTGCGCGCGCGCTGGAAGATCGAGGATCTCGCGCGCGGCCAGTGGCAGCTGGTGGTCAACGAGCTGCCGCCGAACACGTCGGGCCAGAAGGTGCTCGAGGAGATCGAGGAACTCACCAATCCGAAGATCAAGGCCGGCAAGAAGGCGCTGACCCAGGAACAGGTCAACACCAGGAAGATGATGCTGGACCTGATCGACGCGGTACGCGACGAATCGGGCAAGAACGCGCCGGTGCGGCTCGTGTTCGAGCCGAAGTCGCGCACCCTCGACCAGAACGAATTCGTGCAGTCGCTGCTCGCGCACACCAGCCTCGAGTCGAACGCGCCGCTCAATCTGGTGATGATCGGCGCCGACGGCCGGCCCGCGCAGAAGGGGCTGGGCACCATCCTCGGCGAGTGGGTGAACTTCCGCCAGCAGACGCTGACGCAGCGCTGCCGCCATCGCCTCGGCAAGGTCGACGACCGGATCCACATCCTCGAAGGCCGGATGATCGTGTTCCTGAACATCGACGAGGTGATCCGGATCATCCGCGAGTCGGACGAGCCGAAGGCCGCGCTGATGTCGGCGTTCGGGCTGACCGAGCGCCAGGCCGACGACATTCTCGAAATCCGCCTGCGTCAGCTCGCGCGGCTCGAGAAGATCAAGATCGAGAAGGAGCTCGAGGAACTGCGCACCGAAAAGGCCAGGCTGGAAGACCTGCTCGCCAACGACAGCGCGATGAAGCGCCTGATGATCAAGGAGATCGAGGGCGACGCGAAGCAGTTCGGCGACGATCGCCGCACGCTGATCCAGCAGGAAAAGCGCGCGACCTTCGAGGCGAAGGTGGTGGACGAGCCGGTCACGGTGGTGGTGTCGCAGAAGGGCTGGGTGCGCGCGCTGAAGGGCCACGGGCTCGACCCGGCCAGCTTCACGTTCAAGGCCGGCGACAGCCTGTACGCGGCCTTCCCGTGCCGTACGCCCGACACGCTGATCGCCTGGGGCAGCAAGGGCCGCGTGCATTCGGTGCCGGTGCAGGTGCTGCCGGGCGGTCGTGGCGACGGCGTGCCGGTCACCTCGCTGATCGAGCTCGAATCGGGCACCCACCTGATGCACTACTTCGCGGCCGGTGCCGAGCAGCCGCTGCTGCTCGCCTCGAGCAACGGTTTCGGCTTCATCGCGAGGGTGGGCGACATGGTGAGCCGCCAGAAGGCCGGCAAGGCGTTCATGACGATCGACGAGGGCGCGGTGCCGCTCACGCCGATGCCGGTCGTGCCGCTCGCCACCCAGGTGGCCTGTCTGTCGGGGCAGGGGCGCCTGCTGGTGTTCGGCCTCGACGAGATGAAGACGCTGTCGGCCGGCGGTCGCGGCGTGATCCTGATGGCGCTGGAGGACAAGGAGCCGCTCGCGCAGGCGCTGGCGATCGACGGTCGCGGCGTGGTGCTGCAGGGCACGGGCCGCGGCGGCAAGGAGCAGGAGGCGAAGCTGGCCGGTGCCGCGCTCGCGCCGTTCGTCGGCAAGCGCGCGCGCAAGGGCCGCGCCACCGAGCTGAAGCTCAAGCTCAGCGGGATGCGGCCGAACTTCGACTGAGTCCGCGCGCGGCGTTCGTCGTCGTGTTGCTCGTCTCGAATCGAGCCCCGGCCGCGCGCCGGGGCTTTTTCGTGTCAAATGTCGCTCGCGTGCCGAACCGATGCGGCGCGCCGTGGTCGAACCCGGCTGGGCCGTCGCCCGGTGCGCGACCTTGCATTCCGTATCGTCCCGTTTCACCCGATAACAACATCAGGATCCACCCCATGTCCCACTTCATCCCCGTCGCGCTGTTCTTTCATCTGCTGGCCGTCGCCGTCTGGGTGGGGGGCATGGTGTTCGCGCACTTCTGCCTGCGCCCGGCGCTGTCGGATCTCTCGCCGCAACTGCGGCTGCCGCTGATCGAGGGCGTGTTCGGCCGCTTCTTCAACTGGGTGGCGGCCGCGGTGATTGTCACGCTGCTCACGGGCGGCTTCCTGCTGACGGCCTTCGGCGGCGCGCATGCCACCTGGCCGCTGCACGCGATGGCCGGCCTGGGCGTGCTGATGATGCTGATCTTCGGCCACGTGCGCTTCGCGATCTTCCCGCGCATTCGCCGCGCCGTGCAGGCGCAGAACTGGCCCGACGGCGCGCGTGCCGTGGGCGCGATGCGCATGCTGGTGCTGGTGAACCTGGTGCTGGGCGTGGTGACGATCGGCGTGGCCGTGCTGTCGCGCGGCTATTGAATCTGGAACGGGCCGGCCACGGCCCGCGTGAAGCCGGCGGCACCCGCGCTCAGCCGCGCGTGTCGTCCTGCGCCTGCGTGACGTGGGCGAGCATGCGCGGCGGCTTGTCCTCCACGCCGCACACGCCGAAGCGCGCGAGCAGCGCCGGCACGCCGTCCACCGGCACCGCGCGCGAGAACAGGAAGCCCTGTGCCTGGATCGGCCCGAGCGCCGACAGCCAGGCGATCTGCTCCTCGGTCTCGGTACCTTCCACCACCACGGTCAGCCCGAGCGCGCGCGCGAGGTGCACGATCGACGACACCATCACGCACACGCTGCGGTCGGCCGGGATCGCCTGCACGAAGGAGCGATCCACCTTCAGCGTGTCCACGGCGAAGCGGTGCAGGTAGGACAGCGACGAATAGCCGGTGCCGAAATCGTCGAGCGCGATACGGATGCCGAGCTTCTTCAGCGCCATGATCTTGTCCGACACCAGCTCCGGATATTCCATCATCGCCGTCTCGGTGATCTCGATCTCGAGCCGGCTCGCGTCGATGCCGGTGTCGGCGATCGCGCGCGAGATGGTTTCGTACAGATCGCCGCGCCAGAACTGCATCGGCGAGATGTTGACGGCCAGCGACAGCGTGTCGTGGCCTTCGTCGCGCCAGCGTGCGAGCTGGCGGCAGGCGGTGTGGATCACGAAGTCGCCGATCGGCACGATCAGCCCCGTCGATTCGGCCACCGCGATGAACTCGTTGGCCGCGATCAGGCCGTGCTCGGGATGGTGCCAGCGCACCAGCGCCTCGAAGCCGGCGATGCAGCGGCGGCCGAGGTCGATCTTCGGCTGGTAGGCGAGGAACAGCTGCCCCTCGCTCAGCGCGACGCGCAGCTGCTGCTCCCAGCGCATCAGGTGATCGGCGCGATGCGACAGGTGCGGCGCGTAGAACTGGTAGCAGTTCTTGCCGGCATCCTTGGCGCTGTACATCGCCAGATCGGCCTTCTTCAGCAGGTCGATCTCGCTCTCGTTGGCCACCGCGTGCAGCACGATGCCGATGCTCGCGTGCAGCACGAAGGTGCTGCCGCGCACGTCGAACGAGTCGGCGAACATGCGGATCACCGCCTCGGCCAGCTTCACGGCGCGCCGCTCGGCGTCATCGCCCTTGACCACCACCACGAACTCGTCGCCGCCGATGCGCGACAGCGTGCCCTCGCCGCCGACCGCGTCGGACAGGCGCGCGGCCGTCATCTGCAGCACGATGTCGCCGGCGTTGTGGCCGAGCGTGTCGTTGACGGTCTTGAAGTTGTCGAGGTCGATGAACAGGATCGCGAGGCGGCGCAGGCTCGAGGGCAGCGCCACGTCGTTGCGCAACCCGCGCAGCGTGGTGTAGCGGTTGGCCAGCCCGGTCAGCAGGTCGAATTCGGCGAGCTGGGTCATCTCGCGCTCGCGGCCGAGCAGCTTGCCGATCAGGCCGGTGGCCACGCCGAAGAAGGCCAGCATGGCGAGCGTGATGAAGCCCGTCATCAGCAGATAGACGTTGCGCGTGTGGTTGTAGTCGGCCATCTCCTCGGCCTCCGACAGCCCCACCAGCACGCCGAGCGGATAGCCGTCGAGATGCCGGAACGACACGATCCGCGAGGTGCCGTCGATCGGGTCGGCGTATACGCCCGACACGCGCTCGGCGATCGGATACACGCCGGTGGCCGAGAAGCTGCCGCTCTCGCCCGGGCCCACCGTGCCGGTGCGGCGCGCGAGCACGGCGCCCGTGTCGGACACCACGGCGATCACGCCGTCGCGGCCGATCGCGGCGTTGTTGTAGAAGTCGCTCGTGAAATAGCCGGGATCCTCCGACACCACCACCACGCCCGCGAACTTGCCTTCGGGACCGTTCAGGCGGCGCGTCATCTGCAGCGTCCACTGGCCCGACACGCGGCCGAGCATGGGGCGGCTGATGTAGAGCTCGTCGTCGTTGTGGGTGGCGTGCACCTGGAAGTGCTCGCGATCGGACAGGTCCACCGCCTTCGGGTGTATCTCGCTGGTATTCGCGATCAGGTGGCCCTGCGCGTCGAGCAGCGAGACCTGGATCAGCGTGTCGCTCGGCACCACGCCCTTCTCCACAGTGCTCGTCAGGTTGAAGTGCTCGGGCGACTTCTCGAACTCGAACTTCACGAAGCGTGTGATCTGGTCGACCTGGTGGATCGCCTTGATCGTGTGCTGCTCGAGCGCGGAGGACAGGATCGCGGCCGAGGCGGCGGCCTCGCGGTAGGCGCTGTCCTTTTCCACGGCGAGCCGCATCACGATCGCGGTCCACAGCAGCGCGATCGCGATCGTGCCGAGCAGCGGAATCGCGAACAGCGCGCGGCGCCGCGAACGGCGCGAGCGCGGCAGGCGTGCGAATTCGGCGAGGTGGCGAAGCGAATTCATCGGATGACTAACGGAGGATCGGCATGAATACGGTTCGGATCACGGCCACCAGGCTGGCGGGCACGGCGATTCGCGGGCAGGGGCGGCGGCAGCGGCCCGGCGTGATGATGCCCGGGCGGCGCGCGGCGGGACGCTCGCGGTTCGCGATTGAGGTGATGTCCGACTCCTTCGACGGCTGGCCACCGCCACGCGGCGGCCGATCTTCCGATTGAACCCGCTGCCGGCGCGGGCCTTCTGTCGACGGGCGGGATCCGGGGTCCCACGAGGCGCCCGATTGCGTGGATCGCCCGTCGTCGGGCCACGCGGTACGGCTTGCTGATCGGGGCCCGATAGGTCCCGATATTACTGGTTGAAAATGGAATTAGATAGCGAGGGCAAAAACCGAGGCACGCAATGCAACGGTCCGCCGGCGCGCGCCGTCTGCCGAAACGGAAAAAACGGCGGCAAAAGCGTGGTGAAATTGAGGGAAGGATGAGCCGCGGCATGAAGCCGCGGCCGCACGCGCAGGCCGGAAAGGGCTTACGGCAGCAGGAAGCTGCCGTCGATCACGGTGACGCTGTGGCCGCCGACCCAGATCGCATCGGCGGCGTCGTCATAGGTGACGGCGATTTGGCCGTCGCGCCCGATCGCGGTGCCCTGGCGCGCCGTGTAGGCGGCGCCGGGGCGGCGGTCCTGCGCCTTCATCAGGCCGGCGATCGCTGCGTTGGCGCTGCCCGTGACGGGATCCTCGCCCACCCCGAATTGCGCGCCCGTCATCAGGCAGCGTACCTCGAAGTCGGCCGGGCCACCGGCCGGATGCGGTCCGTACACGGCCAGGCCGTGCGCACCCACCGAATCGACGATCGCGCCGAGCGCGGCGGCATCCGGCGCGAGCGCCAGGCAGTCGGCGGCGCTCGCGAGCCGTACCACTAGCCACGGCGCGCCGTTGTCGACGCTGCACGGGGTGGCCTCGAACACGATCGCGTCGCTGCGCAGCGCGGCCGCGAGCGCGGGCCATGCCGATTCCGGCAGCGGCGTGACGCGCGCGGGCGGGGCCGCGAACGCCCGGCTGCCGTCGGCTTGGTCGCGCAGCGGAATCAGGCCCGCGCCGCATTGCTGCACGAGCCGGCCCGGCGTGCGCGGGATCAGCCCCGCCTCGCGCACCGCGTGCGCGGTGCCGAGCGTCGGGTGGCCGGCGAACGGCAGCTCGCCGCCCGGTGTGAAGATCCGCACGCGGTAGTCGGCTTGCGGATCGGTGGGCGTGCAGACGAAGGTCGTCTCCGACAGGTTCGTCCAGTGCGCGATCGCCCGCATCTCGGTGTCCGCGAGCGCGTCCGCGTCGAACACCACCGCGAGCGCATTGCCGCGAAACGGCTCGGCCGTGAAGACGTCGACCTGACGGAAGCGAACGCGCCGCGCCGTCATTCGACTTCGGCGATCAGTTCGATCTCGACGCAGGCGCCGAGCGGAATCTGTGCCACGCCGAAGGCCGAGCGCGCGTGCTTGCCGGCGTCGCCGAACACCTCGGCGATCAGCTCCGAGGCGCCGTTCGTCACGAGATGCTGCTCGGTGAATTCGAGCGTCGAATTCACGAGGCTCATCAGCTTGACGATGCGCTTGACCTTGTTCAGATCGCCCGTGTGCGCGTGCAGCGTCGCCAGCAGGTCGATCGCCACGCCGCGCGCGGCGGCCTTGCCGTCGTCGGTCGAGAGGTCCGCGCCGAGCTTGCCCACCCACACCTTGCCGTCCTTCTTGGCGATGTGGCCCGACAGGTACACGGTGTTGCCGCTCTGCGCGCTCATCACGTAGGCGGCGGCCGGTGCGCCCGCGTTCGGGAGTTCGATGCCGAGAGCCTTCAGTTTGTCGTAGACGTTTGCCATCTGTGCTGTGTCCTCAGTTGAATGAATAAGGTGGCCGCGATCCGGGCCGGATTCAGGCGGCCGGTGCGCCGAGCCGCTCGCGCAGCAGGGCGCCGAGCCGCGCGACGCCGATCTCGATCTGCTCGGGCGGCACGGTCACGAACGACAGGCGCAGCGTGTTGGCCTGCGCGTGGTCGGCGAAGAACGGCGCGCCGGGCACGAAGGCCACGTGCTGCGCGATCGCCGCCTCGAGCAGCGTCATGCTGTCGATGCCCTTCGGCAGTTGCACCCAGACGAACATCCCGCCTTCCGGGCGGTTCCAGGTCACGCCTTCGGGCATGTGAGCCGCGAGCGAGCCGAGCATCGCGTCGCATTGTGCGGCATAAAGCTCGCGGATGCTCGGAATGTGCTGGTCGAGGAAGCCGTCGCGGATCACCTCGTAGGCGATGCGCTGGGTCAGCGAGGGCGTGTGCAGGTCGGTGGCCTGCTTGGCCTGCACGAGCTTGACGTGCAGCGACTCGGGCGCGATCACGTAGCCGATGCGCAGGCCCGGCGACAGCACCTTGGAGAAGGTGCCGAGATGCACGATGTGGTCGGGCGCCATCGACAGCATGGTGGGCAGCGGCTCGCCCTGGTAGTTCAGCGCGCCGTAGGGATCGTCCTCGATCACCGGGAACGGGCTGGTGCGCGCGAAGTCGGCCAGCGCGCGGCGGCGCTCCACCGGCATGCGGCGGCCCGTGGGGTTCTGGAAGTTCGGCTGCGCATACAGGGCGCGCGCGCCCTGCGTGAGTTCCGGCGTGAGCGCCTCGATCACCATGCCCGCGTCGTCGCTCGCCACCTGAACGTAGCGCGGCTCGTACATCGAGAACGACTGCAGCGCGCCGAGATAGGTGGGCGTTTCCACCAGCACGCGGCTGCCCGGATCGATCAGCGTCTTGCCGAGCAGGTCGAGCGCCTGCTGCGAGCCGGTGGTGATCAGCACCTGGGTGGCGCGCACCTTGTAGCGCTCGGCGATCCACTCGCGCAGCGGCAGGAAGCCTTCGGTCGCGCTGTACTGCAGCGCCGCGTCGGGCGCGTCGCGCAGCACGCGGTCGGCCGCCTCGCGCATGCGCTCGGCGGGGAAGGTGGCCGGCGCCGGCAGCCCGCCCGCGAACGAAATGACCTCGGGCCGCTCGGTGACTTTGAGAATCTCGCGGATCGCGGAGCTGGTCAGCTTGCGGGCGCGTTCGGAGAGGGGCCAGTTCGGTTGGGGCAGATCGTTCGGGTTCATGGTGGGTTCCTCGATCGGAGCTTCAGCGTGGGGACGTCGCGAGACGTCGATTATGGCGCGCGCGGTTCAGTTCGCGCGAGCGGGTTGGGGCATGGTGCGCACGGCGGTGCGGCGGCCGAGCACGACAGTGGCGATCACGGCCGCCGCGAACAGCCAGGTGCTGGGCGTGACGGTTTCGCCGAACAGCAGTGCGGAAAACGCGATGGTCAGGAAGATCTGCAGCAGCTGCACCTGGCCGACGCGCGCCGTGCCGCCCATGGCGAGGCCCGCGTACCAGGCGAAGAAGCCGAGGAACTGCGAGAACAGCGTCACGTAGCCGAACGCGAGCCAGGTGGCGAGCCGCACCGGCTCCGGGTGCGCCAGGTGGTGCGCCCAGGCGAGCCAGCCCACCGGCAGCACGAGGAACGGCGCCGACACCACGAGCGCCCAGCAGATTACCTGCCAGCCGCCCATCTGTCGCGCGAGCCGCGCGCCTTCGGCATAGCCGAGCGCGCCGATGCCCACCGCCACCAGCATCAGCAGGTCGCCGGCCTGCGGGCGGCCCGCGCCGTCGCGCAGCGCGAACGCGATCACCAGCGTGCTGCCCGCGAGCGCGCTGATCCAGAAGCCGCGCGAGGGCCGCTCGCGCGACAGCCAGGCCGCGTACAGCGCGACGAACAGCGGCTGCAGGCCGTTGACCACGGCGCCGTGCGAGGCCGGCACCGTCTTCATCGACCAGGCCGAAAACACCGGATACGCGATGATCACGCCGAGCGACACCACCGCGAGGCTCGCGAGCTGGCGGCGCGTGGGCAGCGCCTCGCGCCGCCACCACAGCAGCAGCCCGGCCGGCACGGCGGCGGCGAGCGCGCGGCCGAGGCCGTTGAGCAGCGGATGGAATTCGGCGACGACCACACGCGTCATCGGCAAGGTCAGGCTGAAGATCGTCACGCCGAGCAGGCCGAGCAGCATGCCCCGGGTTTCGCGCGAATCGGACATCGTGAGGTGGGTTCCGTGAAAGAGGGATGGGGGGCGAGTGACGGCGGGCGGTTCGGCGCGCGGCGGCTCAGCGCAACGTGCGCGCGCCCTTCGGCGTGTCGAAGCTCGCCGTCAGCGCGGCCGCGCCGGCCGTCACGGTCAGCAGCTGGCCGCCGCCGAGCCAGTCGAGGTGGGCGACGATCGCGTCGGCTTGCGGGTGGGTGGCCGTGAACGCGTCGAGCGCGATGTCGCCGTGCGGCAGCGCGTGCGACGGATGGCGCGCGGTGTCCCACTGGATCAGCGAGGGCGCCAGGCCGAGCCCGGGCTGGCCGCCGGCGGTGGACGGAAACGCGCCGTCGGCCGGCACGGTCAGGCTCCACGACCAGTCGCCGCGCCGCATCCGCACCACGGGCGGAATCCGCTCCGGATACTGGCGACGCCAGACATCGAGATGGCGCGGCGGCTCGACCCGCGCCACCCAGTGCACGAGTGCCGGCTGCCTGGCGATGCGCGCGTGCAGGGTCGGCTCGTCGAGCGCGAACAGGCGCGGGCGCGCCGCGCCCGGTGCCGGCGGCGGGGCGTCCGGATCGACCGCGATCACCTCGAGATAGGCGCCCCCCCACAGCCCGAACAGGCGATTGTGGGTGCGCATCAGCGGATGCGCGCCGCCGCCGGCCGGCTCGGCGCCGAGCGTGTCCGCGACGTAGGCGGTGCCCTCGTCGAGGGTGCGGGCGGCGATCACGAGATGGTCGAGCTTCAGCGGTCTGGCGGTCATGGTGGTTCCGGGCGACGAAAACGGGGGTGAAACGGTGACGAAGTCGTGACGCGGGCTTGCCGGGGCGGACGGATGACGTCCGGCGATGGAACCTGCCGGGCCGGGTGGCGCGACGGGCGAGGTGCGGCGGCGCGGGCGGGCCGGAGCGGTGGATCCGGGCAGGCACGGCATACGGTGTGGATCGCGGGGCGGGCCGATCGTGGCGCCCGGCACGAAAACTTCGACTACCTGAAAACTGTAATCGCGCGCACCGGAACAGTAACGGTACAATCGTCGCGATACTTTTCTGTACAGTTCCGCCGAGGCCGCGATGTCCACCGTACCGCTCGACCAGATTCCCGCCCCGCACGACACGGCCACGCTCACGCTGGTCGATCAGCTCGTGCAGTGGGCGCGCCGCCGCATCGACGAGCGCGTGTTCCGGCCCGGCATGCGCATGCCATCGATCCGCAAGCTCGCGGTGGACAAGAACGTGTCGCGCTTCACCGTGGTGGAGGCCTACGAGCGGCTGGTCGCGCAGGGCTATCTCGATTCGCGGCGCGGCTCCGGCTTCTACGTGCGCGAGCGCACCCCGGCCGCGCTGCCCGGCGAATCGGCGCGCCCCGGGCAGGCCGCGCCGCCGCCGATCGTCGACAACACCATCGACGTGGTCTGGCTGCTGCGCAACATGCTGCATACGGTGAGCCCGGAGCAGGGGCCGGGGCTCGGCTACCTGCCGGCGCGCTGGCTCGACGGCGAGCTGATCACGAGCGCCCTGCGCGCGCTCGGCCGCCAGACCGGCGCGCAACTGCTCACCCTCGGCAACGCGCAGGGCTTCCTGCCGCTGCGTCAGCAGTTGCAGACGCGGCTCGCCGAATTCGAGATCGGCGCCACGCCCGAGCAGATCGTGCTGGTGTCGGGGGTCACGCAGGCGATCGACCTGATCGCGCGCATGCACGTGCGGCCCGGCGACGCGGTGATCGTCGGCGATCCGGCCTGGTTCCAGATGTTCGGCCGCTTCGCCTCGCAGGGCGCGCGCCTGGTGGGCATGCCGTACACGCCCGACGGCCCCGATCTCGACGCGCTCGAGACGCTGGTGCAGCAGTGGCGCCCGAAGATGCTGGTGATCAATTCGGTGCTGCAGAATCCCACCGGCACCTCGCTGTCGGCCGCGCAGGCGTTCCGCATCCTGCAACTGGCCGAGGCCTACGATTTCCTGGTGGTGGAGGACGACATCTACGGCGACCTGTGCCCGGCGCGCTATCCGGCCACGCGGCTCGCGAGCCTCGATCAGCTCAAGCGCGTGATCTACCTCGGCAGCTTCTCCAAGACGCTCGCGGCGAACCTGCGGGTGGGCTACGTGGCGTGCTCGCACGAGGTGGCCACCGCGCTGACCGACCAGAAGATGCTGGCCGGCATGACCACGCCGGAGCTGAACGAGCGCGTGCTGTACAAGGTGCTGACCGACGGCCAGTACCGCCGCCACGTGGAGCGGCTGCGCGGGCGGCTCGACGGCGTGCGCGACAAGACCGCGCGCATGCTCGAACGGGTGGGCATGCGGCTGTTCATGATGCCGGCGGCCGGCATGTTCCTGTGGGCCGATACCGGCGCCGATGCCAGCGCGCTGGCCGCCGCCGCGCACGAGGAGGGCTTCCTGCTGACGCCGGGCAGCCTGTTCTCGCCGCAGCAGTCGCCGTCCACCTGGACGCGCTTCAACGTGGCGAACTGCGGCGACCCGCGGCTGGCCGCCTTTCTCGCACGCTATCTGGATTCGGTGCCGCGCCGCGCCGCGGAATCGGACGCAGCGTGAGCGGGCGTCGCGGAAACATCGTTCCCCGCAGGGTCTTGAAAACGTCCGGGCCGGCCCCATTTCGGTGCCCGAAGCCGTTCCGTCCGGGTGCTGACAGTTTGCTTTCGGCATGGCCGGCCCGCACCCTCATTCAATCGATCAGCTACAGGAAACACGCCATGGCACATGAAACGATGAGCTTCCAGGCGGAGGTCAAGCAGCTCCTCCATCTGATGATCCATTCGCTGTACAGCAACAAGGAAATCTTCCTGCGCGAACTGGTGTCGAACGCGTCGGATGCGGCCGACAAGCTCCGTTTCGAGGCGCTGGAACAAGGCGCCCTGTACGAAAACGATCCGAACCTGCGCATCCGCATCGGCTTCGACAAGGCCGCGCGCACCATCACGATCGACGACAACGGCATCGGCATGAGCCGCGACGAGGCGATCGCGAACCTCGGCACGATCGCGCGCTCCGGCACCAAGGAATTCTTCTCGAAGCTGTCGGGCGACCAGCAGCGCGACGCCGCGCTGATCGGCCAGTTCGGCGTGGGCTTCTACTCGGGCTTCATCGTGGCCGACCGCATCACGGTCGAGACGCGCCGCGCCGGCGCGCCGGCCTCCGAAGGCGTGCGCTGGGAAAGCGCCGGCGAGGGCGACTTCACCGTGGACGCGATCGAGCGCGCCCAGCGCGGCACCACCATCACGCTGCATCTGCGCGAGGGCGAGGACGATCTGCTGTCGGCGCACCAGCTCAAGTCGATCATCCGCAAGTATTCGGATCACGTCGGCCTGCCGATCCTGATGAAGAAGGAAGAGTGGAATCAGGAAAAGGGCGAGATGGTCGAGCTCGACGAGGACGAGACCATCAACCAGGCCAGCGCGCTCTGGACCCGCTCGAAGCAGGACGTGACCGAGGAGCAGTACAGGCAGTTCTATCAGCACGTCGCGCACGATCACCAGGATCCGCTCGCCTGGACGCACAACCGCGTCGAGGGCCGCAGCGAGTACACGCAGCTGCTGTACGTGCCGGCGCATGCGCCGTTCGACATGTGGAACCGCGATTACCGCGGCGGCCTGAAGCTGTACGTGAAGCGCGTGTTCATCATGGACGACGCCGAGCAGTTGCTGCCGCAATACCTGCGCTTCGTGAAGGGCATCGTCGATTCCGCCGACCTGCCGCTGAACGTGTCGCGCGAAATCCTGCAGGAAAGCCGTGACGTGCGCACGATCCGCGACGGCGTGACCAAGCGCGTGCTGTCGATGCTCGAGGAGCTCGCGAACGCCGAGGAAGATGCGGGCCGCGACAAGTACAAGACCTTCTGGACCGAGTTCGGCCAGGTGCTGAAGGAAGGTGTGGGCGAGGACAACGCCAACCGCGAGCGCATCGCCAGGCTGCTGCGTTTCGCGTCCACGCACGGCGACACCGCCGAGCAGAACGTGTCGCTGGCCGACTACGTGTCGCGCATGAAGCCCGAGCAGAGCAAGGTCTACTACGTCACGGCCGACACCTGGCAGGCCGCCACCCACAGCCCGCACCTCGAGGTGTTCCGCAAGAAGGGCGTGGAAGTGCTGCTGCTGACCGATCGCGTCGACGAGTGGATGCTGTCCTACCTGAACGACTTCGACGGCAAGCCGCTCGCGAGCGTGGCCCGTGGCGACCTCGATCTCGGCGCGCTCGACGACGAGGAAAAGAAGGTGCAGGAGGAAACCGGCGAGGCGATGAAGCCGGTGGTCGAGAAGATCAAGGAAGCGCTCGGCGACAAGGTGAAGGAGGTGCGCGTGACGTTCCGCCTGACCGATTCGCCGTCGTGCCTGGTGGCCGACGATCACGACATGAGCGGCTACCTGCAGCGCATGCTGAAGGCCGCCGGCCAGCAGGCGCCGGCGATGCAGCCGATCCTCGAGGTCAACCCCGAGCACCCGCTGATCAAGCAACTGAACGCGGATGGCGCCGACTTCGGCGACTGGTGCCACCTGCTGTTCGATCAGGCGATGCTGGCCGAAGGCGGCTCGCTGGAAGATCCGGCCGCGTTCGTGAAGCGCACCAACGCGCTGCTGCTGTCGCGCGGCGCTTGAGCCACCCGAGCCGCCCGAGCCGCATGAGCCGTCTCACCGGCCATCGCACCGCGCCCGCGCCGTATGGCGAGCGCGGCACGCACGTGGCGCGCGTGCGCTTCGACGCGGCCGGCGCCGGCTGGCGCGTGGTGCCGCGCCCCGGCCTCGACGCGGCCGCGAAGGACTGGCTCACGCGCGGCGGCTCGCTCACCGCGCATCTGGCCGCGCTCGGCGACGTGACGGTGCGCGTGACGCGCGAGGCGGTGGCCGCGCCGTGGGGCGACGAGCCGGCCGCGCTCGGCGTGGCGCCGCGCACCGCGTGCTGGGTGCGCGAGGTCGTGCTCAGCATCGACGGCGAGCCCTGCGTGGCCGCGCACAGCCTCACCCCGCTCGGCGCGAGCCGCGGCGTGTGGCAGGCCACCCGGCGGCTGCGCACGCGGCCGCTGGCCGAGCTGCTCTACCGCGATCCGCAGGTGGGCCGTTCGGCGCTGGCGAGCCGGCGCGTGATCGCCGGCGATCCGCTGTTCGCGCTGGCGGCGCGCGCGCTGCCGAAGCGGGCCGCGCTGCCGCACGCGTTTCTCGCGCGCCGGTCGGTGTTCGAGCGCCGTCATGCGCCGCTGATGGTGACCGAGTGCATGCTGCCGGCGCTGTGGCGGCGCGTGGCCGAGGCGGCCGCCGCCGACGCCGTGGTGTCCGCGTTCAGCGACGCCACCACCTCATGAGCACCGCGCGCCGTGCGTCGATGCGGGCCGACGTGGCGCTCAAGCGCTGTTTCCCGCCGGTGGTGGACGGCGACACGCGCGTGCTGATCCTGGGCAGCCTGCCCGGCGATGCCTCGCTCGCGCAGAGTCAGTACTACGCCCATCCGCAAAACCGGTTCTGGGAGCTGCTGGGCGAGACGCTCGGCGTGGCGTTGCGCGCCTTGCCCTACGAAGCGCGGCTCGAGGCGCTGCTCGCGCATCGCGTCGGGCTGTGGGACGTGATCGCCGAGGCGAGCCGCGACGGCAGCCTGGACAGCGCGATCCGCGGCCATCTCGGCAACGATCTGCTCACGCTGCTGGCGAGCCTGCCACGGCTGGACACCGTTGCCTTCAACGGCGGCACCGCGGCGAAGCTCGGCGAGAAGGCGCTGGGCGCGTGGGCGGAGCGTTACCGGATCGTGCGCCTGCCATCGAGCAGCGCCGCTTTCGCGGGCATGCCGTATGCCGACAAGCTGCGGGCCTGGCGCGCGCTGCAGGACGCACCCCGCCGCAGCTAGCCCGTCTGCGGCAGATGCTGCGCCAGAAAGGCCACGAAGGCCCGCGCCCGGGCGTTCCGCCCGTCGTCCCGACGAATACACCGCCCATGGATTCAGCGCCGGCAGCGCCCAGTCGTCGAGCACCGTGCGCACGCTGCCATCGGCCAGTTCCGGCCGCATCGTCCAGTCCGACACGATCGCAACGCCCAGGCCGGCGAGCACGCCGCCCCGGATGCGTTGGGCCGCGCTCGCCCGCACGCGTGCCGCGCGCGTGACGGTGCGGGTCTCGCTGACGCGCTGACGCGCGGGCGGCGCCCAGCCCGGCATCGGCGCCACGGGCCGCGCTGTCGGCGCCGTCGGCTTCCTCCACCGCGATGCGCGCCCGTTCGTGGAAGCGCTGCCCGCCTCGGTCGGCGCAAGGCCGCGCGTGGTGCGATTCAGCAGGCTCGCGTTCAGCCGGCTTTCCCGTTGCGCGATCGTCCCGATCCCGCTACCTGCCATCCGGGCCGCCATGCCATGCCCGTTCTCCGACGGCCCGACCGGCCCGATCTCCATTACGTCCGCACCGGCGCGCGCGGTGCGCTGGATGCGGCGCCCGACTTCGCGCGGCTGGCGGCGATCGTCGCGGCCGCGATCGGGGCGCTGTGCGACAGCGCCGTGCATCGGGTCGGTATTTCGGTGGGCGGCATGATCGCCCGGCGCGTTGCCGTCATGCAGCCGGGCCTGCTGCGCTCGCTCGTGCTCGTCGCCACCTCGTGCACGTTCCCGGAGCCGGTGCGGGAGGTGCCTCCCGCAGCATCTCGAGCGCTGGTTTACGGCGGAGTTTCGTCGCGCGCGCCCGGACCTGCTCGATCGCTTCGCGAAGATCCTGATGCGGCAGCCGCCCGAATGCCACGCGCGGATGTGGGACAGGGTGGCCACGCTCGACGTCGCGCCGAGGCTGTCGGCGCTGACGTGCCCGGTGCTGGTGGTGGCCGGCGAGGCCGATCCCGGTGCGTCGCCGGCGGCCGGGCAGGCGATCGTGGAGCGGATGGTCGGCGCGGAACTGGCGATCCTGGCGGGTTGCGGGCATTTTCCGCAGCGCGAGCATCCGGCGGAATGCGATCGGCTGCCCGGCGCTTTCCTTCGCGCGTCGAACGGCAATGAGCCGGCTCGCGCCGCCCGCCGGTGCTATCCTCTCGTTCCTCCCGTTTTCACCGAGTCGCGCGTCCCGCGCGATCCAATCCGATGACCCGACTGATCAAGCGCGCGTCCGCCGAAGCCCGCGCGTTTCGCCGCGACAACTCGCGCAGCGAGGAAGCGACCGCACAGCGCGGTGCCGTGCGCACCAAATCGCGCGCGAACCACGACGACATGGACGACGCGCCCGTGATCGAGGCGCCGCGCAAGCCGCGCTTCGCGCCCGTGACCTTCTCCGAGGAGCGCGGCGTGCGCTACCTGCATTTCGGCACCGAATGGGTGCAGGGCGCGATGCGGCTGTCGAAGCCGCTCGCGATCGAGCTCGAATACGCGCAGCAGATGATGGCCTGGCTGCTGTTCCTCGACACGCCCGAGCGCGTCGTGCAGCTCGGCCTCGGCACCGGCGCGCTGACCAAGTTCGCGCACGCCTATCTGCCCCGCGCGCGCGTCGAGGCGGTGGAGCTGAACCCGGCCGTGATCGTGGCCGCGCGCACCATGTTCGCGATGCCGCCCGACGACGAACGCCTGAGCGTGCACGAAGCGGACGCCTGGGATTTCGTCAACGATGCCGCCAACCGCGGCACGACCGGCGCGCTGCAGATCGACCTGTACGACGCCACCGCGCGTGGCCCGGTGCTCGACAGCGTGGCGTTCTACCGCGCCGTGCGCGGCTGCCTGACCGAGGCCGGCGTGGCCACCATCAACCTGTTCGGCGATCACCCGAGCTTCGTGCGCAACATGAAGCACCTGAACGCCGCCTTCGACCAGCGCGTGATCGCGCTGCCCGAGGTGCACGACGGCAACCGCATCGCGCTCGCCTTCTCGGGCCCGGCGCTGTCGATCAGCTATGCGCAGCTCGGCGAGCGTGCCGCGCTGATCGAGGGCACGCTGAAGCTGCCGGCCCGCAAGTGGGTGAAGGCGCTGCAGGCGTCGGCCGGCGGCGATTCGCTGAACTTCACGATCTGACGTCTGGTGGGCGCGGCACCTCGCTGCCGCGCCTGCTTTCCCTGCGCTCCGCCTTTCGCCTCCCGATCCGGGTTCGCCCGCGTATCTGCCGACATTTCGGACTCTTATACTCGCTCGAGCCGCGTGCCGCCGCCTGGCCGGTCGCGCGCGCACTCGCGCCGTACCCGTTCAAGACTCCAAATAATCGGGCATAAGAGGAGACGCCATGGCTCACGAAGCCAATTCCAACCAGGCCGCCAAACGCTGGCTCTGGCTGCTGGTGCTGCCGGTCATCGCGATGGTCTGGGTGCCGTCGTACGCCAAGGTCGAACCGCAATGGTTCGGATTCCCGTTCTTCTACTGGTACCAGCTCGTGTGGGTGTTCGCGAGCGCGGCGATCACGGCCTTCGTCTATCGCAAGACCAGGCATTGCTGGCGCAGCCCGGGCACGAACGGCTCCCCGGCCACGAAGGAGGGCGGGCAATGAACCTCACCGCGACCTGCGTGTTCGTGCTGTTCTTCGTCGGCGTGACGATCCTCGGCTTCTTCGCGGCGCACTGGCGCCGGGGCGATCTCGCCCATCTCGACGAATGGGGCCTGGGTGGGCGTCGTTTCGGCACGATCGTCACCTGGTTCCTGCTCGGCGGCGACCTCTACACGGCCTATACCTTCGTGGCGGTGCCCGCGCTCGTGTTCGGGGCCGGCGCGATGGGCTTCTTCGCGCTGCCCTACACGATCCTGATCTACCCGTTCGCGTTCGTGGTGTTCCCGAAGCTGTGGAGCATCGCCAAGCGCCACGGCTACGTGACCGCGGCCGACTTCGTGGGTGCGCGCTACGGCAGCCGCATGCTCGCGCTCGCGGTGGCCGTGACCGGCATCGTGGCCACCATGCCCTACATCGCGCTGCAACTGGTGGGCATCGAGGTGGTGATCGGCGGGCTCGGCTTCGACACGCACGGCCTGCTCGGCGATCTGCCGCTGATCATCGCGTTCGCGATCCTGGCCGCCTACACCTACACGTCGGGCCTGCGCGCGCCGGCGATGATCGCGGTGGTGAAGGACGTGCTGATCTACGTGACGATCGCGGCCGCCATCATCGTGATTCCGTCGCAGCTCGGCGGCTTCGGCCACATCTTCGGCACCGTGCCGGCGGCCAAGCTGATGCTGAAGGCGCCCGACGTGTCGAGCCTGAACGGCTACAGCGCCTACGCCACGCTCGCGGTGGGCTCGGCGCTCGCGCTGTTCCTGTATCCGCACTCGGTCACGGCGATCCTGTCCTCGGCCTCGGGCAACACCATCCGCCGCAACATGGCGCTGCTGCCGGCCTATTCGTTCGTGCTCGGCCTGCTCGCGCTGCTCGGCTACATGGCGCTGGCCTCGGGCGTGAAGGATATGCCCGAGTTCGCGCCGTACTTCAAGGCCTATGGCGCGAACTTCGCGGTGCCGGCGCTGTTCCTGCACTTCTTCCCGTCGTGGTTCGTGGGCGTGGCGTTCGCCGCGATCGGCATCGGTGCGCTGGTGCCGGCCGCGATCATGTCGATCGCCGCGGCCAATCTCTACACGCGCAACATCCACCGCGAGTTCATCAATCGGAACATGACGCCGCATCAGGAGACCAGCGTCGCCAAGCTGGTGTCGCTGATCGTGAAGGTGGGCGCGGTGGCCTTCATCCTGGGCCTGCCGCTGACCTATGCGATCCAGCTGCAGCTGCTCGGCGGGATCTGGATCATCCAGACGCTGCCGGCCATCGTGCTCGGGCTCTACACGCGCGTGCTCGACCATCGCGGCCTGCTCGCGGGATGGGCCGCCGGCATCGCCTGCGGCACCTGGATGGCGATCTCGCTGAAGCTGGCCGGCTCGATCTTCACGATCCACCTGTTCGGCCTCGCGATCCCCGGCTATGCGGCGATCTGGTCGCTGGTGGTGAACCTCGTGGTGTCGGTGGTGGTCAGCGTGGCGGTGCGGGCGGTGGGGATGGCGCGCGCCGCGGACAGCACGCGCCCCGAGGATTATCTCGACGTGGCCGAGGGCTGAGCGCGCGTCACCGGCGCGCGGCCAGCGCATCCCGGCCATGCTTCATGGCCGCGCCGCCGGATCCTCCACGTTGATCATCCAGTGCACGCCGAAGCGGTCGCGCAGCATGCCGAAGCCGAGCGCCCAGAAGGTGGGGCCGAACGGCATGACCACCGTGCCGCCGGCGGCCAGCGCGTCGAACAGGCGCCGGCCCTCGTCCACGCCGGCCGGGTTCAGCGACAGCGAATAGCCGTCGTGCACCTGCGCCTGCGCGCCGGGCCGCATGTCGCCGTCCGAGCACATCAGCTGCGATTCGCCCACCCGCAGGTTCGCGTGCATCACCTTGTCGGCAGCCGCGGCGTCGATCGGCCGGGCCGGATCGGGCGGCGCATCGCGGTAGCGCATCAGCATCTTCACCTCCGCGCCGATCGCATCGCGGTAGAACGCGATCGCCTCGTCGCAGCGGCCGCCGAAGAACAGATACGGTTGCACTTGCATGGTCGTCTCCTTGAAGATTCGTTCTGCCAAGCGTAAACGCCGGCGTCCCGACCGGGAGGCCAGGGTGCCGTACCCGGAATGGTAGTGCGTGCGGCGTGCTCCGGATGTGACAACGACCGCGCGGAGGCGGCCGTTGGCGGGGGCGAATCAGGCACGGCGAATTAGCGTGGGACGCGAATCCACCGTGCCCGGCGCTTCAGCGCAGCGCTTCGATCAGGCCTTCGAGCTTGACCGCATCGGCCGCGAAGGCTCGGATGCCCTCGGCCAGCTTCTCGGTGGCCATCGCGTCGTCGTTGAGCTGGAAGCGGAATGCCGGCTCGTCGATCGCCACGCGCTCGGCCGGCGTATCGGCGAGGTTGTCGGCCGACAGCTTGCGCTCCACCTTGTCGCTGCTGTCGTGCAGCTTCTGCAGCAGGTCCGGGCTGATCGTCAGCAGGTCGCAGCCGGCCAGCTCGGTGATCTGGCTGGTGGTGCGGAAGCTCGCGCCCATCACTTCCGTCCTGTAGCCGAACTTCTTGTAGTACGCGTAGATGCGGCGCACCGACTGCACGCCCGGATCGTTGGCGCCGCCGTTCCTTGCCTCGTCCCAGTCGGCACCGGCCTGCTTCTTGTACCAGTCGTAGATCCGGCCGACGAACGGCGAGATCAGCTGCGCGCCGGCCTCGGCGCAGGCGGCGGCCTGGGCCAGCGAGAACAGCAGCGTCATGTTGCACTTGATGCCGTCCTTCTGCAGCACCTCGGCGGCGCGGATGCCTTCCCAGGTCGAGGCGAGCTTGATCAGGATGCGCTCGCGGCCGATGCCGGCGGCTTCATAGAGGCGGATCAGCTCGCGGCCCTTGTCGATCGAGCCTTGCGCGTCGAACGACAGGCGCGCGTCCACTTCGGTGGATACGCGGCCCGGGATGATCTTGAGGATTTCGGTGCCGAACGCGATCAGCAGGCGGTCGATGATGAAGCCGGTGGATTCGCCGGCGTGATCGCGCACGGTTTTCTCGAGGAGCGGCTTGTAGGCGTCCTTCTGGACCGCCTTCAGGATCAGCGACGGATTGGTGGTCGCGTCCTGCGGCTGATACTGCGCGAGCTGCTGGAAATCGCCCGTGTCGGCGACGACGGTCGTGTACTGCTTCAGCTGGTCGAGTGCGGTAGTCATGGCGAATCTTTGGATGGGCGCGGCGCGCCGGGTTCGACGGAAGAGCCGCGCGGCAGCGCGCGGCGGCGAAGCAGGCCGGCCGGCGGGCCCGCGCGCGCGGGCCGGCCCGGCAGCCGGAATTCCCTATTCTAGGCCCGAATGGCCGGCACGTCCGTGTCGAATCGGGGGCGCATCACGGCCGCCCGCGCGTCAGCCGCGCCGCGCGTTCAGGATCAGCTGGGTGACGAGGCCGGCCACCAGCCCCCAGAAGGCCGGCCCGATCGACAGCAGCGTGAGGCCCGAGGCGGTGGTCATGAAGGTGACCAGCGCGGCCTCGCGCTGGCGCACGTCCTGCATCGCGTTGGTCAGGCCGCTCATGATCGAGCCGAACAGCGCGAGCGCCGCCACCGACACCACCAGCGCCTTCGGCAGCGCGTCGAACAGCGCGGAGATGGTCGCGCCGAACACGCCCGCGATCAGGTAGAACACGCCGCACCAGACGGCCGCCGCGTAGCGGCGCGCCGGATTCTCGTGCGCCTCGGGGCCGGTGCAGATCGCCGCCGTGATCGCGGCCAGGTTCACGCCGTGGGAGCCGAACGGGGCGAGCACGAGCGAGGCGAAGCCGGTCCAGCCGATCAGCGGCGAGGACGGCGTCTGGTAGCCGTCGGCGCGCAGCACGGCCACGCCGGGCACGTTCTGCGAGGCCATCGCCACCACGAACAGCGGAATGCCGATGCTGATGATCGAGGCGATCGAGAAGGCCGGCACCGTGAGCACGGGGCGTGCCAGCGCGACGTGGAAGCGGCTGAAGTCGAGCAGGCCCAGCGCGCCGGCCACGGCGGTGCCCACGATCAGCGTGGCGATGATCGCGTAGCGCGGCGAGAAGCGCTTGGTGACGAGATAGGTCAGGAACATCGCCACCACCAGCTCGGTGCGGAACTGCGCGGCGTGGAAGATCTCGATGCCGATCTCGAACAGGATGCCGGCCAGCAGCGCCGCGGCGATCCCCGCCGGCACGCGCCGCATCAGCGAATCGAACACGCCGCTCACGCCCACCGCGGTCAGCAGCAGCGCGCACACCACGAAGGCGCCGATCGCCTCCGGATACGGCACGCCGGGCAGCGAGGACACCAGCAGCGCGGCGCCCGGAGTGGACCAGGCCACCACGACCGGCGCGCGAAAGCGCAGCGACAGGCCCACCGTGGTCAGGCCCATGCCGATCGACAGCGCCCAGATCCACGAGGAGATCTGCGCGTCGCTCAGGTGCGCGGCGCGGCCGGCCTGAAACATCAGCACCAGTGCGCTCGTGTAGCCCGTCATCATCGCGACGAAGCCGGCCACGAGCGCGGACAGCGAGGTATCCGCGAGGAAGCGCGGGGCGGGGGCGGCCGGTGGCGTGCCGGGCGCGTGGGACGGATTCATGTTGCGAAGGCTCCGGAGCGGGGAGGGGCGGGAACGGTAAAAGCGGGCTGAAAACAGGGAAAGCGGCGAGCGCCACACGGCGCCGGCGCGAGATTGTGCTTCAGATTGGCCGCGACGGGGAAGCGGCAGCGCGGATCGGGCGCGGGCGGCGCTATTTGCTCAGCTGCCGCATCGCCGCCTCGAGGCCGGCCAGCGTCAGCGGATACATGCGCGTGCCGAGCAGATCGCGGATGATCGACACCGATTGCCGGTATTCCCATAGTCGCTCGGGCTCGGGGTTGAGCCACGCGTGATGCGGGAACTGGTCGGCGAGCCGGCGCAGCCAGACGCTGCCGGCTTCGGCATTGTTGTATTCGACCGAGCCGCCCGGCTGCACCACCTCGTAGGGGCTCATGGTGGCGTCGCCCACGAAGATCAGCTTGTAGTCGGGCGTGAACTTGTGCAGCACGTCCCAGGTGGGCGTGCGCTCGGCGTGGCGGCGGCGGTTGTTCTTCCACAGGTGGTCGTACACGCAGTTGTGGAAGTAATAGAACTCGAGATGCTTGAATTCCGCCTTGGCCGCCGAGAACAGCTCCTCGGTGCGCTGGATGTGGTCGTCCATCGAGCCGCCCACGTCGAGCAGCATCAGCACCTTCACCTTGTTGTGGCGCTCGGGCACCATGCGCAGGTCGAGCCAGCCGGCATTGGCGGCCGTGCTGCGGATCGTGCCGGGCATGTCGAGCTCCTCGGCCGCGCCCTCGCGCGCGAAGCGGCGCAACCGGCGCAGCGCCACCTTGATGTTGCGCGTGCCGAGCTCGACCGAATCGTCGTAATCGCGGTAGGCGCGCGTCTCCCACACCTTCACCGCGGTGCGGTTGCCGTTCGACGGGCCGCCGATGCGGATGCCTTCCGGGTTGTAGCCGCCATGGCCGAACGGCGAGGTGCCGCCGGTGCCGATCCACTTGTTGCCGCCCTCGTGGCGGCCCTTCTGCTCGTCGAACAGCTCGCGCAGCCGGTCCATCAGTTTTTCCAGGCCGCCGAGCGCCTCGATCTGCGCCTTTTCCTCGGCCGTGAGCTCGCGTTGCAGCTTCTTCTCGAGCCAGTCGGCCGGAATCTCGAAGGCTTCCGAGGGCAGCGTGGCGACGCCGTGGAAATAGGCGCCGAACGCCTGGTCGAAGCGGTCGAAGTACTGCTCGTCCTTCACCAGCGTCATGCGGGCGAGGTAATAGAACGCGTCGATCGACGGCGGGATCACGTCGTGCCGCAGCGCGTCGAGCAGCATCAGGTATTCCTTGACCGAGACGGGCAGCTTCGCTGCGCGCAGCGAGTAGAAGAAGTCGATCAGCATGGCCGCGCTCCTCGCTCGCGGATCAGCGGTTGTGACGGTTCATCTGCACGAGCCGCTCGAACAGGCTCAGGTCCTGTTCGTTCTTCAGCAGCGCGCCGGCCAGCGGCGGCACCACCAGCTTGTGATCGGTGGAGCGCAGCGCCTCGGGCGGGATGTCCTCGGCCAGCAGCAGCTTGAGCCAGTCGAGCAGTTCGGAGGTCGAAGGTTTTTTCTTGAGGCCCGACACGCCGCGCAGCTCGAAGAAGCTCTCGAGCGCGGTGCGCACCAGCGCCGGCTTGATGCCGGGGAAATGCACGTCGATGATGCGCTGCATCGTGGACGGCTCGGGGAACTGGATGTAGTGGAAGAAGCAGCGGCGCAGGAACGCGTCGGGCAGCTCCTTCTCGTTGTTCGAGGTGATGATCACGAGCGGCCGGTGTTTGGCGCGCACCATCTGGCGCGTCTCATACACGTGGAATTCCATGCGGTCGATCTCGCGCAGCAGATCGTTCGGGAATTCGATGTCGGCCTTGTCGATCTCGTCGATCAGCAGCACGCAGGGCTCGTCGGCCTCGAAGGCCTGCCACAGCACGCCGCGCACGATGTAGTTGGCGATGTCCTTCACCCGCTCGTCGCCGAGCTGCGAATCGCGCAGCCGCGACACGGCGTCGTATTCGTACAGGCCCTGCTGCGCCTTGGTGGTGGACTTGATGTGCCATTGCAGCAACGGCATGCCGAGCGAGGCCGCCACTTCCTCGGCCAGCATGGTCTTGCCGGTGCCCGGCTCGCCCTTCACGAGCAGCGGACGCTGCAGTGTCAGCGCTGCGTTGACGGCGAGCTTGAGATCGTCGGTGGCGACATACTGCGAGGAACCTTCGAAGCGCATGGCGGCCTGTTTCCCTGCAAAAAGCCCAGTATAAGTCAAAGGCGCTGTTGCGTCGGGGGCGGCCTTGGTATCGTGGCGGGCGCTGTCCGACCCTCGTCAGGCCGGGCGCGAACGCCTTCGGGACGGGGCCGCGGGGCAGGGCCGGCGCGGATGGACTGCGCCGATTTGCGCGCGGTACAATCGGGCCGCTTTTCGGCCTGCGTGTCCTAATCTACAAGCAAAACGACGCAGTCCGTTGCCTTACCGGGCGACAGGTTTTCCCCTCAAGCTAGGTACAAGCTATGAACAATTTCGTCGGCAAACAGCTCGTGGCCGCGGCACTCGTAGCGCTTTCGGCCGCCGCCTCGCAGGCATGGGCGGCGGGCAATCCGAAAGACGGGGCCGGCAAGGCGGCGATGTGCATCGGCTGTCATGGCATCGAAGACTACCGCGCGGCGTATCCCGAGGTGTACCGGGTGCCGCTGCTCGGCGGGCAAAACCAGCAATACCTGGAAAACGCGCTGAAGGCGTACCGCAAGAAGGACCGGCATTTCCCGTCGATGAACGCGGTGGCCGCCTCGCTGACCGACCAGGACATTGCGGATCTCGCCGCGTACTACGCGGCCCAGAAGCCCGATTCGAAGATCAATCCCTACAAGTAAAGCCTGCGCTGGGTCTCGCTCGGCAGGACAGGAGCCTCCATGAACAAGCCTCAACCGGCATCGCACATCGCGACGGTGCTCGTGCTCGCCGCCTGCTTCGCCACGGGCGCGGCACACGCCGCCGACGCGGCCAAGGGCAAGCAGCTCGTCGAAACGCACAACTGCGCCGCGTGCCACGGCACCAGGCTCGACAACCCGATCAACGCCGAATACCCGCGCATCGCGGGGCAGCGCGCAGACTACCTCGTCTGGGCCATGCGCCAGTATCAGATGGGGCTCGCCAATCCGCTGCTCGGCCGCAACAACGCGATCATGCAGGCGCAGGTGCAGAGCCTGTCTGTCGGCGACATGAACGACATCGCCGCCTACCTCGAATCGCTGCCCGGCAGTCTCGTGTTCAAGAAGTGACCGGGCGGGCGCGACGGCCCGCGCCCACCTGCGACGCGCCCCGCTCAGGCGGGGCGTTTTCGTTGGTGGCGGCGGGGGGCCAAGGGCTGCAGGGCCTCGGGCTCAGTCGCGCGAGGCGCGGCGCAGGATGCGTTGCAGGTAGGCGTCGGTGTCGGGCGGGGTGTGGGTGCGCTGTGCTTCCCAGATCGTCTCGCCCAGGCATTCCATGATCGCGTGCTGCGCGTCGTGCGCCGACGGCATGCGCGCCACGAGCCGCTCGTGCGCGGCCCGGATGCCGGGCGGCTGATCGATCGAGAGCTGCTCGCTGATCGCCAGATGCATCGACAGGTGCAGGAACGGGTTGGTGCGACCGCCTTCGGGCGGGTACTCGCGCGCGGCGCCGGCTTCGCTGTCGTCGTCGAGATCGGCGTGGTATTCGGGGTGCTCGACGATCCAGTCGGCGGCCATCGCCTCGAGCGGCGTGAGGATCTCGCCCCGGCGCTGCTTGCGACGGGCGTCGATGAAGAAGCGACGGACTTCGTCGCGGCTCGGATTGAACATGATGTTGGCTGTGGGGGGCAACCGCGGCATGCGGCGCAAGCGGCCATTCTACGCGGGCTCGGCAGGTGTTGCCGGTTGCCCGCCGCAACCGATGGCAGTGCGAATCAATTGCCGCGCCTGCCGTGCCTGCGCGTCACTCGATCGGCGCGGGCGTCTTCGGGCGGAATTCGCAGAGCGGCTCGATCGCGCAGTGCCAGCATTCGGGCCGGCGCGCCTTGCACACGTAGCGGCCGTGCAGGATCAGCCAGTGGTGCGCGTCCTGCAGGAATTCCGCCGGCGTGAACTTCTCGAGCGCGGCCTCCACGATGCGCACGTCCTTGCCCGGCGCGAGCCCGGTGCGATTGGCCACGCGGAAGATGTGCGTGTCCACGGCGATGGTCGGATGGCCGAACGCGGTGTTGAGCACCACGTTGGCCGTCTTGCGGCCGACGCCGGGCAGCGCCTCGAGCGCTTCGCGCTCGGCCGGCACCTCGCCGCCATGTTGATCGAGCAGGATCCGGCAAGTGGCGATCACGTTCTTCGCCTTGGTCTTGTAGAGGCCGATCGTCTTGATGTAGTCGCTCACGCCGGCCTCGCCGAGCGCGAGCACCTGCGCTGGCGTGTTGGCGACCGGGAACATCCTGCGCATCGCCTTGTTGACCGATACGTCGGTGGCCTGCGCCGACAGCAGCACCGCGATCAGCAGCTCGAACGGCGTGGTGTATTCGAGCTCGGTGGTCGGTGCCGGATTCAGGCTGCGCAGCGTCTCGTAGATCGCGCGTCGTTTGTTGGCGTTCATTCGGTGCGGGACGGTGGGGCGGGCGGGGCGTCGCCCGGGTCGGAGGCCGCCCGCTCTGCCTCGATGCGCTTGCGGCGCGCTTCCGCCGCGTCGATCTGGGCCTGCACGGCGGGGCTCACGTTCTCGGTGTTCTTCGGCGCGCCGCCGCTCGCGGCCAGCTCTTCCTTCTTCTTGCGTGCTCGTTCGAGCGCGGCCGCGATGATCGCGCGCTTCCTGGCTTCGGGGTCGTCGGCGGCCGGGGCGGCGGGGGCCATGCGCACCGCGATGCCGAACGTCACCTGGTTGAGGATCACCGATTGCGGGCCGTCGGCCACCTGCGAGTCGATCTCGACGCCGCGGTTCATCGGCCCCGGATGCATCACGATCGCGTCGGGCGCGGCCAG
>JASLEG010000130.1 GCA_030151225.1 Burkholderia sp. | reverse complement strand
GCGAACGGCAGGTCGACGATCGCGTCCACCAGCCGTTTCAGCGGAAACGAATAGCGCACCAGCACCCAGGCGACCAGGAAGCCGAACACGGCATTGATCACGGCGCCGCCGAGCGCGGACAGGAAGGTGAGCCGGTAGGACGCCAGCACGCGCGCGGACGTGGTGGCGGCGACGAACTGATCCCAGCTCAGCGTCGCGGTCTTCAGGAAGGTGGAGGCGAGCGGTATCAGCACCACGAGGCTCAGATAGGCCACCGTGATCCCGAGCGTCACGCCGAAGCCGGGCAAGGCGCTCGGCTTGCGGAAGGTGTACGTCGTCATGCGAATGCGCTTCCTAGGTTGACATGGGATGCGCGGCCGCCCGGAAATCCGGATCGGCCGCGTGTTCGTGTTTCGTTATATGCGGGCGGCGCGTACGCGGGTGGCGTCGCGCGGCCTCGGTCCTGCGCCTGCTGCCATTACGGCATTTACTGCGGTTTGTAGATCGAGTCGAACACGCCGCCGTCGGCGAAGTGGGTCTTCTGCGCGTTGGTCCAGCCGCCGAAGGTGTCGTCGACCGTGTACAGCTTCAGCTTCGGAAACTGTTTGGTCAGCTCGGCCGGCACGTCCTTCGAACGCGGGCGGTAGAAGTTGCGCGCGGCGATCTCCTGGCCTTCCTTGCTGTACAGGAAGTTCAGATACGCCTCGGCCAGCTTGCGGTCGCCCTTCCTGTCCACCACCTTGTCCACCACCGCCACCGGCGGCTCGGCCAGGATACTGGCCGACGGCACCACGATCTGGAACTTGTCCGGGCCGAATTCCTTCAGCGACAGGAAGGCCTCGTTTTCCCAGGCGATCAGCACGTCGCCGATGTCGCGCTGCACGAAGCTGGTGGTCGCGCCGCGCGCGCCCGAGTCGAGCACGCCGGCATTCCTGTACAGCTTCGTGACGAAGTCCTTCGCCGTCTGTTCGTTGCCGCCCGGCTTGTGCAGCGCATAGGCCCACGCGGCCAGGTAGTTCCAGCGCGCGCCGCCCGAGGTCTTCGGATTCGGCGTGACGATCGACACGCCCGGCTTGATCAGGTCGTCCCAGTCCTTGATGCCCTTCGGGTTGCCCTTGCGTACCAGGAACACGATGGTGGACGTGTACGGCGAGGCGTTGTCGGGCAGGCGCTTCTGCCAGTCCTTGGCCACGATGCCCTTGCTGGCGAGCGCGTCGATGTCCCAGGCCAGCGCCAGCGTCACCACGTCGGCCTGCAGGCCATCGAGCACCGAGCGCGCCTGTGCGCCCGAGCCGCCGTGCGACTGCTTGAAATTGACGGTCTCGCCCGTCTTGGCCTTCCACTCCTTGCCGAACGCCTGATTGACGTCCTGGTAGAGCTCGCGGGTCGGATCGTAGGAGACGTTCAGCAACGTCGTGTCCGCCAGTGCGTGCGTGGCGCAGCCCAGCGCCGCCGCGCCGAACGCCAGTGTTGCGATGACGCGGCGAACGCCGCCTGCCAGCCCCGTGTTGCGCTTGACCATCCCGTGATCTCCCAAGGTTCGTGGATCGTTTTTTGCAATGTGGGAGGCAGTCTAGCGAACGCCTTTCATCATTAAAAATAATCGTTCTTCATTTTTTAAGAAGAAAAAGTGGTAAGGACCATCCGGCGGACGGTTGCGGCTGCGAAAGCGTTGTTCGAGCGCCGCGCGAGCGCGTCGGAATCGGCGCGATAGCGACGAACTTAAAGTAACGCTTGAAATTCCCGAACCACTGTATAAAAATACAGATCACTGTCTATCCATACAGTCCACCATGACCAAACTCACCGCCCGCCAGCAGCAAGTCTACGAGTTGATTCGTCGCGCGATCGAGCGCTCCGGCTTCCCGCCCACCCGCGCGGAAATCGCGGCCGAGCTCGGCTTCAGCTCGCCGAACGCCGCCGAGGAGCACCTGCGCGCCCTGGCCCGCAAGGGCGTGATCGAGCTGGCCGCCGGCGCCTCGCGCGGCATTCGCCTGCTCGGTGGCGACGACGCCCCCCATCAGTTCACGCTGCCGCATGCGGCGCTGATGCAGCTCTCGCTGCCGCTGGTCGGCCGCGTCGCGGCAGGCAGCCCGATCCTGGCCCAGGAACACATCTCCCAGCACTATGCGTGCGATCCCGCCCTGTTCACGAGCAAGCCCGATTACCTGCTGAAGGTACGCGGCCTGTCGATGCGCGACGCCGGCATCCTCGATGGCGACCTGCTCGCCGTGCAGAAGCGCACCGAGGCGAAGGACGGCCAGATCATCGTGGCGCGACTCGGCGACGACGTCACCGTCAAGCGCCTGAAGCGCCATTCGTCCGGCATCGAGCTGATCGCCGAGAACCCCGATTACGAAAACATCTTCGTGAAGGCCGGCAGCGCGGAGTTCGCGCTCGAAGGAATTGCCGTCGGTCTGATCCGCTCCGGCGAGCTCTGAGCGCGCGTCGCTCGACACGCCACTCAGTTGCCCGCCCTGTCGCCCCGATCTGGAGAACGCCATGGAACGCCTCGCTCGTCTGCTGCCTTTTCGTCAATTCGGCCGTCTGCGCCATCTGCGCGGTCGCACGCCCTGTGCACCGCTCGGCGCCGAGCTGCATGCCGCTGCCCCCGCACCTGCGGCGGCTCACGACATGGGCGAGGCCGAGGCGTTGCTGCCGTCGGCACTGCCGGCGTTCGCACGCGTCTCGCTGAACGCGGGGCTGCATCATGCCGAACCGGCGCGCCGGGCGCCCGTGCGCGTCTATCACGGTCGCTCGCGCCTGATCATGGTGGGCACCATCGACGCGGTGTGCCGCATGATCGATCGCTGCATCGCCGAGGAACGCTCGGCCATCTGATCCCGTCACGATCCGTCTGATACGCTTCGTCGTCTCGAAGCCCGTATCGCGATGGAGGTTCAGTGTCCGCGTCAGCATCCGTTTCCCGGCGTCCGAGCGGGCGGCGCAAGCCGCTCGTCGTCGCCATCCTCGTCACGCTCGTGCTGGCGCTCGCCGTCTACACGTTCGCCACGCCGTATCTCGTGCTGCGCAATCTGAAGCAGGCCGTGGATGCACGCGACGCGCAGGCGATCAGCCGCTACGTCGATTACCCGTCGCTGCGCGACAGCCTGAAGCAGCAACTCGACGCCGAGCTGCTGCGCCGCCTCGCCCCGCAGCAGGCCAGCAATCCGCTCGCCATGCTCGGCGCGGCGATCGGCTCGGTGGTGATCGGGCCGCTCGTGGATACCTACGCCACGCCCGACGGCGTGGCCGCGCTGCTGAGCGGGCTGCCGCCCGACGGCAAGCCGGGCCGCCCACCCGCGCTCGATCAGCCGGCGCCGGCCTCGGCCTCAGCCTCGACCGCGCCGCAGCTCGACAATGCAGTGCCGCCGGCCGCGCCCCCGCCTGCACCTTCAGCCAGCGGTGCCGCGAGCACCGCGCCGCAGACGAGCGCCGGCTATCACGGGCTGAACGAATTCATCGTGGTCTATCAACGCAATTCGGGAGAGGCGCGCTACGCCGCGATCTTCCGGCGCAGCGGCCTGTTCGACTGGAAGCTCGGCGCGGTGGATCTGCACCATTGAGCGAATGCGGGCCGGCGGCGGGCAGCTGCCCGCGCCGGCCGAACGGCAGGAATGAATCGGCGCGTACGCGCGATCAGGCCGCGCCGGCCGCCGCGAGCGCGGCCTCGCGCTCGCGGGCCCGCTCCTCGCGCTGCTCGTCGGACGACGAGCACGCCACCAGGATGCTGCACGACACGCGGTCCATCAGCTGCGTGTTGCCCGCGCCCATCCACCACCGCGACAGGCCGCTGCGGCAGCGGTGGCCCACCACCACGAGATCGGCGCCGAGCGCCTTCTGCAGGTTCGCGATCTCCTCGATCGGATAGCCGAACGCGAAATGGCCCTGGGCCTGCACGCCGCGCGCGGTCAGCCAGTCCACGCCTTCCTGCAGGATCTCGCGCGCGGTTTCCTCGAAGCGCCCGCAGGCCACGTCGGTCAGCAGGCCGGCGCTCTGCGCGATGCTCGAGCGCATGTCCACGACCGACAGCAGGTGCGTTTCCGCCTTCAGTTCGAGCGCGAGATCCGCACCGCATCGCAGGGCCTTGCGGCCCTCCAGCGAACCGTCGTAGCACAGCAGGATTTTCTGATAGCTCGGCATGATCGCCTCCATCGTGGATCGGGTCGACGATTCATCATCGTGCGCCGCAATTCAGGATGCAAGGGCTCGAAAACACGAAGTCACACTTGGGTGACAGATGCCGGATTCCGGTGCAGCCATGCACGCCGACAACGCATGCGGCAAACCGGAAACGGGACGCGATGCACTAGAATGGCCGATTCGAAAGCCGGTGGCGGTGCGCTGCTTCCCCGCCGTCGCGAGCCATTCTTCCGCGCCATCCATGTCCGACGCTCCGATCGAATTTCACGACGTCCAGAAAAGCTTCGGCGACAAGCGTGTCGTCGACGGCCTGTCGTTCCACGTGCGGCGCGGCGAATGCTTCGGGCTGCTGGGCCCGAACGGCGCCGGCAAGACCACCACGCTGCGCATGCTGCTCGGCATCACCCAGCCCGAGGCGGGCGCGATCCGGCTGTGCGGCGAGGCCGTGCCGCAGCGTGCGCGCCAGGCCCGCACGCGGGTCGGCGTGGTGCCGCAGTTCGACAATCTCGATCCCGATTTCAGCGTGCGCGAGAACCTGCTCGTGTTCGCGCGCTATTTCGGGCTGAGCGCGCGCGCGGCGCGCGATCTGGTGCCCTCGCTGCTCGAATTCGCCAAGCTCGAGAGCAAGGCCGATGCGAAGGTCGGCGAGCTGTCGGGCGGCATGAAACGGCGGCTCACGCTCGCCCGCGCGCTCGTCAACGATCCCGACGTGCTGGTGCTCGACGAGCCCACCACGGGGCTCGATCCGCAGGCGCGGCACCTGATGTGGGAACGACTGCGCTCGCTGCTCGCGCGTGGCAAGACGATCCTGCTGACCACGCACTTCATGGAAGAGGCCGAACGATTGTGCGACCGCCTGTGCGTGGTCGAAGCGGGGCGCAAGATCGCCGAGGGCGCGCCGCGCGCGCTGATCGAGAGCGAGATCGGCTGTGACGTGGTGGAAATCTACGGGCCGGATCCGGTCGCGCTGCGCGACGAACTCGCGCCGCTCGTGGCACGCGCCGAGATCAGCGGCGAGACGCTGTTCTGCTACGTGGACGACCCGACGCAGTTGACCCGCACCCTGAAGGGCCGTGCCGACCTGCGCTACCTGCATCGGCCGGCGAATCTCGAGGACGTATTCCTGCGGCTGACCGGCCGCGACATGCAGGATTGAGCGGGACGAATCGATGGATACCGGCCACCGGGGCGCCGCCCCCGATACTTCGAACGACATCGCGCGCACCACGCCCGTCAGGCCCTCGCGCTTCGCGATCGCGCTGCCCGCCAACGGGCACAACTGGATCGCCGTGTGGCGCCGCAATTACCTGGTGTGGAGAAAGCTCGCCCTCGCCTCGACGATCGGCCACCTCGCCGATCCGATGATCTATCTGTTCGGGCTGGGGTTCGGCCTCGGAATCATGCTGGGCCACGTGGACGGCGTGTCCTACATCGCGTTCCTCGCGGCCGGCACGGTGGGCTCGAGCGTGATGGTATCGGCCAGCTTCGAGGCGATGTATTCGGGCTTCTCGCGCATGCACGTGCAGCGCACCTGGGAGGCGATCATGCACACGCCGCTCGCGCTCGGCGACATCGTGCTCGGGGAGATCGTGTGGGCGGCCAGCAAGGCGATGCTGTCGGGCGCCGCGATCATGGTGGTGGCGAGCCTGCTCGGCTACGCGGCGTTTCCGTCGCTGCTCGCCGCGCTGCCCGTGATCGCGCTGGCCGGGCTGGCCTTCGCGAGCCTGGCGATGGTGGTGACGGCGATCGCGCCGTCCTACGACTTCTTCATGTTCTATCAGACGCTCGCGCTCACGCCGATGCTGCTGCTCTCGGGCGTGTTCTTCCCGGTCAGGCAACTGCCGGCGATCGCCCAGCACGCGGCCTACGCGCTGCCGCTCGCGAACGCGGTGGACCTGATCCGGCCGGCCATGCTCGGCCGCCCGGCCAGCGACGTGGCCATGCACGCGGGCGTGCTGGCCGCCTACGCGGTGGGCGGCTTCGTGGTGTCGGCCTGGCTGTTGCGCCGACGCATGATGCGCTGAGCGACGGCACGGCGATGCGCGAGGCATCGCCGTGCCGTCATCCGAACCGGCTCACGCGTCGTCGTCGCCCCACGGCATTTCCACGTCGGTCAGGAACGCGACCGTCGCGATCGGGCCGCCTTCCTGGCGACCGAGTTTGCCGTCGGCGCGATGCCATTCGACACGGAACACCGTGCCCGGATCGTCGGCGAGCAGGTACACGGAACGCAGCTCCTCCTCGTCGGCCTCGTCGACGGGACCGTCGAACGACACCAGCATGCGTTGCGGCCACAGCCCGTTGAGCGGATCGTAGATGCGATCGCCCTGCGGGATCTCGATGCTGGCTTCGACGCCGATCGTCGACGATGCCTCGATGATCATCTTGCCGAGCGCGTTCAGCACCGCCGTGGCGCGTGCGGAGTTGGCCTGGCGGATCGCGAGATCGCCTCGCGTCAGCGCCTGTTCGAGTTTGGGATGAATCTTCTGTTGCTTCATGCGAAATCCTGATTGCTTCGGGGAAAGCCGCCGCAGTCAAGCGACGGCGGTCGAATGGTCTTCATGATGGTGCCGGGCCGCCCTGCACCACCGTGCGGCAAGGCGCTCAGAACCCGAGCGCCGCCGCCGCCGCACCTGCCGCGATGCCGAATGCCACCACCAGCACCGCCACCCGCATCAGCATGCGCGGCGCGAACGAGCGCCACAGCATCGCCAGCGAGGGCACGCTGACCGGCGGCAGCGTGAGCAGCAGCGCCGCCGCGGGGCCGGCACCCACGCCGAGCGCGAGCATTGCCTGCACGATCGGCACCTCGCCGGCCGTCGGAATCACGAACAGCATGCCGGCCACGGCGAACAGCACGATCCACAGTACCGTGTTGCCGACCTCGGGGCCAACGCTCGGAAACAGCCACGCACGCGCCGCACCGAGCAGCAGCACCAGCACGATGTACTCCGGGATCAGGCGCAGCGTCATGCGCACGAACAGCCGGCCCCATCGTACCCAGGCACTGCCGTCGGCGCCGCCGCGGTCGATCGCGATCGGGGCGAGCGCCGCGCCGGCCACCGGCTGCGCGCCGGCGGCCGGAACGCGGTTCAGCACGTAACCGATGCCGAACACCATCGCCACGCCGAAGCCGATGCGCAGCGCGGCCCACTGCCAGCCGAGCACGAAGCCCATGAACACGAGCGTGGCCGGGTTCAGCACTGTGTTGCCGAGCCAGAACGCCACCGCGCCGCCCGGCGAGGCCTCGCGCGCGCGCAGGCCGGCCACCACGGGCGCCGCGCAGCATGTGCACATCATGCCCGGCAGCGACAGCAGGCCACCGGCCACCACGCTGCCGAAGCCGGTGCGCCCGAGCAGGCGCGCGATCAGCGCGGCCGGCAGCAGCGCCTGGATCGCCGAGCCGAGCAGCAGGCCCAGCACCATCGCCTGCCAGATCGCCTTGCCGTAGGCCCAGGCGTAATCGAGCGCGGCCTGCAGCGACGGCGGTGGTGCCTGCGCCGCATTGCCCATCAGGATCGACGGGCCGATCGAGTGATGCTCGGCCGCGACGAACGCGCGATGGTAATACGGCGACCACTTCACGTAGAACAGGCCCGCGACCGCGACCAGCACGAACACGGTCCAGCCGAGTATCGGGGAAGGTGCAGTGGTGCGGGTCGTGTTCATGTCGTGTCCGGCATGCGAGTGATGGGACCGCGCGGGCTTGCCACCTCGTTGCATCGTGCCGCGGCCCGACGCCCGGCGAACCCCGCCCGGCAAGCCGGACGGACGCCGTGCGGCCAACGACGGATTATCGCATGCGACGTGCGCGAGGCGTGCATGAGCCCGTGCTCCGTCAGCGCGCGGCGAACGTGTCGCAGTCGCGCACCTCGCCGCGCTGCATGCCGCGCCGCAGCCACGCCACGCGCTGCTCGCTGGTGCCGTGCGTGAACGCGTCCGGCACCACCACGCCCTGGCTGCGACGCTGCAGCGTGTCGTCGCCGATCGCGGCGGCCGTCTTCAGGCCCTGCTCGAATTCGCCGGGCTCGATCAGTTGCCGGTTCGCCTGCTGCGCGTGGTAGGCCCACACGCCCGCGAAGCAGTCGGCCTGCAGCTCGAGGCGCACCGACAGGCGGTTCGCCTGCACCTCGGACAGGCGC
Organism: Burkholderia sp.; assembly: GCA_030151225.1. GTDB lineage: Bacteria > Pseudomonadota > Gammaproteobacteria > Burkholderiales > Burkholderiaceae > Burkholderia. The sequence continues at coordinate 23,918 of JASLEG010000130.1, read as the reverse complement.
CGACGCGCCGCGTCCACCTTGTCGGAGATGCCGAGCAGCTTCTGCACGTGATGCCCCACCTCGTGCGCGATCACGTAGGCCTGAGCAAAATCGCCGCCCGCGCCGAAGTTGCGGCGCAGTTCGTCGTAGAAACCGAGATCGATGTAGACCTTGCGATCGGCCGGGCAGTAGAACGGCCCCATCGCCGTCCGGCCGGTGCCGCAGGCGGTGGGCGTCGAGTGCTCGAACATCACGAGCGTGGGCGGCGAGTAATCGCGGTGAAGCTGGGGGGGAAAGATCGTCGACCAGGTGCGCTCGATGTTGCCGAGCACCTTGCGCGTGAATACCGCGCGCGGATCGCTGGCCGCGGCGCGCGGCGGCGCGCCCGTCGACGGTGCCGGCTGCACGGGATGCTGGCCCTGCAGCACCGAGGCCCCCTGCAGGATCAGGCGCGGATCGATGCCGAACAGCCAGGAGGCCGCCAGCGCCACCACGATCGTGCCGATGCCGATCGTCGCGCCACGTCCGCCCGCGCCACCGAATCCGCCACGACGATCCTCGACATTCCGGCTTTCGGCTTCGTCATCGAGGCGCATCGCGGCTCCGTTCGGCGAATTCGTCGGGTGCGCGGCGCGCACGACGCGCCGCGGGACGCTCGAAGTATAGCCAATGGAATGCGACGCGCAGGCGCACGCCGTGCCGAGTCAGCGCGGCGTGCGCGCGCTCATTCCGGACGCTGGATGTAACAGGTGGCGGAGCCCTGCGCCACGATCTTGTCGTCGGGCGTCTTCAGCGTGCCCTCGGCCACGCCGAGCGTGCGCGACAGATGGGTGACGCGCCCTTCCGCGATCAGCTCCACGTCGCGCGGCACCGGCCGCAGCATCTTCACGTGCAGGTCCACGGTGCCGTAGCCCACGCCGCGATCGAGCATCGAGTGCACGGCGCAGCCGGTGACCGAATCGAGCACCGTGGCCGCGAAGCCGCCGTGCACGCCGCCGAGCGGATTCAGATGGCGCGCGTCGGCGCGCGCGGTCATGCGCACGTAGCCGAGTTCCACCGCCTCGAGCCGCATCGGCATCGTGTCGGTGATCGACGGCGCGGGCAGGTCGCCGGCCGCGGCCGCGCGCAACAGGTCGATGCCGGAAAAGTCGAGCGGTTTCATCCTCTGTCTCCTCGTGAACGACGCGCCGTCGGCCGGTGCGTCACGTAGTTAGTTCCAAAACAGAACGCATTATTCTTTGCCGATTTCGGTCATGTCAATGCGGAGATGGCCGATTCGAATGTCCGTTCTATAATCGAACCCACTTGGCAGCCGGTGGAGGAATCGACGATGAAATGGGACGACGTGGGCGAGACGCCCTGCTCGGTCGCGCGCACGCTGGCGGTGCTCGGCGACCGCTGGACCCTGTTGATCCTGCGCAACGCGTTTCTCGGCGTGCGGCGCTTCGATGCGTTCCAGGCGCAGCTCGGCGTGACCCGACACGTGCTGGCCGAACGGCTCGCGCGGCTGGTGGACGAAGGCGTGTTCGAGAAGCGTCCGTATCAGGACAAGCCGCCGCGCCACGAATACCGGCTCACCGAGAAGGGCCGCGACCTGCATTCGATCCTGCTCGCGCTGACCGCCTGGGGCGACCGCTGGAAGGACGAAGGCGCCGGGCCGCCCGTGCTGCTGCGGCACCGGCGCTGCGGCAAGCTGATCCGGCCCGTGATGGTGTGCTCCGAATGCGGCGAGCCGCTCGATCCGCGCGAGATCGACGCCCTGCCCGGCCCCGGCCTGCCGATGCCCGAACCGGCGGACGCGCACTGATGCCGAGGCATCCCGCCGTCGCGCCGTGCCTTGGCGCTGCAATGTTGCGCATTACCGACGGACGTAAAAAAGCCCGCTACGCTGTCGCGAAGCGGGCAAAACTCAAGGCAGCCGAGGCTTAATTCAGCTGACCCTATAAGATTAACGGCAACGATCCAAAAAACTTTCGCCCTATTTGAAGAAATATTGCGAAAGATCCGGATTCCGCAACAGTACTTCGCATGGAACGACAACACTTCGCATGCGAGGCCGCCGATGGGTCGTCGCGGCAAGCGCGGGCCAAACAAAAACGGCGCCAACCTTTCGATTGGCGCCGCCTGCAACCAGACCCACTTCTGAATTCATTCGAGGCAAGACGCCGTGATCGCGCTTGCCTTTCCCTTTTTCGCTCGCCGCCTCAGGTTTGAATGGGGGGACCGTTGTTGGGCACCTGATTGACGACATGCACGGGAAAGCGAGCCGAATTCTACGTCAGATGACACGATCCGGGCAACCGTTGCACGCGAACCGCCGCCGGATCACAGCTGGCTGATGACGCGCGCCTTGATCGTCTCGAACTCCGAATCGCTGATCAGGCCCTGGTCGAGCATGTCCTTCGCGCGCTTGAGGCGCTCGGCGAGATTGTCCTCGGGCACGGCGGCCGCGCCGCCCACGTTGCCCTGGAAGCCGCCCGACTTGGCGCGCAACTCCTCGAGCTCGCGCTGCCGACGCTTCTCGCGCCACGCCTGCTCCTGCGCCTGGCAGATCCGGTAGATCTCCTGTGCCTGCGCCTTGCGCAGGCCCGAGAACTCGAACGGCCGGATCGCACCGCCGCTGGCGAGATCGGGCTGCGTCAGCGCCGTCACGCGGATCCGGCTGCCGAAGATGCCGGCCTCGACGTGCGCCGTCTTGATGTCCTGCCAGCGGATGTCGGTCGGCGTGAAGCCGCCCAGCAGGCCGCGGCGCATGCCGATCAGCCGCCCCGAGGTGGCCGCCACGAGCTCGCGCCGATGCAGCAGCGCGAACAGGCGCCGCTGCACCGACACGGCCTTGACCGTTTCGCCGGGTACCAGCAGCGAGTCCAGATACGAGTAAGCCTTGACGAGGCCCGGTTCCACCGAGCTCTGCGAGATTGTTTCCATGAATTCCCCGGGTCGTGTCCGTTCCATGGCCCGCCGTGTGGTGTCCGGGCGTGGCGCGCCAGCAGTGTAGCGCGTCGCCCGCGACCTTCGCGCAAGCGTGGTCGACCGCGATCATCCGATGCACGACAAGGAGACGACGAGCAACCACCGAGTCGGGGAAATTCCGTAGCATCGCCATGCCGATGATCACGATCGCGGCCAACAACAATTCCGGGGAAATGCATGTTCAAGCTCGTTGTCGTCATCGCTGTCGCCGCGCTCGTGGGCGCGGGTCTTTCCGTCGCCTTGCAGCGCGATAAAAAACCGAATTTGCGCTTCGGCGTGGCCGGATTCGTGGTGGCGGTCGTGCTCGGCGTGCTGTTCGCGTCGTTCAGCCCGGTCTCGCAATCGCATATCGGCATCGTCACGACCTTCGGCCGGATTCAGGCCGACACGCTCGACGAAGGCGCGCATTTCCTGTCGCCGTTCTCGCGCGTGCACGAGGTCTTCATCGGCACGGACGTGGCGCGGGTCGAAAAGGCGCAGGCCGCGTCGAAGGATCTGCAGTCGGTGCATACCGACCTGACCATGAATTACCGCGTCGATCCATCGAAGGCACGCGCGCTGTATGCAATGGCGCCGTCGCTCGAATACGAAACGGCCTATATCGAACCGGCCATGCAGGAAGTGTTCAAGGCGGTGGTGTCGCGGTACACGGCCGAGGAGCTGATCACCAAGCGCGCGCTCGTGTCGACCGACATCCAGAACGCGCTGGTGGCCAAGCTGAGCAGCTACGGCCTGGTGGTGCGCGATATCAACATCACCGGCTTCGCGTTCAGCAAGGCGTTCGACGACGCGATCGAGGCGAAGGTCACGGCCAGCCAGAAGGCGGAACAGGCCGAGCGCGACCTGCAGCGCGTGAAATACGAAGCCGATCAGAAGATCGCGGCGGCCAAGGGCGAAGCGGAATCGATCGCGATCCAGGCCGAGGCGATCAAGACCAACGGCGGCGAGGCCTACCTGCGCCTGCAGGCGATCAACCGCTGGGACGGCAAGCTGCCCGTGTATCTGAGCCCGGGCGCGCCGATGCCGTTCATCAATGCGGGAGGTGGGCGGGAGTGAGGGGCGGGTCGGCGTGTCGAGCGCCGACCAGGAAAAGCCCGCGCAATGGCGCGGGCTTCTCATTTCTGGCGGCACAAAGCAAAACAGGCGCCGAAGCGCCTGTTTTTACTGAATCTTGGGGTGGCTGACGGGACTCGAACCCGCGACAACAGGAATCACAATCCTGGACTCTACCAACTGAGCTACAGCCACCATTGCTGCCTTGTTCGCTGCTGCTCATGTGTCAGCAGCGAAGAGATGAGAGTATATGGCCTCTTTCTCGGCCTGTCCAGCCCCCTTTTTAATAATTTTCCACGGGGGTCGCCAGATGGGTGCGTGCCTCGGCGAAGATGGCGGCCACGTCGCCGCGTGCGAGACGCTTGCTGTCCGACAACACGCGACGCCAGCCGCGCGCGCCGTGCACGCCCCGATACAGCCCGAGCGCATGCCGCACGATCGCGCCCAGATAGGTCCCACGGGCGATCTCGTCGGCGCAATATGCGATCAGCCGGTCCTCGATTTCCTCGCGTGTCGGTGCCGCCGTGCTTGCACCGTAGAAGCGCGCGTCGACCTCGGCCAGCACGTACGGGTTGTGATACGCCTCGCGGCCGAGCATCACGCCATCGACGTGCTGCAGGTGAGTCTCCACCTCGTCGAGCGTGGTGATGCCGCCGTTGATCAGGATCTCGAGATGCGGGAAATCGCGCTTGAGCTGGTACGCGTAGTCGTACTTGAGCGGCGGAATCTCGCGATTCTCCTTCGGCGACAGGCCCTTCAGGATCGCGTTGCGCGCGTGCACGATGAACACCTCGCAGCCCGCCTCGGCCACGGTGCCCACGAAATCGCGCACGAAGCCGTATTCCTCCACCGCGTCCACGCCGATGCGATGCTTGACCGTCACCGGAATCGACACGGCGTCGCGCATCGCCTTCACGCAGTCGGCCACGAGCGCCGGCTCGTTCATCAAGCACGCGCCGAACGCACCGCGCTGCACGCGCTCGGACGGGCAGCCGCAATTCAGGTTGATCTCGTCATAGCCCCAGTTCTCGCCGAGCCTGGCCGATTTCGCCAGATCGTCACGCTCGCTGCCGCCGAGCTGCAGTGCCACGGGCGCTTCGCCGGGCGTGAACGCAAGGTGTCGCGCGACGTCGCCGTGCATCAGCGCGCCGGTGGTCACCATCTCGGTGTACAGCCAGGTATGGCGTGAAATCGACCGGTGCAGCGAACGGCAATGCCGGTCGGTCCAGTCCATCATCGGCGCGACGGATACGCGCCGGGGCGTTGCTTTCATCGAATCTTCCTGCGGAAATCATCTCGTGAGTCGTGGACGCGCCGCCGTCGCTATGATCGTTTTCGGTGCGACTGCGTATCCGGAGCGGATGCGCAGTCGCATCGCCGAAATGGGTTCGGGAGCGAGCCGGGCGCATCGTCAAGGGCGACATTATAAAGCGGAGAGCCGTGTCGAGGCATTCGCCGCCACGACCGGCCAAGGAGCGTCTTCGCGCCCCACCAACAAAAACAGGCGCCGCAGCGCCTGTTTTCCCACCATCAACCCACCTCAAGCCGCCCTGACCCCGCCGAGCAACTCGCGTTGCACCGCGCCGCGCGCCAGTGCCATCACCTGATCCACCACGCTGCGTTCGCTGAGCCACTCGCCGTCCACGTGCACGCGACGCCAGCCGATCACCTCGGCCTCGCCGAACAGCACGCGATACAGCGCGCGCTCGCCGCCGCGCAATTGCTCGGCCCGGACCTCGAGCCGATAACCGTTGTACAGCTCGACATAACCACTCGTATCACGTGCGATTGCTTCCATCTTCATCCTCCGAACTACCAGCCAGCCATCCGATCGAGATCGATCGGTCCTGTCAGTCGAATTCTTCCGGCAGCAATGCCCTGCCGTCGGCGGTCAGTTCGGCGCGCCCGGCGCGGCTCTGATAGACGTAGCCGTCGTGCTGCAGCGCCTCGATCAGCGGCCCGAACCGAGCCGGCACGGGGCGCCCGGCGCCAAACCGGTCCAGCCATTTCAACGCGTCGATCGCGTCGGGAGTGAGTGCGGGATTCATCATATCTCTCCGCCGTGAGGGAAATTTGATCCTAGCACTTCAAAATGAAAGTAAATGTCAACGATCAATGCGAACGGGGCGCTGACGCTTGCACGCCACGCGCCCCGTTTTCACACGCCCTGCCCGGCCTCGCGCCGTCTGTACGCCGTCGATCGCAACCGCACGACCGACGGCACTCGCTGACAAACGTGCTTACAAAATGGCCGACGAACGCAAGCCGGCGACACCGCCTTACAGACGCGCGATCGACACCTCGGTCGACTTCACCAGCGCGACCACCTCGGCGCCGACCTTCAGCTCGAGCTCGTCCACCGAGCGCGTGGTGATGACGGAGGTGACGATGCCGAACGGCGTGTCGACGTCGACTTCCGACACGACGGGCCCGCGGATGATTTCCTTGACCTTGCCCTTGAACTGATTGCGTACGTTGATGGCGATGATGCTCATGAGTTGTGGCTCCGATAAGTTCAGCGTGAGAGTCGATGCTGGGTTGCGTGGAATTCGTCGAAACGGCGCTGCGCGGATCAGACCGCCCAGCGGATACGGTTGGCCGGCGCCGGCTGCTCGAACGCGTCGGGCCCGTCGAGCAGCGGGCCGCCCTTGAGCACGCGCTGCAGCACCCGATCCTCGAGCGCCGCGAACGACGAGGAGGCACGCGCCCGTGGGCGATCGAGCGGCACGGCCTGATCGAGCGCGATCTTGCCGGCCTCGATCAGCAGGATGCGGTCGCCCAGCGCCACGGCTTCCTGCACGTCGTGGGTGACCAGCAGCGCGGTGAAGCGATGCTCGCGCCACAGCCGCTCGATCAGCGCGTGCATCTCGATGCGGGTGAGCGCGTCGAGCGCACCGAGCGGTTCGTCGAGCAGCAGCAGTTGCGGACGATGCACGAGCGCACGCGCCAGCGCCACGCGCTGCCGCTGGCCGCCCGAGAGCTGCGCGGGCCAGTCGTCGGCACGCTCGAGCAGACCCACTTCGTTCAGCACTGCGCGTGCGTCCTCGCGCGAGCGGCGACCGAGGCCCAGCATCACGTTCTGCAGCACGGTCTTCCACGGCAGCAGGCGCGCGTCCTGGTACATGATCCGCGTGTCGAGCTTCTCGCCCGTCTCGCTGCGCTTCACGAGCGCGCCGCCGGTCGGCTTCTCGAGCTCGGCGATCAGCCGCAGCAGCGTGGACTTGCCGCAGCCGCTGCGCCCGACGATCGCCACGAAACTGCCGCGCTCGATCGACAGATCGAAATCGCTGAGCACGTCGCGCTCGCCGTAACGCTTGCCCACCTTGCGCAGCTCGACCGAGTAATCGCCGCTGCGCGCGGCAGGCGCGGCGGCCGTCTTTCCGTCGGCTGCTGCCTGGCGCCGCGTGAGCGGCACCACGTGTGCGCCGCCGGCATCGTGTTCGAGCACGGCCGCGTCGTGCTGATCCTTTTCGGCGGTGCGTGGCTGCGCGAGTTCCGCGTCGAGATCGGCGCCCGCGATCGGGCCGTAGCTGGGGTTCAGCGAGGTCGCGCTCATGATTTCGCTCCCGGTTGATACGCGGGGTGCCAGCGCAGCGTCGCGCGTTCGAGCCACTTCGCGAGCACGTCGGCGAGCTTGCCGAGGATCGCGTACAGCAGGATGCCGACCACCACCACGTCGGTTTGCAGGAATTCGCGTGCGTTCATCGTCATGTAGCCGATGCCGGATTGCGCCGAGATCGTCTCCGCCACGATCAGCATCACCCACATCAGGCCGAGCGCGAAGCGCACGCCCACCAGGATCGACGGCAGCGCGCCGGGCAGGATCACGTCGCGATACAGCGCGAAACCCTTCACGCCGTAGCTCCTGGCCATCTCGATCAGGTTGGTGTCCACCGAGCGGATGCCGTGATACGTGTTGATGTAGATCGGGAAGAACACGCCGAGCGCCACGAGGAACAGCTTGGCCTTCTCGTCGATACCGAACCACAGGATCACGAGCGGGATCATCGCCAGCGCGGGGATGTTGCGGATCATCTGGATGGTCGAATCGAGTGCGACCTCGGCCGCCTTCGAGATGCCGGTGGCGAGGCCGAGCACGAGGCCCACGCCGCCGCCGATCGCGAAGCCCACCAGCGCGCGCCAGGTGCTGACCTTGACGTTGGCCCACATGTCGCCCGACTGGATCAGCTGCCACGCGGCGCGCAGCACGGCCACCGGCTCGGGCAGCACCCGGGTCGACAGCGCGCCGGTGCGCGCGGCCAGCTCCCAGGCCACCACCAGCCCGATCGGCACGAGCCACGGCGCGATCGCGCGCCAGCCGCGGCGCGCGGTGGCACCGGCCACGCCGCGCCCGGCATTCTGGAGAATCGGAGTTGCCATTTGCGTGCCTCCCGTATCAGCTCTGGCTCGCCTGCGGCGTGTAGTGATTGCCGATCACCTCGCCGAACGGGCCGGACAGCGGGCCGGCGCGGCGCGTCGAGGTGGTGCCCTTGATCAGCGGGAACACCAGCTCGGCGAATCGATAGGATTCCTCCAGATGCGGATAGCCCGACAGGATGAAGGTCTCGATGCCGAGCGCCGCGTATTCGCGCATGCGTTCGGCCACCTGCTCGGCGCCGCCGACCAGCGCGGTGCCGGCGCCGCCGCGCACCAGGCCCACGCCGGCCCACAGGTTCGGATACACCTCGAGATCCTTGCGCGAGCCGCGCTTGCCGCCGTGCAGCGCGGCCATGCGGCGCTGGCCTTCCGAATCCATCTTCGCGAACGACTGCTGCGCGCGCGCGATGGTGGCGTCGTCGAGGCGGCTGATCAGGCGATCGGCGTCGGCCCACGCCTCCTCTTCGGTCTCGCGCACGATCACGTGCAGGCGGATGCCGAACTTGATCTTGCGGCCCCGCGCCTCGGCGCGCTCGCGGATGTCGGCGATCTTCTTAGCCACGGCCTCGGGCGGCTCGCCCCAGGTCAGGTAGGTGTCGATGTGCTCGGCGGCGATCTCGTGCGCGGCCGGCGACGAGCCGCCGAACCACAGCGGCGGATGCGGGGTCTGCACCGGCGGATACAGCAGCTTGCCGCCCTTCGACTGCAGGTGCTTGCCGTCGAAATCGACGGTCTTGCCGTCGTGCGACCTGGCCAGCAGCTCGCGCCAGATGTGCAGGAATTCGTCGGTGATCTGGTAGCGCGTGTCGTGATCGACGAACACGCCGTCGCCCTCGAGCTCGGCGATGTCGCCGCCCGTCACCACGTTGATCAGCAGGCGCCCTTCCGAGAGCCGGTCGAAGGTCGCGGCCATGCGCGCCGACAGCGCCGGCGACGACAGCCCGGGGCGCACCGCCACCAGGAACTTCAGGCGCTTGGTGGCGGGGATCAGGCTCGAGGCCACCACCCAGGCGTCCTCGCAGGAACGGCCGGTGGGCAGCAGCACGCCGTCGTAGCCGAGCGTGTCGGCCGAGGTCGCGACCTGGCGGAAGTAGTCGTAATCGGCCGCACGCGCGCCGTCGGAGGTGCCGAGATAGCGGCTGTCGCCGTGCGTGGGGATGAACCAGAAAACATTCATATGCTGCTCCTGCCTGACTGTTCTTTCGAAAATTCGGGCAAAGCGAGGCCCTCGACGCGCGCGAGGCGTCGAACGGAGTCGTTTGCCGGGAATGGGGCTCGCCGGATCTCGCTCGCGCGGCGGGCGAGCTCGCCGGGTGCGCGGGAGGACGGGTTTCTACCGTCTCCGGGAAATCAGTCTAGGGAGGGGGGCATCGTTTAGGAACGATTTTTTTGAGCTTAGGTTTTCCGCTTTCGTGATTAGCACGCTGCTGCAGCGAATGTCGCGCCCCGCACCCGCTCGCGACGAGGCGCGCTCTATATAATGGCGAACCCGAATCCAATCAGGTTCGCGCCATCGGCATTGCGCCGCGCGCGGCCACGCTCGCTCCGATGCAGAAAGTCATCCTGCCGTTCCTCTCCGGCTTCCTCGCCGCCCTGTTCTTTCGCGAATCGACGCTGGAGTTGCTGCACACGGCGGGGCTGATCGGCGTGACCGGTTTTTCGGTCGAGCCGTTCGCGCCGGCCGGCATGCCCACCTTCATCGTGAATGCGCTGATCAGCGCGGTGTGGGCGATCCTGATGGCGTGGTTGCTGCGCGTGTCGCCCGAGCGGCGCGCACCGTGGATTCAGGCGCTCGTGTTCGGCGGCATCGTGCCGACCGCGGCGCGCGTGTTCGTGATCGATCCGCTGCGCGGCATCTGGCCGGCCGGCAACATGCTCTCGCCGCTCGCCGTCGGCTTCGCGGCCAACGCCGTGTGGGGCTGGGGCGCGCTGGTGTTCATGCGCGCCTTCATGTCCGACGACGATTACGACGACTGATCGACGGCACGGGGCAGGCGCTCAGTGCGCCTGCATCTTCGAAAACAGGTTCAGCACCACCACGCCGGCGATGATCAGCGCGAGGCCGAGCACGGCCGGCCAATCCGGCACCTGCCGATACAGCACGATCGCCACCAGTGTGATCAGCACGATCCCCGCCCCCGACCAGATCGCATAGACGATGCCGACCGGCATCGACTTCAGCGTCAGCGACAGCCCGTAGAACGCCACGCCGTAACCGGCCACCACCACCAGCGTGGGCGCGAGCCGCGTGAAGCCCTCCGAGGCGCGCAGCGCCGAGGTGCCGATCACCTCGGCCACGATCGCGATGGCGAGCCAGGCATAGGCGGGCAGCTTCATCGCGCCTCCTGCGCAAGAGGCGGCCGGGCATGAGAAACCGGGATCGGGAACGTGTCGCGGGAACGGTGAGCGAAGTGCATGGAGTGCGCCAGGTCCGACTGAACGAGACAGTGAAATGAAAGGGCGGGATGCGTCGACGATTCTAGCGCAGCGTCCTCGCGCACGAGGCAGTGCCGGGGACAGATAAAACGCTTGCACACGCCGCCGGAAACGTTCTATAATTCAATTCTTCTGACGGACGCGGGGTGGAGCAGTCTGGCAGCTCGTCGGGCTCATAACCCGAAGGTCACAGGTTCAAATCCTGTCCCCGCAACCAAGTCGCATTGAATCAGGTCACAACGCTTGACAGCTTGTGGCCTTTTTCATTTTCTGCGCATGAACGGCCCAATGAAGCGGGCGCTCCGCGATCACTGCACGCTCGTCGTTCACGCAGAATATCCTCCGCATTTCCCGCCTGCTTCGCCCCCGCGCCTTTCTGGAAACGCCCCGCCCGGTGATACACTCGCATCACCCTTTCGTTCCCCATCCCTATGAAATTCTGCTCAGTCTGCGGCCACGAGGTCATCGCGCGCATCCCCCAAGGCGACAACCGCGAACGCTTCGTCTGCGACAATTGCGGCACGATCCATTACCAGAATCCGCGCAACGTGGTCGGCACCGTGCCCGTGTGGGGCGATCAGGTGATGCTGTGCCGGCGCGCGATCGAGCCGCGCCACGGCTACTGGACGCTGCCGGCGGGTTTCATGGAAATGGGCGAAACCACCTCGGAGGCGGCTGCCCGCGAAACGCTCGAGGAAGCCGGCGCGCGCGTGGAAGTGCAGAGCCTGTTCACGCTGCTGAACGTGCCGCACGTGCATCAGGTGCACCTGTTCTATCTGGCGCGCCTGACCGGCCCCGAGTACGAGGCCGGCGAGGAAAGCCTGGAAGTGCGCCTGTTCGACGAGGCGGACATCCCCTGGGACGACATCGCCTTCCCCACCGTCAGCCAGACGCTGCGCCTGTTCTTCGCCGATCGCGCCGCCGGCAGCTTCGGCGTGCACACCGGCGACATCTTCCGCTCGCTGCGCAACGGCTGACGGGCGGCGCATGGTTCCGTGGCTCGGTGCCCGCGATCCGTTCCCGGACGTCGAACGCGCGCTCGGCGAATCGAGCAGCGCCCCCGGCCTGCTCGCCGCGAGCGAGACGCTGAGCCCGCAGCGCGTGGCCGACGCCTATCATCGCGGCATCTTCCCCTGGTATTCCGACGGCCAGCCCGTGCTGTGGTGGAGCCCCGATCCGCGCATGATCCTCGCGCCGGCCGAATTCCGCGTGTCCGCCACCTTTCGCAAGACGCTGCGCCGCGTGCAACGCGAGCCGCGCTGGGAAGTGCGCGTCGACCGCGACTTCCCCGCGGTGATGCGCGCCTGCGCGAACGCCCCGCGCGACGGCCAGCGCGGCACCTGGATCACCGACGAGATCGTGGCGGCCTACTCGGCCCTGCATCGCGCGGGCCACGCGCACAGCATCGAGACCTGGCTCGACGGCGAGCGCGTGGGCGGCCTGTACGGCGTGGCGTTCGGCACGATGTTCTTCGGCGAATCGATGTTCGCGAAGGTCAGCGACGCCTCGAAGATCGCGCTGGCCTGCCTGGTCGCGCATCTGCGCACGCAGGGCGTGACGCTGATCGACTGCCAGCAGAACACCGGGCACCTCGCCTCGCTCGGCGGCCGCGAGATCGGCCGCCGCGAGTTCGTCGCGCACGTGCGCCGCACCGTGGCCGAACCCGACATCGCCTGGCAGTTCGACAAGCACGCGCTCGCGGTACTGACCGAGCCGCAGGCCGCCCCCTGACGCCACGCGGCCGCGCACCGTGCCGGCCACGCAACACGCGCGTGCGCGAGAATTTTCATGTTACCTTTGTCGTCATCCGACCGGCCCGGGCTCGCCGAGGCCGGCCTCACCCGATACGACAGCCGATGCCCACCCTGACGAATCCCGCCTCGCACGCGCCGCATCTCGCGCCGGCCAAGGCGCGCACGCCGCGCGTCGTCTGCCGCCGCACCGGCCCGGCCTGCGGCATCCGTTCGGGCCCGGCTCGGCGCGCAGCGCGGCCCGGCGACCTTCGCCCGGCCCGCTGACGCGATCCTCATCCGCCTCGTCGAGAGCTGCCCATGACTCATCCCACCGAGTTGCCGCTTTCACCGCTGTCCGCCCTGCAGTTCTACGCGACGGCGCCCTACCCGTGCAGTTATCTCGACGGCCGCGTGGCACGCTCCCAGGTGGCCACGCCGAGCCACCTGATCAATTCCGACATCTACACCGAGCTGGTGAAGGCCGGCTTCCGGCGCTCGGGCGTGTTCACCTATCGCCCCTATTGCGACGGCTGCCGCGCCTGCATCCCGGTGCGCGTGCCGGTGGACGCATTCATGCCGAACCGCACCCAGCGCAAGATGTGGAGCCGCCATCGCGCGCTGGTCGCGTCGGTCTCGCCGCTGCACTACGACGAAGAGCATTACGCGCTCTACATGCGCTATCAGTCGGCGCGACACGCGGGCGGCGGCATGGATCGCGACAGCCGCGACCAGTACGAGCAGTTCCTGCTGCAGAGCCGGATCAACTCGCGGCTGGTGGAATTCCGCGACGCCGAGCCGGCCGAACCCGGCCAGCCCGGCACGCTGCGCATGATCAGCATGATCGACATCCTCGGCGACGGGCTGTCCTCGGTCTACACGTTCTTCGAGCCCGAGGACGTGCACGCGAGCTACGGCACCTACAACGTCCTCTGGCAGATCGAGCAGGCCCGCAGCCTGCGCCTGCCCTACGTGTATCTCGGCTACTGGATCCGCGAGAGCCGCAAGATGGCCTACAAGGCGAACTTCCGGCCGCTGGAGGGGCTCGTGGACGGGCGCTGGAAACCGCTCGACCCGGACACCGTGGATCTGCCGCCGGTGGACGCCGCGCTCGCGCGCGCGCCCCTGCCGGGCGGCCACGGCGGCACGCGCTGAACTTGGCCGGCGGCGCGCGCCGTTCGGTTAAAATGCCGGGTTATCACTTTTCCGGCTTCGCCCGCCTCCCGCCGTGTTCAGCTCCCTTTACCCGCTCGCCCGCGCGTCCCTGTTCAGGATGGACGCCGAAGATGCCCACCACCTGACCCTGCGCATGCTCGGCGCCGCCGGCCGCACCGGCCTCGCGAGCCTGCTCGCGCCGGCCGTGCCGGACGTGCCGCGCACGGTGATGGGCCTGACCTTCCGCAACCCGGTGGGGCTCGCGGCCGGGCTGGACAAGGATGGCGCCTGCATCGACGGGCTGGCCGCGCTCGGCTTCGGCTTCATCGAGGTGGGCACGGTCACGCCGCGCGCGCAGCCGGGCAATCCGCGCCCGCGCATCTTCCGTCTGCCGGAAGCGAACGCGGTGATCAACCGGATGGGCTTCAACAACCAGGGCGTCGACCAGTTCATGCGCAACGTGCAGGCCGCGCGCTATCGCGGCGTGCTGGGCCTGAACATCGGCAAGAACGCCGACACCCCGATCGAGCGCGCCGCCGAGGATTACCTGTACTGCCTCGAGCGCGTCTATCCGTTCGCGAGCTACGTGACGATCAACATCTCGTCGCCGAACACCAAGAACCTGCGCCAGCTGCAGGGCAACGACGCGCTCGACGCGCTGCTCGCCGCGCTGAAGGACAAGCAGGCGCGCCTGGCCGACCTGCACGGCAAGATGGTGCCGCTCGCGCTGAAGATCGCCCCCGACCTCGACGACGATCAGGTCCGCGAGATCGCCGCGCTGCTGCTGCGTCACCAGATCGAGGCGGTGATTGCCACCAACACCACGCTGTCGCGCACGGCCGTGCAGGGCATGCAGCACGCCGACGAGGCCGGCGGCCTGTCGGGCCGCCCGGTGTTCGACGCGTCCAACGAGGTGATCCGCAAGCTGCACGCCGAACTCGGCAGCGCGGTGCCGATCATCGGGGTTGGCGGCATCTTCTCGGGCGAGGACGCGCGTGCGAAACTCGCGGCCGGCGCATCGCTGGTGCAGCTCTACACCGGCTTCATCTATCGCGGCCCGCCGCTGGTGGCCGAGTGCGTGAAGGCCATCGCGCGCGGCTGAACAAACCGGCACCCGGTTATATAGAAATAGACAAACGATAGTTGGCCGTCAATTGTGTTTTCACTATGATTGGCCACCATCGTCAACGCCCGTCGCGGGCATCACAGGGAACAGAATGAAGATTGTGTCGTTGAAGAAGCTTCTGAGCGCCGGCCTGATCGGCGCCACGCTCGTCGCCGCGACCGCGCATGCGGCCGACATCCTCGATGCCGCCAAGCAGCGCGGCACGCTGCGCATCGGCCTGGAGGGCACCTTCCCCCCGTTCGACTCGAAGGCGCCGTCGGGCGAGCTGGTCGGCTACGACGTGGACATCGCCAAGGCCGTGGCCGCCAAGCTGGGCCTGAAGCCGGAATTCGTCACGACCGAATGGAGCGGCATCATCGCGGGCCTGCAGGCGGGCAAGTTCGACGTGATCGTGAACCAGGTCGGCATCACCGACAAGCGCAAGGAAGTGCTCGACTTCTCGCCGGCCTACACGTACTCGGCCGCGCAGCTGATCCAGCGCAAGGACGACACGCGCGAGTTCAAGTCGCTCGACGACCTGAAGGGCAAGAAGCTCGGCGTCGGCCTCGGCACCAACTACATGGACATGGCCAAGTCGGTGCCCGGCATCGACGTGAAGACCTACCCCGGCGCGCCCGAGTATCTGCGTGACCTGGCCGCCGGCCGTCTGGACGCGGCGCTCAACGATCGCCTGATGCTGGCCTACCTGCTGAAGAACTCGCAACTGCCGCTGCGCACGGGCGCCACGGTCGGCTCGGCCGATCCGTCGGGCATCCCGTTCAAGAAGGGCAATCCGAAGTTCGCGAAGGCGATCGCGGATGCGATGACGCAGCTCGAAGCCGACGGCACGTTCACGAAGATCTCGGACAAGTGGTTCGGCATCGACGTCTCGAAGCCGATCAAGTAAGTCGGCGCGCGGCACGACGAAGGGCGGCATCGGTGACGATGCCGCCCTTCGCATTGATTCCGTCCGGTTTATGATGGCGCCTTGTTCCGCTACCGGGTGCGCCGGCGTCCACGCCTCATCGCCTCTCACGCCTCCCACGTTTCTCCGCCATGTCGATTACCTCCCTGCTCGTCGATTCCATGCCCGTGCTCGCACAGGGCGCGGTGCTGACCGTCAAGTTCGCCGTCCTGTCGATGGTGTTCGGCCTGATCGCGGCCGTGGTGCTCGCGTTGATGGGCATCGCGCAGAGCCGCGTGCTGAACGCGCTCGCGCGCGTCTATGTGAGCGTGATGCGCGGCACGCCGCTGCTGGTGCAGATCTTCGTGATCTACTACGGGCTGCCGAGCTTCGGCATCTCGCTCGACCCGACGCCGGCCGGCGTGATCGCGCTGTCGGCCAACGTGGCGGCCTACATGTCCGAAAGCATGCGCGGCGCGATCAACGGCATCGAGAACGGCCAGTGGCTCGCCTCCTACAGCCTCGGGCTGTCGTGGGGGCAGACGCTGCGCTACGTGATCGGCCCGCAGGCGCTGCGGATCGCCGTGCCGAGCCTGTCGAACAGCCTGATCAGCCTGCTCAAGGACACCTCGCTGGTGTCGGTGATCACCGTGACCGAGCTGCTGCGCAGCGCGCAGGAAATCATCGCCTCGACCTATCAGCCGCTGCCGCTGTACCTGGCCGCCGCGGCCGTGTACTGGGTGCTGTGCCAGCTCCTCGAATGGGTGCAGCGCTGGTGGGAACGCCGGCTGGCCCTGCCCGGCCGGCATTGAGCGTCGTCCGTCGTCAGGGCGCGGTGCCGGCAGCGTCGGCTTCGGCCGCATCCGCTGCAAATCTCACGCCCAGCGCCGCGCGCGCCGCATCGGTCATCGCGATCATGCCGCGCGAGATCGCATGCGTCATCACCGGGCTTTCGGTACGCCCTTCGCGCAGCAACGCGCAGAAGTGCTCGGTCTCGTAGTTGAGGCCGCCGCCCGAAAACGGCTCGTCGAGCTCGACCACCCGGCCGTCCGTGTAGCGGATCGTCGCCTTCGCCGGATTCCACCAGTTCTCGTGAATCGTCACGGTGCCGCCCTCGGCACCGAGCAGCGCGTCGCCGCGCCCCATCGTGTCGAGCCCGCAGAACAGCTGCGCGATGCCGTGCTCGTGGCGACTGTTCACGCTCGCGAACACGTCCACGCCGCTCGCGCCGACGCGGCCCAGCGTCTGCACGTCGAGCGGCGCGCCGAGCCAGTCCACCGCCAGGAACATCTCGTAGATGCCGATGTCGAGCAGCGCGCCGCCCGCGGTGTCGAAGTCGAAACTCGTGTGCCCGGGCGGCACCGTGGAAAACGAACCGCCCGCGCGCACCAGCCGGATCGGGCCGAGCGGATCGGCGGCCAGGTGCTCGCGCAGGCGCCGGTACAGCGGATAGAACGGCGGCTTCATCGCCTCCATGAAAAGCCGGTTAGACGAGCGGGCCGCGGCCAGCACGGCGTCGAGTTCGCGCAGGTTCACGGTGGCCGGTTTCTCGCACAGCACGGCCTTGCCGGCCGCGAGCGCGGCGCAGGCATAGCGGGCATGGCTGTCGTTGAGCGTGGCGATGTAGATCGCGTCGACGTCCGACGCGCAGAGCGCCGCGAAGCTGGCGGCGGGGGTGCCGCCCAAGTCGGCGCAGAAGGCCGCGGCGGCTTCGGGCCGGCGCGCCCACACCTGCGCGAGCCTGGCATCGGCCACGTGCTGCAGCGACTGGGCGAAGCGGCGCGCGATCGCGCCCGCGCCGACGATGCCGAAACGGATCGGCGAGGAGGAAGGAACGTTCATCGGGATCGGGATTCGACGGGAAATCAACACCGGAACGACCGGCGGCGGACCGTCATGATAACGGTCCGCCGCCGATGTGCGCTGCCGCGTCGAAGCCGGTCGTGCCCCGGTCGCCCGATGTCGCTTCGGCGTCAGCCCGCCGCGCGGATCTCGAGCGGCGCGTTCGCGTCGTCGGTCATGTCGATCAGCTCGCGTGCGGCGGCCTCCGCCGCACGCGCATCGCGCCGCTCGATCGCGCCGACCACGCGGCCGTGCAGATCCACCAGGCGATCGTGCACGTTCTCGCGCGAGGCGGTCTGCTCGCGCACGAGGCGCAGCGCGCCGCAAATGATCGCGCTCATCTGCTGGAAGAACTGATTGCCGCTCGCCTGCACGATGCGCGCATGCAGGCGCTCGTCCGCCTCGTCGTAGCCGGCCTCGCCGGCCTGCAGCGAGCGGAACGCGTCGAACGCCTCGCGGATGCCGGCGATCTCGGCCGCATTCGCGCGCTCGGCAGCCTGCCCGGCGGCGCGCGGTTCGATCAGCATGCGGAATTCGAGCACGTCGCGCATGAACTGCGGATCGGGCTTGGCGCGGAAGCGCCAGTTCACGACGTCCTCGTCGATCATGCGCCAGTCGCGCATCGGTCGCACGCGCGTGCCCACCTTCGGGCGCACGTCGAGCATGTCGCGCGCGAGCAGCATCGAGAGCGCCTCGCGCATGACCGTGCGACTGACGTCGAAATCTCTCGACAGCACGTCCTGCGGCGGCAGGATGCCGCCGTACTTGTCTTCCACGATGCCCGCCACCAGGCCATCCATGACCTTGCTGACGAGCGACCTGTCTTTTTCTTTGGTTTGTTCCATACGAGACCTCCCCGTTACGACGACTCTGTGTTGGCGTGCTGCCTACGCAGTCCCGGCCTGGCCCCTTTTACTGCTCTCTCGATGCTTGTTGTGTCTCTCGCCTGGAAATCGCGGGAGCGAATCCATTGTTCTTATGTTCGATACGTTGCTGAGTTCGGCACCGCAGCGCTATCTG
This sequence comes from Burkholderia sp., assembly GCA_030151225.1. Lineage (GTDB taxonomy): Bacteria > Pseudomonadota > Gammaproteobacteria > Burkholderiales > Burkholderiaceae > Burkholderia. The sequence continues at coordinate 5,344 of JASLEG010000130.1, read as the reverse complement.
GAAAAAACCTGAGAGGGTAATCCCTCTTACGATTTCGATTAGACATCCTATAGCAAAAAAATGCCCGACAGGCCTGATAAAAGGCGGTCGGGCAACTGGTCAGGATGGCAAAACGTTTGCGTCTGTCGAAGGCTTCACGATTCGTGGTTTTTTTGGATCGCGAACCGTTTTTATGAATTAAATCCCTATTTAAAGCGTTCGATAATCGATCGATTCGACACCGTTTTCTCCGCCCAGCAGGCAGAGGTCCGCACCGCGTTGCGCGAACAGGCCCACCGTCACCACGCCGGGCCAGCCGTTCACGGTGGCTTCGAGCGCGCGCGGGTCGGTGATCGACAGCCCCTTCACGTCGAGGATCTCGTTGCCGTTGTCGGTCAGGTAAGGCGAGCCGTCCTTCGTCACGCGCAGCACCGGCACGCCGCCGAGCGCGGTGAGCTGCCGGCCGATCGCGGTGCGCGCCATCGGCACGACTTCCACGGGCAGCGGGAAGCCGCCGAGCGTGGCCACGCGCTTGCTGGCGTCGGCGATGCACACGAAGGTGCCCGACACCGACGCCACGATCTTCTCGCGCGTGAGCGCGCCGCCCCCGCCCTTGATCATCGCGCCGCTCGCGTCGATCTCGTCGGCGCCGTCGACGTACACCTGCAGGCCGTCGATCTCGTTCAGATCGAACACACGGATGCCGTGCGATTCGAGGCGCCGGGTGGTGGCGATCGAACTCGACACCGCGCCGCGATAGCGGCCCTTGATCGCGGCCAGCGCGTCGATGAAGCAGTTCGCGGTGGAGCCGGTGCCGACGCCGATCACCGAGCCCTCGGGCACGGTTTGCAGCACGTAGTCGGCGGCGGCCTGGCCGACGAGGCGTTTGAGTTCGTCTTGAGTCATGGTGGGAAGCAATGCGCTGATGGCGAAAACCCGGGAGTTTACCGGAGGTCGATCGGCGCAGCGTCGATTTTCGCGGCCGGCGGTGCCGTTTGCGCGGTCTGCGCCGCGATCGCGGGGAAGTACTTGTCGAGCAGCGCCTGAGCGATCGCATCGGTCTGCGCGTCCGGATTGCCCGAGTAGTCGGCGGCCCGGAAGTGCATCTGGAAGGCCGCGAACACGCGCCGCGTGCGCGCGTCGAGCACGCCGTCGGTGGCCACGTCGTAGCCGTAGTGCGCGAGCTTCAGCTGCAGGCCGCGTACGTCGGCCGGATCGCCCGGCGCCCGGCCCGCGAGCCGCGCGGCCACGGTGGCAGCGTCGGGCCACGCACCGATGCCGGCGCGATACAGCGTGAGCCACGGGAAGGCGGGCCCCGGATCGATCTTGCGCTGCGGAGCGATGTCGCTGTGGGCCACCACCCGCGTGGGCGGGATCCGATAGCGCGTGACGATGTCCTTCGCGAGCTTCACCACGGCCTCGACCTGGTCGGGCGCATACGGCTGCCAGGTGCGGTCGGCGGGTGCGTCGAGCGGCCCGGCGTTGACGATCTCGATGCCGATCGACGCTGCATTCAGCTCGGTGGTGCCCTGCCAGTCGCTGACGCCCGCATGCCATGCGCGTTCGCTTTCCGGCACCAGCTGCAGCACCACCGGCTCGCCGTTGCGGCGCGGCGGATGGCTCGGCACCAGGTAGTGCGCGCTGACCTCGTCGTGGGTCAGCACGAACAGCGCGCGCGCGTCGTCCGACTCGGTGTAGTGCATGACGAGGAAGCGCACCCGCGAATCGGCGCCCTTCGCCGGGTGGCTCGTGTCGGCCACGTAGCTGCCACGATCCACCAGCGTGGGCGAGGCACAGGCGGCGAGCAGCGCGAGCGCGGCGGCCGAGGCGGCCACGCACGCGCGACGAACGAACGCCATCGGCCTACTTCGCCGCGGCGGCCACGCGCCGCTGGCGCACCGCCTCGTACAGGCACACGCCGCTCGCCACCGACACGTTCAGGCTCTCGACGCTGCCGGCCATCGGGATGTTCATCACGTCGTCGCAGGTGTCGCGCGTGAGGCGGCGCATGCCCTCGCCCTCGGCGCCCATCACCAGCGCGACCGGGCCTTCGAGCTTGGTCTCGTAGAGGCTCGCCTGCGCATCGTCGGCCGTGCCGATCACCCACACGCCGGCGTCCTTGAGCTCGCGCAGCGCGCGCGCGAGGTTGGTCACCGTGATATACGGCACCGTGTCGGCCGCGCCGCTCGCCACCTTCGCGGCGGTCGCGTTCAGGCCCACCGCGCGGTCGCGCGGGGCGATGATCGCGTGCGCGCCGGCCGCATCGGCCACCCGCAGGCAGGCGCCGAGATTGTGCGGGTCGGTCACGCCGTCGAGCACCAGCAGCAGCGCCGGGCCCTGGATGCCGTCGAGCAGCTCGGCCAGGTTCTGCGCGAGCGGCAGATCCTCGACGCGCGCCACCACGCCCTGGTGGCGCTCGGTGTGCGCGAGGCCCCAGAGCCGCGTCTCGTCGGCCGCGATCAGGCGCACGCCGGCTTCCTTGGCGGTGGCGAGGAAGTCGGTCATGCGGCGATCGCGCCGCGTCTGGTCGTACAGCACCTCGGCAACCGTCGAGGCGTCGTGGCGCAGGCGCGCGGTGACGGCGTGAAACCCGTAGAGAACCTTCAAACGTGACATGACTGGACCAACCTTGATCTGATCGCGCGGAGCCTCGTGCGCCCGCGCGGGAATGGCGAAACGGAAAGCGCCGCGTGGCGGGCCTCGCGGCCTGACAACGCGGCGTTCAAATGCATCGAGCGCGCGGGCCGGCGCATCGCTGCGCCGGCCGCGGCCTCAATATTTCTTGCGGGGGCGCGCCTTCTTGGCCGCCGACTTCGTGGCCGGGCCGCCCTGACCGCCCGGGCCGCCCTTCTTGCGGGACGCCGTGCGCGAGGGATGCGACTCCTTCGCGGCCGGCGCCTGCACATTGGGCGCCTTGCCGCCGCGCGCCGGCGTGTCGTCCTCGCTGGTCACGCCCGCCATCGGTCGCACACGCGCCGCGCCACGCTCACCGCCGCCCTGCACGGGAGCGCCACCGCGCGGCGCCTTCAACGGCGTGTCGCGCACCAGACGAAAATCGATCTTGCGCGCATCGAGATCGACGCGGCCGACCTGCACGCGCACGCGATCCGACAGCCGATAGCGGATGCCGGTGCGCTCGCCGCGCAACTCGTTCTTGATCTCGTCGTACTGGAAGTAGTCCGAGCCGAGTTCCGTGACGTGCACGAGCCCCTCGATGAACAGCGTGTCGAGCTGCACGAAGATGCCGAACGGCGTCACGCCGTTGACCACGCCGCCGTATTCCTCGCCGAGCTTGTCGCGCATGAAGTAGCACTTGAGCCAGGCCTCGACGTCGCGCGAGGCTTCGTCGGCGCGCCGCTCGTTGGCCGAACAGTGCAGGCCGAGCTCTTCCCAGATCGCGTTGTGGGTGTTGCGGGTGCGGCTGTGCGCGGCGTCGTCCTCCTTCTGCATCGCGCGGGCGCGCGGCGAGATCGCCGTGTTCAGCGCCACGCCGTCGGGCGTCTTCGGCGTGTACTTCTGCCCCGACAGGATCGCGTAGATCGCGCGGTGCGTGAGCAGATCCGGATAGCGGCGGATCGGGCTCGTGAAGTGCGCGTAGGCGTCGTAGGCGAGGCCGAAGTGGCCGATGTTGTCGGGGCTGTAGACGGCCTGCTGCATCGAGCGCAGCAGCATCGGCTGCAGCATCTGCGCATCGGGCCGCTCGCGGATCTTCGCCATCAGGGCCGCGTAGTCGCTCGCGTGGGGCGTGTCGCCGCCACCGAGCGCGAGGCCCATGCCGCGCAGGAACGAGCGCAGGTTCTCGAGCTTCTCGGCGGTCGGGCCCGCGTGGATGCGGTACATGCCCGGCTGCTTGTGGCGCTTCATGAAGTCGGCCGCGCAGACGTTCGCGGCCAGCATGCATTCCTCGATCAGCTTGTGCGCGTCGTTGCGCTGACGCGGCAGGATCTGCTCGATCTTGCCCTGCGCATTGCAGACGATGTAGGTCTCGGTGGTGTCGAAGTCGATCGCGCCGCGCTTCTGGCGCGCCGCGAACAGCGCCTTGAACACGCCGTACAGGTTCTGCAGGTACGGCAGCAGATCGGCGCGACGCGCGGCTTCCGGGCCCTTGGTGTTGCCGAGCACGGCCGCGACCTCGGTGTAGGTCAGGCGCGCGGCCGAGTGGATCACGGCCGGATAGAACTGGTAGGCCTTCACCTCGCCGCGCGCGGTCACCACCATGTCGCAGACGAGCGTGCAGCGATCCACGGCCGGGTTCAGCGAGCACAGGCCGTTGGACAGCTTCTCGGGCAGCATCGGGATCACGCGGCGCGGGAAGTACACCGAGGTGCTGCGCTCGAGCGCGTCCACGTCGAGCGCCTCGCCCGGCTTCACGTAATGCGACACGTCGGCGATCGCGACGATCAGGCGGTAGCCGTCGCCGCGGCCGACCTTCATCGGCTCGCAGTACACGGCATCGTCGAAGTCGCGCGCGTCCTCGCCGTCGATCGTGACGAGCGGCACGTCGCGCAGGTCCACGCGATAGCGCAGGTCGATCGGGCGCACCTTGTCGGGCAGCGCGGCCGAGGCGGAGATGGCGGCCGCGCTGAACTCGTGCGGCACGCCGTACTTGCGCACGGCGATCTCGATCTCCATGCCCGGATCGTCGATGTCGCCGAGCACCTCGACCACGCGGCCGAGCGGCTGCGAGTGGCGGCTCGGGAATTCGGTCAGCTCGACCACCACCACCTGGCCGGGCTTGGCCTTCTTGACGTTCTGCGTGATCAGGATGTCGTGCCCGATGCGCTTGTCCTCGGGGGCGACGATCAGCGCGCCGTTCTCGCTGAGCAGGCGGCCGATCACACGCTTGTTGGCGCGATCGGTGACCTCCACGACGTGTCCTTCGGGGCGCCCGCGCCGGTCGTAGCCGACGATGCGCGCGAGCACGCGATCGTTGTGCATGACCTTCTGCATCTCGCCGCTCGGCAGGAACAGGTCGTCCTGGGCGTCGTCGCGGATCAGGAAGCCGTAGCCGTCGCGATGGCCCTGCACGCGGCCGGCCACGAAATTCGACGGATGGGTCAGTTGATAGTGCCCGTGCTTGTCGAGCCGGATCTGGCCGTCGCGCTCCATGGCGGCGACGCGCCGGAAGAAACCCTCGCGTTCCTGGCGCTTGATCGACAGGGCTTCGGCGATGTCGTTCGCGACCAGCGGTGCTTCGCTCGTGCGCAGCACGCCGAGAATCTCTTCGCGGCTCGGAATGGGATACGGATACTTGCTCAAGGGCTTGTCGATGGTTGTTCTCGTTGCGTGGACTTACCTGTCCGGTTCGAACGATCGGACGCCAGGTTGCGGGCCATTCTATCACCCGTGGCCGCGCCAAAAACCG